>NZ_JBFAIR010000003.1:0-508822 GCF_040654815.1 Streptomyces sp. NPDC050619 | reverse complement strand
TTCTCCTTCATGACGTTCCTGATCGCCGTACCGACGGGCGTGAAGTTCTTCAACTGGATCGGAACGATGTGGAAGGGGTCCCTGAGCTTCGAGACGCCCATGTTGTGGGCCATGGGCTTCCTCGTGACTTTCGTGTTCGGCGGCCTGACGGGCGTCATGCTCGCCTCACCGCCGCTGGACTTCCCGACCTCCGACACCTATTTCGTGGTGGCCCATTTCCATTACGTCATCTTCGGCACCGTGGTGTTCGCGATGTTCGCCGGATTCCATTTCTGGTGGCCCAAGTTCACCGGCAAGATGCTCGACGAGCGGCTCGGCAAGATGACCTTCTGGACGCTGTTCATCGGCTTCCACGGCACTTTCCTGGTCCAGCACTGGCTGGGCGTGAACGGAATGCAGCGCCGGATTCCCGACTATCTGGCGGTGGAGGGCCTGACCACGCTCAACACCCTGTCGACCGTCTTCTCCTTCCTCCTCGGCCTGTCCATCCTGCCCTTCTTCTACAACGTGTGGAAGACGGCCAAGTACGGCAAGCCGGTCACTGCCGACGACCCGTGGGGCTACGGCCGCTCGCTCGAGTGGGCGACCTCGTGCCCGCCGCCCCGGCACAACTTCCTCACCCTTCCCAGGATCCGCAGCGAATCCCCCGCGTTCGACCTGCACCACACCCCTTCGTCGGAAAAGGAGTTGGTCGCCCCATGAGCGCCAAGGACGCCCAGACGCTCCTCAACGGCATCGAGGGCCATCTGCTCCTGGCCGCCACCCACGAGGAGGGACGTACCGCCGCCGCGCGCTTCACCGCCCCGGTCCACTGGCTGACCGACGCTCAGCGGGAGGAACTGGAGCGCCGGTTCGAGGCGGAGTACCTCGCGCTCGCCCGCGCCTCCTGGCAGCGCACGGCGGCGCGGGCCGGGGAGTTGCGGGGCGAGTACGAGGAGGCGTACCGCCACCTGCGGCGCCACCTGCTGGCCTGCTGCCTGCTGGGCGGCGCCGCGGTGGCCGCGGCTTTCCTACTGGTGTGTCTCACCTAGACGAATAAGTCCGATGTATTCAGTGATCGAATGCGACCGGCGACCGCGTGCTCGGGGCGCCGGTCTTGTGGTTGCGTCCGTCCGCCGTGCTGCTCCAGGTCCAACTGCCCCTTGAGGGTGTCGTTCACGGACTCGATCAGCTGGCGCACCGACTTGAGCAGGCCCTCGCCCTTGCGCTTCTTCTCCCGCTTGAACGAGGGCCGCAGCAGTTCGGCCCCACGCGTGACCGGGTCATTCTCGAACTCCTTGGAGGCGAAGCCCTTGTCCGCGATGATCAGCGGTCCGGGCCGGTCGCCGACCAGGTCTTCATCGACGTCGAGCCTGGGGTCGAGCGAGAGCAGCAGGACTACTCGGCACCTGGGTCGTGCTGGACATCAAGCCCCGCGGCGGCCAGGCCGCATACGTGTCGGGGCTGCACCAGCAGCTGTCAAGCAATCACCCATGCTGGGCGCCGAGTCGATGGGATATCCTGTCCGGGATTTCGCGCGGCAGGTTCTCTGCCGCCCCGCTCGGCGCGCTCGGCGTCGACACGCACCGCGTGCCCTGCCCGGAAGGAGGCGAGAGACATGGACCGTGCCGAATGCGTTGCGGCCATAGTTGCCTCCGGCCGTGTGCCCTCCCTCCTCTGCGGCGCGCGGTAACTCTTCCCCCTTCTTGTTTCTTGTCTTCGGCATCTTCCTGAGATGCCGCGTCACGAGATGTCCTGGCCTGCGCGGTTCGTCGCCGCGCGGGCCGCGGGGGCGCGTGCCCGAAGACGGGCCCTTCTTCTGCTGGTCACCGTGATCTCGGCACTCTCCGCCGCACGACCAGCAAGAGCGCCGGCGTGAGTGACACGCAGCTGGTGAGGCAGGCCCCGGGTGCTGTCCGCGGTTCCCGCTGCCCCACCGCCATGCCGTGTCCCCGTGCTGCGTACACCGGCCCGTCGTCACCACTGCGACCGTCCCTGGCCGGCTGTCTCGACAGCACTTCGACACGAAACGTGCGTGATCGCCATGAGCAAGAAACGTCCCGGAGGGGAACCCCTCCCGTCCGCCCCTTCCACGGCCACCGACCGTTCCCCGGACCGCGAGGTTCCCACCGCGACTCCGGCACCGGCACCGGATCCGAAGCGCTGGTGGGCGCTGGCCGTCATCGCCCTCGCCCAGCTGATGGTGATCCTTGACGGCACCATCGTGAACATCGCGCTGCCCTCCGCCCAGCGCGCTCTCGGCATGTCGGACGCCGACCGGCAGTGGGTGATCACCGCCTACACGCTGGCCTTCGGCGGGCTGCTGCTGCTCGGCGGCCGGATCGCCGATCTGGTGGGCCGCAAGCGCACCTTCGTCATCGGCCTGGCCGGGTTCGCCGCGGCCTCCGCGCTGGGCGGCGCGGCGGCCGGTCCCGGGACGCTGTTCGCGGCGCGGGCCCTGCAAGGTGCGTTCGCGGCGGTCCTGGCGCCCTCGGCCCTGTCGCTGCTGACGACGACGTTCACCGACCCCAAGGAGCGGGCCAGGGCGTTCGGGGTCTACGGTGCGCTGGCCGGCGGCGGCAGCGCGGTCGGGCTGATCGTGGGCGGTCTGCTGACCGAGTACCTGAACTGGCGCTGGTCCCTGTACGTCAACGTGCCCATCGCGCTGGCCGCCCTGCTCGGCGCACCGGCCTTCCTGCGCGACCGCTCCGGCCGCCGGGGCGGGCAGCTGGACGTGCCGGGCGCGCTGCTGGGCTGCGGCGGGCTCGTCGCCCTCGTGTACGGCTTCAGCGAGGCCGAACCTCGCGGCTGGACCAGCCCGTCGGTGCTCACGCTGCTCGTGGCCGGCGTGATCTTGCTCGCCGCCTTCGTGTGGTGGCAGAGCCGCGCGGCGAGCCCGCTGCTGCCGCTGCGCATCGTCAAGGACCGTGTCCGGGCCGGATCGCTCGCGACGATGGGCTTGGCCACCATCGGCATGTTCGGTGTCTTCCTGTTCCTGACGTACTACCTGCAGGTCGTCCTCGGCTACCCGCCGGTGCGGACGGGCCTGGCCTTCGTGCCGATTTCGGCCGGTATCGTCATCGGCGCGACCCAGATCGCGGCCCGCCTGCTGCCACGCACGGCGCCGCGCACCTTGATGTCGTCCGGCATGGTGCTGGCCGCCGCCGGCATGGTGCTGCTCAGCAGCCTGACCGTGCATGCGCAGTACGTCCCGCACGTGCTGCCCGCCCTGCTGCTGCTCGGTCTGGGCATGGGCCTGACCTTCATGCCGGTCTACGCGACGGCCACCGCCGGCGTGCCCGCGCAGGACGCCGGTGTGGCCTCGGCTGTCCTCAACACCGTTCAGCAGATGGGCGCTTCGCTGGGCACCGTACTGCTCAACACCATCGCCACCGGCGCCACCAGTCGTTACGTCCACTCGCACTCGCACGATCCGGCCCACGGCGGCGCGAGCCTCAACGAAGGCATGGTGCACGGCTTCTCCGTCGCCTACTGGTGCTCGGCGGGCGTCCTGCTGCTCGCCGCCCTGGTAGCGGGCCTCACCGTACGGCACAAGACGCCGAAGCACGCCGGAAACGACGCACCGGCCTAGCGAGCCGGGGTCGTGTCCCACCACCGTCCACCTCACCCCTCGAAGGATCCTCCATGAAACCCCTGACCGAGCACGACATCCGTACCTCGTTCGTCAACTGCTCGAAGGGCGAGGCCAAACGCCTCCCCCTGCCCAAGAACCTGGCGGACCTCGACCACTGGGACGACCTGGACTTCCTGGGCTGGTTCGATCTGTCCGCGCCCGATCGCAGGTATCTCGTCGTCGAACGCGCCGATGAACTCGTCGGCCTGTCCCTGCGCTCCGCTTCCGGCAACCGCGGCTTCCTGCGCCGCAGCCTGTGCTCGCTGTGCCTGACCACGCATCCCGGCAGCGGCGTCTCCCTCATGACCGCCCCCAAGGCAGGCCCGGCCGGCCGCGAAGGCAACTCCGTGGGCCTCTACATCTGCGCCGACCTGGACTGCTCGTTGTACGTACGGGGCAGGAAGAAGGCGGCACCGGGCGGGCGCATGGAGGAGCACCTCACTGTCGAGCAGCAGATCGAGCGCCTGCGCGGCAACCTCGACGCGTTCGTGGAGCGGGTCTTCCACTGAGACCGACAGGGGCTCGACGGCCATCGTCGCGGAGCGATGGATGGGCTGCCCACCGCAGTTGAGCGATGCCGAGCTGGTCACGCTCGCGGTCGCGCAGGCGCTGCTCGGCTTCCGCTCCGAGGCCCGGTGGCCGCGGTTAGCCCGCAAGAACCTCGCAGCGATGTTCCCGTAATCTGGGGGCTGCGCCTGTACCTGGTGTGCACGCCGACCGGGATGCCGATCCGGTGGGCGCCGGCGAACCCGAAACTCGACGAACGCGAAGTGCTCCAGGCCAGGCTCGACGTCGATGAAGACCTGGTCGCCGACCGGCCCGGACCGCTGATCATCGCGGACAGGGGCTTCGCCTTCGCCGGTGTGCGGGCTCTTTTGCCCCGGGCGGCGTGCCTCGCCGCCATACTGACGGTCGTGCGCGTAGCCATCATGACGGCGGGATCCCGGGGCGACGTGGCCCCCTTCACCGGTCTGGGGCACGGTCTGGCCCGTGCCGGACACGAGGTCACCCTGGTCACCCACGGCCGTTTCGAGCCGCTGGCGGCGCGGGCGGGACTTCGCTTCCATCCGCTGCCGGTGGACCCGCGGACTGAGATGGAGTCCTCGCGGGGGCGGGGGCTGCACCGCAGTGCGACCGGCGTGGGCAAGCTGGTGCGGCTGGCGGTGATGGCGCGGGCGCTGGCCGGGCGGATGACCGACGACCTCGTGGCGGCGGCCCGGGCGAGCGACGCGCTGCTCCTCGCCGCGCCCCTCGGCCCGCTGGGGCACACCATCGCCGAGGGGCTGTCTCTGCCGAGCATGGGTGTCCATCTCCAACCACTCGCCCCTACCCGGGAGTTCGCGCCACCGATGCTGGGCGTCGGCTCCTGGGGAGCCGTCGGCAACCGGATGGCGGGGCTGAGCGTGAGCCTGGCCGTGGAGCAGGTGTTCACCGCGGCCGTACCGGCGGTGCGGACACGACTGGGCCTGCCCCGGACGCGGACCACTGCGGCCCTCCGGGCCCGGGAGCGGCAGGGCTGGCCGGTACTCCACGGCTTCAGTCCGCAGGTGGTGTCCCGGCCGCGCGACTGGCGGGCGGGGCTGGACATCACGGGTTACTGGTGGCCGTACGACGGCGAGATTCAACTCCCCCGCGACCTGGAGGAGTTCATCGAGGCCGGGCCGCCGCCGGTCTTCGTGGGTCTGGGCAGCGCGACGGTGCCCGACCCCGGGCGGCTCAGCACCGAGATCGTGCGCGCGCTGCGGCGGGCGGGGCTGCGCGGGGTGATCCAGCGGGGCTGGGGCGGACTGGAGGCGACCGGCGCCGACATGCTGACCATCGACGAGGTCCCGCACTCCGCCCTCTTCCCGCGAATGGCCGCCGTGGTGCACCACGCGGGTGCGGGCACGACGGCGGCCGGGTTGCGCGCGGGAGTTCCGGCCGTGCCGGTGCCGGTCCAGTTCGACGAGGGGTTCTGGGCCGCGCGACTGGTCAGTCTGGGCGTGGCCCCACGCGCCGTGCCCCTGCGCCGCCTGACCGCCGACACGCTGTCCTCGGCGCTGGTCCGGGCCACCCGGGATCCCGGACACCGACAGCGGGCGCGGACCCTGGGGATCCGCATCCGGAGTGAGGACGGCATCGCGCCCGTACTGGACGCGGTGAACCGGCTCGGGAGCCGGCAGCACCCGCACTAGACAGCGGGCAGCTCCCAGCCGACCGGACGCAGAATGCCCAGCAGCTGCCGGACCAGTTCGTCGACGATCTCGTCCAGCGTCGCGTCCACCCACCCGGCGTTCCAGTCGTGCAGCAGGCCGTTGATGCTGCCGATGAACGCCGCCGCCGCGATCCGGTAGTCGCGCGGCACCGCCTCCCCGCGGGCGACGGCCGCCTGTGCCTCGGCACACACCAGGTCGACCCAGCGGGCGCGGCGGGCCAGCCGCTGTTCCTCCAGGCGGGGACTGACACCGATGATCTCGACGAAGGTGATGCGGACGCGGCGCGGGTCGCCGGTGACGTTCGCGGCGTACGCGCGGAAGATCGCGGCGGCCCGCTCGGGCAGGGAGAGGTGGCCCGCGCCGGCCACCGCGGCCACGACGGCCTGCTCGGCCCAGTCGTTGACCTGGAGGTGCAGGGCGGCCAGGACGTCCTCGAGGGTGCGGAACTCCTCGTAGAACTGACGGGTGGACAGGCCCGCGGTCTCACTGAGCGCCGCTACGGTCGTGGCCCGGTAGCCGGGCGTGTCGCCGAACAGTTGGAGAGCGGCGTCCAAGAAGCGGCTGCGCCGCTCGACCTGCCGTTGCTGTGCTGACTTGCCGCCGTAGCGGCCGGTCGGCGGCCTGAGCCTGCCCGTCACCGTGCCTCCTTGTGCTCCGCCCGAGGTCGGGCCATCCGTCCGACAGCCAATTTTGTCGTGTACGCAGTCTTGTGGAGAAGGGCATCCCTTCCTTACTTTTCAGTAAGTTGACTCTGAAGCCGACCATGTTCAGATCTGCCGCGTTCAGATCTGCCGCCGCTTTTGGCATGTCCTACTCACGAGCCGCCCACCTCCAGAGGAGAGAGCAGTCATGCCTGCTTTCCGCCCCCGGCACCTTTGCGTCGTAGCCGCCGCCCTGGTGCTCACTGTCACCGCTCCCGCGACCGCCGCGACCACGGCGCCGGACTCCTCCGCCGCCGCCCTGCGCGAGGTGATGTTCGTGGGCAACAACTGGGACGGCACCGCCGATGTCATCAAGTCCACCGGGGACTTCGCGAAGATCGGCCGGATCGACGTCATCCCCGACAAGGACCAGCGGATGGCGGAGATCAACGCCGACCCGATCCGGTGGATCGCCTTCATGACCATCCGCAACACCGTCGGCGAGGGCCACGACCAGTTCGCCGACGACATGTACTCCACCCCGGACGGCACCTCGGTGGTCGTCTCGCGGCCGAGTTTCGCCGACGTCGTCTCGATCGACCTCGCCACCGGGAAGATCAACTGGCGCTTCCCCGTGTCGGGTTACCGCGCCGACCACATGGCCGTCTCCCCCGACGGCAAGCGGGTCGCGGTGTCGGCGTCGACCGGGAACACCGTGCACGTGCTGGACATCGTCACCGGCAAGCAGCTCGGCTCGTTCGCCACGGGCGACAAGCCGCACGAGAACATCTTCACCAGCGACGGCAAGTACATCTGGAACATGTCCATCGGCGAGGTGAACACCGCGACCGACGCCCCCTGGCTGGACTGGACGAAGGGCAACCGGCGCATCACCGTCGTCGACGCGACTACGTACAAGGAGGCCAAGGTCATCGACATGCGGGAGCGGCTGGACGCGATCGGCCTCAAGGACTACTCCGACGCGGTCCGCCCCGCCGCCTTCTCACCGGACGAGTCCAAGCTGTACTTCCAGGTGTCGTTCTTCAACGGCTTCTTCGAGTACGACATCGCCACCGACAAGATCACCCGGACGAAGACCCTGCCGAAGAACCCGGCGACCAGCGACGACCGCACCACGTTCGTCAACGACTCGCGCCACCACGGCATTTCGATGAAACCGGACGGCTCCAAGCTGTGCGTGGCGGGCACGATGGACGACTACGCGACCGTCGTGGACCGCGCCACGCTCCAGGAGGGCCCGCTCGTCCCCGCCGCCAAGCCCTACTGGGCGACCGTCAGCGGTGACGGCAAGAGCTGCGTCATCTCCGAGAGCGGCGCCGATCAGGTCACGGCCATCGACTTCGCCACCGGCAAGAAGACGGTCTCGGTACCGGTGGGCGATCACCCGCAGCGTGTACGCCTCGGCCACGTGACCGCGGGCTGGACGGGCCCGGCTTCCTGAGGCTCAACCCGTCAGCCGCTCAAGGGCCTTGACCGCCCGGCCCGGCCCGCCCCGTCCTCGGTCGCCAGGTGCTGTGCGGCGGCCGAAGCGGCGCGGGCGTAGGACTGCTGCCTCACGACCCGGCCGAGCGCCTCGGCCAGCCGTTCGGCGGTGAGAGACCTGAAGGGGATCGGCGCGGTGGCGGCGCCGATCGCGGCGAGCCGGGCCGCCCAGAACGGCTGGTCCGCCGTCACCGGCACGGGTACCGCGGGCACTGAGGCGCGCAGCCCGGCCGCCGCGGTGCCCGCCCCGGCGTGGTGGACCACGGCGGCGACCCGCGGGAACAGCAGGGCGTGCGGTACGTCCCCGATCGTGAGGACGTCGTTGCCGTCGGCCGCGAGTTTGGCGCTGCCGGTCTGGAGGACGCCTCGCAGTCCGGCCGTCCGCAGGGCCCGTACGGCGATGCCGGTCAGGCGCTCCCCGTGTCCGGCCGCCATGTTGCCGAAGCCGATGAACACCGGCTTGGGCCCGGCCGCCAGGAAGTTCTCCAGGTCCGCGGGCAGTCGCCGGCCGGCGTCGGCGTACGGCCACCAGGTGCCGACGACGTCGAGGCCCGGCCGCCAGTCCGAGGGGCGCGGAACGAGAGTCGAACTGAAGCCGTGCAGGACGGGCCAGTCGGCCTGCTCCTGTCGTCGGCGCATCGCGTGGGGCGCGAGCTGAGGCAGGTCCAGGCGGCGGCGCAGCTCGGTGACGGCCTGGGTGTAGAGGCGGTCGGCCATGCGCAGGGCGAGGCGTCCGGCCATGCGGTTGCCGAGGCGGCCCAGTGAGCGGGCGCCCGTGACGACGGGCGGGAAGTCGCCGGTCGGGCCTGCGGGCTGGAGATAGGCGCCGACGGCCGGTGTGCCGGTGGCCTCGGCCAGGTGCCAGCCGAGCGGAGCCGTGGTGGTCGACAGCAGGAGCAGGTCCGTGCCTCGGGCCATCGCGTCCGCGAAGCCCTGTCCGAGCTCGGTGACGAACGCGGCCGCGGCACGCATGAGTTCGCGTGTGTTCGGCGTGCCGCCGCCCTCACTCTCCGTCCGGGCGGGCAGCGCGCGGAACTCCAGCCCGGCCTCCCGCACCAGGGGCGCGAAGGCGTCCGAGGTGGCGAGGGCGACCTCGTGGCCGGCCCTGCGCAGCTCTCCACCGAGCCCCGTGTAGGGCGCGACGTCGCCGCGCGATCCGGCCGCGGCGATCAGGATTCTCATCGTTGCTCCTCGGATTCGGTGGATGCGGACTCGATCCGGGACGCGTTGGCGTGCACGGCTTTGCCCAAGTAGGCGGCGAGGCCGGGCCCTAGGGCGGGACGACGAGGGCGAAGGCGCGCGGGTCGGCGACGAAGTCGTCCGCGATACGCCGGTGCATGTCCGGCGGGCAGGTGGTGAACCAGCGGGTGATGTGCTGCCGGTGCTCCTCGGCGAGGGCCATGGCCCGTTCGCCGTCGGCGGGCTCCCCCGCGTCGAAGGCCGCGAGCAACTCGGCCCGCCAGTCCGCGGCCTCGCCCATCAGCTGCCGCCAGTCCTCCTTGCTGTGGGCGGCGGCCCGCGCCATCGACTCGCGCTGTCCCTCCGAGTCGGCCCACTTGAGCCGCGCCTCGGTGGCGTAGCTGAGGTCGAAGCTGATCTCGCCGAAGACCTCGAAGCGCTCTCGCGGGGTCAGGGACACCCCGGTCTGCTGGACCTCGATGGCCCGTTCGGCGACCTCGGCGAGGCGCTGGAGCCTGGCGATCTCCTCGGCCAACTGCCGTTGCCGCGCACGCAGCTGGACCAGGGCATTCGCCTGCGGGTCCTGGAGGATGGCGGCGATCTCGTCGAGGGAGAACCCGAGCTCGCGGTAGAAGAGGATCTGCTGGAGCCGGGCCAGGTCGGCCTCGTCGTAGAGGCGGTACCCGGCCCGGCTGCGGGTGCTGGGCGTGAGCAGGTCCGTCCGGTCGTAGTGGTGCA
Source organism: Streptomyces sp. NPDC050619 (assembly GCF_040654815.1). Classification (NCBI taxonomy): domain Bacteria; kingdom Bacillati; phylum Actinomycetota; class Actinomycetes; order Kitasatosporales; family Streptomycetaceae; genus Streptomyces; species Streptomyces sp. NPDC050619. The sequence continues at coordinate 498,953 of NZ_JBFAIR010000003.1, read as the reverse complement.
GCGTGCGCACCGTCACTCCGGCGAAGGACGCGACCTGCCTCACGGAGTAGCTCATTCACCTGCCCTTTCGTCGGGGTACAGCCTGAACCCTGACGTAAGGGGAGGGTCAACCGCCTCTCAGCAGCCTCTCAATCGCCTCTCAATCGCCCCTGAGTCGCGTCTCAGTCGCCCCTCGACGCCCTCAGCCGACCCGCTGCGCCGCCCACGCGGACAGCTCGGAGCGGGCCGCGTTCAGCAGGGCCGCCGAGGGGGCCGTCGTCCCGTTGGTCACGAGCGCGTAGTGCGGTTGTCCGTTGTCCGGTGCGGTGAGCAGGAGGCGGCGGCTTCCCGTGCCGCCCGGTTCCGGGGCCGCCGCGATCGGGGTCGAGTTCGTGTACGCGGGCGGGGCGTAGGACGTGCCCAGGTCGGAGACCACCGTGGTCGTCGAGGTCGGGAAGGACGCCGGGAGGTGCAGTTCGGTGGGCGCCGAGGAGCCGTCGGAGCGCCACAGCAGCAGCCCGTACTGCCCCGAACCGACCAGCCGGGCCACATTGGGGAGCGAGCTCGGGACCGGGTTCCAGGTCAGGGTGGTGGAGCCGTCGCGGGAGCGGTCCTCGTAGGTGAAGCCGACCGTCGTGCCGGCCGTGGCGCTCGGGTAGACGCGGTCGAGGAGCCGGGCGTCCTGGCGCAGGGCCGCCTTCCCCGTGTCGTCGAGGCGTACGGCCGACAGGTCCTCGTCGTTCCAGGCGTCGCCGGAGGTGAGCACCTTGTCGGGGTTGCCGTTCATCAGCTCGCGGTGGCGTCCGTTGTAGATGTCCCACTGCCACTGCGTGCCGGACAGCACCGAGCCGGAGGCCGTCGGATCGGACCACCAACTCGCGCCGGGCAGACGGGAGTCGAGCGCCTGGTACATCCCCTTCAGGACCGTGGGGGCCTTGTCGGAGACGTTGCCCGCCAGGGGATGGCCGAACTCGCTGATGATGCCCGCGGTGTTCGTGGCCGCGGCGCGGTCGCGGACCGTCCCGAAGTCGGCCGAGTACTGGCCGTCCGCGGCCTTGCCCGGCATGAAGATCCCGGAGATGGCCTTCTGGTCGTAGAAGTGGGTGTTGAAGACGTAGTCCGGGCCGAGGGTGCCGGCGTCCAGCAGTCCGCCCTCCTGCTTCTGGAAGCTGATGTTGGCGTTCCAGAACAGGTTCGGCTCCACGAAGGCGGGCTTGTCCTGCCAGCCGGCCGTGTCCATGCGGGCGCGGAACTTCTCGTAGAAGGGCCACAGCACGTCGCGTTCCCAGGCGCGGCTGGTCTGGCCGGAGTCGTAGACGCCGGCGTGCGGTTCGTTGTAGGGGTCGAAGCCGACGACCCCCGCGAACTCGGCGGCGCTGACGTGCTGTTTGACGTAGGCCATGGTCTTCTGGGCCGTGGTGAGGAACGCGTCCTGGAGGCCGTACGCGTTGTGCCAGAAGTCGTACGTCGCCCGCTTCACGGCCTCGTTCTGGGTGATGTTCTGGCCCCAGAACAGGCAGATCCCGCAGCTCTCGTCCGGGTAGTTCCCGGCGTCCACCGCCCACTTGGGGGCGCCGTCGCCCGTGTACCAGCTGTCCGGATCGAACAGGTACCGGGAGTAGAGGTCCTGGTGGAAGTCGGGGTAGACGCGGATGCCGGCGTCGAGGAAGGCGCGCATCTGGTCGGTGGCGGCGGCCAGATAGGCCGTGTCCACCTGGCCGCGCACGGGTTCGGCGTACGCCCAGGAGAGCAGGAAGCGGACACTGTTGCCGCCGCCGAGGGCGCGCAGCGCGGTCGCGGACTTCTTCGCGTCGGCGACCGAGGCGAAGGGCAGGCCCTTGTTCTCCGCCAGTTTGGTCTCGCCGGAGACGTTGTAGCCGCGCAGCACGATCTCGCGGCCGTGCCTGTCGGTGAAACGGCCGTCCTGGACGGTGACGGGGCTGTCGTCGAACCAGAGGGAGTCGGGGAGGGCTTCGGCGGTGGCGGGCCGCACGCCCGCGGCCGTCAGGCATCCGGAGAGGACCACCAGAACAACGAGCAGACGCGCGCGAGTATTCGGCATGTCCATCACAGTCCGGCGGGATCGCGAAACCGTCAACACTGCTGACCCTGGAGTAAGTTCACTCTCGGCCACCACCGAGGGCTCAGCCGCCGACACGGCGCGTCACGTTCAGCGGATACTCCCCGCGGTCCAGCGGGTGGTGGTCGGCACGCGGACGTCGCGGAACCGCGCCTCGCGTGACCGGGGCGTAGTGGTCGAAGGCGCTCTCCAGTTCACCCTCGCCTCGCGTGAGGCCCGGCAGACGCTGCTCCAGCGCGTGTACTCAATCGGCCGGAATCTTACCCTCCAGTACGCCGGAGCCGGCGTGTGTCCGGGCTCGCCCGGATCACTGAGCCCTTCTCCCATACGCAGATCGCAGCGAGAGGCCTGGCTTCGAGGTGTGGGGCCGCGTGGGGTGCGCGTCTTCAGCGCCTTGATCGTGCCCTGGACGGCGAGAGCCGGAGGATCTCCCGCCGGACCTCGTCGTGCCGCAGGCCGATCAGCGGGTCCTGTTCAGCGAGTCGGGTGAGCGCCAGGTGCAGTGCCCGCCAGTTCGTGCCCGCACCGGTCCTGGGGACCGACATCGGGGGCCTTCGGTGGGTAGTCGACGGATACGCCCTCGCGCTCGCCTCCCTGGTGCTGACCAGCGGCTCGGCGTCTTGGAACCAGCCAGGTCCGACAATCCCGCTGCCGGCCGCGAGCTACCGGCCGCGCGCCGCCGGCTGTCGTGGAGGCAGGCGGTGCAGCCGTACGTCCGTGAGGCGGTCGTCGGACACGGTCGCCGTCATGTAGGTGCAGTGGGGCTGGCGGCGGCGGTCGGTCGGGGAGCCCGGGTTGAGCAGGCGCAGGCCGGTGGGCGCGGTGGTGTCCCAGGGGATGTGGCTGTGCCCGAAGACCAGGACGTCGACGTCCGGGAAGCGCGCGGCGCACCGTGCCTCGCGGCCCTGGGCGGGGCCCGTCTCGTGCACGACGGCGAAGCGCAGTCCGCCGAGTTCGGCGTACGCCACCTCGGGGAGCCGGGCGCGCAGCGGCGGCCCGTCGTTGTTGCCGTACACGGCGACGAGCCTGCGGCTGCGGCTCTCCAGCAGGTCGAGGGTGGCGGTGTCGGCCCAGTCCCCGGCGTGGAACACGACATCGGCGTGCGGGAGCTCGGCCAGCAGCGGCGCGGGGAGTTCCCTGGCTCGCTTGGGGAGGTGGGTGTCGGACATCAGGAGCAGGCGCACGGGGTCAGCGTCGCAGATGAGCTTAGGTTTTCCTGGGTGGGGCTGGGTTTTGGGCCCGGCTCCGGTCCTGGGAAAAGCTTCTCGGCTGCCCGGATGGCCGTGCCCGTGATGTGACGGGGGTGGCGTGGGCATTCAGGTGGAACCCTGCGCCGAGTCTGGCCCCGCGCGGCTGGTGCCGGGTGGGGTTGCTCATCGTGTGCGGTGCCTGCCGCCGTCCGCGCCACTGGGGGTGGCGCCTTGGTGACTGGGGCTGCCGCCCCGCCGGACGCTGTCCACCCGGGCCCGTAGCGGCGGTTCGCGCTGCGGAGGTTGCGGGTGGGGCGGGGACCCTGCGTCGCTGCCTGGGCGCAGGGCGGTTTCTCGTCGGCGCCGTCTTCGTCCGGTCCGCCGCGGCGCGAGGCTGCGCAGGACCGGACGAAGGGACGGTGCCGGGGTGGGGGGTGTGCCGGACCGGCTGGTCCAGCTCCTGAACCGTGCGGCGGATCACATACGTGCCGCTGCATCGGTCCAGGACGGTCAGGTGCTGGTGGGTCAGTCCGCGTGCGCCGATGCGCTGCCAGGCGGCCACGTCGCGGTCCGCGCTGTAACCGCAGGCGGTGTTGGGGCAGGTGGCCCATTTCCAGCCGGGCTTGGTGTTGTCAGGGGCGGTGTGGTGGCGGAAGGCGTGCAGGCAGCGGGGGCAGTACTTCGAGGTGCCCCGGGCCGGGACGATGACCACCGCGATCCCGTAGGCGGCGGCTTGGTGGCGGGTGTGGGTCACGATCTGTCCGCGGACCGAGGAGGACAGGCGGGTGTTGAGGGTGCGGCCCTTGCCGCGTGCCTCCATGTTCCGCAGATCCTCCAGGTAGATCACCGTCGCCCGGGCTGCGCGGGCTGTCTCGACCATGAAGCGGGCGGCGGCCTTGGCCAGCTGCTCGTTCAGTTTCGTCCGCCGCCTGCTGACCGCCGCGTGCTCGGTCTTGAGGACCGCCAGCTTCGCTGTGGTGAGTGGCTCGGGCCACTGCCCGGCCACGGCCCGCCCGTCGACGAGGGCTTGCAGATGGGCGGTCTTGGTCCACAGATGTTCACCGAGGATGCGGAGCCGGTCGGCCTTGGCCAGGATCCCGTCCGGGCGGAAGAACACCGGCCGTCCGTCGGTGACCACGGTCGGCTGGGCGCCACCGGTCAGGGTCAGGGTGCCGCCAGTGAGCAAGGTGCCCAGCCCGTAGTCGAAGGCGACGGCACGGGTATGCCCGCCGGGGCGGGTCCTGGGCGCGGCGATGGTGAACGCGACATCCAGCCGCAGTCGGCCGCCGCGCACCCGCAGGGTGGGGGCGTGCAGGGCGGCGGCCAGGGGGATGGTCGGCGGGAGCCGGAAGCGGATCACGGCCGCATGCCAGTCGTGGCGGGTGCGCGGATCGGGGCGCACCGGCAGCCGGAGGGTCAGCACCCCGTAGTGGGCGGGGTCGTCCTCGCAGCGGGTCAGGGTGCACAGTTGCTTGTCGGCGGCGGCCAGCACCACCTGCCGCCCACCACCCGGAGCTGATTCCAGCGCACACACATCCACTGGCAGACGGCCGCCCTGCGCCGCCTGGAAAGCGGCAATCTGACGGGTCCGTCCGCGCAGTACGCAGGCCGACACCGCGTGCCCGTCCGGGCACGATGCCCGCAACGCTGCCCACTCACCCTCACTGCGCCGCAGGGGATCGGCATCCGGACCGGTGGGCCAGGTGGCCAGGACCGCGTCGGTGATCTCGCTGCGCCACCAGGCCGACCGCAGCGCCCGCCCGGCCTGCTCCTCTGCCACCCTGCGCACCCGGTCCGGCAGATACAGCCCGTCGGGTACGACCGCGCCCCAGCCCAGCGTACGCACCGCCGTCCAGGCGTTCGACGGCAGCCGGGCACCGCAGAAGTCCCTCCCGGAGGCGAGCTGCGCGAGGTCGGGCCGGTTCCAGTGTGCCGAGGTGACCTCGGTGCACAGCGTCTCGACCAGGGACGCCAGCCAGCCCACCCGCTCGGCCAGCACATCCGCGCCCCACACCTCGCCGGTGACCGTGTCCATGCCCCGGAACGCGGACGCGCAGGCACACGCGATGCGCTCCGTCTCCCCTTCACCAAGCTGGACCTTCCGCCGCACCGTCCACCTCCCCGCCCTGACATTCCACACTCCGGTGCTGCGCCCGTGGCGTGGCAGCCGCCTCCAGCAGACGCTGACGGGCCTGCCGTGAGCGGATCCCGTACATCCGGCCGGAGAACGAGGCGACCAGCATCATGAAGTCAGCCAGCAGCTCCTCACTCCCACCCGGTGTTCCGCGGCAGGGATGCAGGACCTCCACCCGTACCTGATCCCGCTCCAGCAACGCGGTGATCCACGCGGTACCGAAACGGGCCAGCCGATCCTCGTGAGTCACCCGCACATGGGTGAACTCGCCCCCGCGCGCCCGCCGCAGCAACCGGTCCAGCCCCGGCCGCGATTCCCGCAGCCCCGAAGCCCGGTCCCTAAACACCGCCACCACCTCGCCGGTCGCGGTGGTCCGCAACTCCGCCTCTTGCGCGGCCAGGGACGACTCCTGCCCCGTCCGGCCCGACACCCGTACGTACAACGCCTCACGCCGCGTCCCCACCTCAGGACTTTCACCCTCGATCAACTCCGCGAGCGCCTGCGTCGAAAACCGGCGCTCCCGCCCCACCCACACCACCGCAACCCTGCCGGCATCCGCCCACACCCGCAGCGTGTCGGGATGCAGACCCACCCGACGCGCGGCTACCGACAAACGAAGGAGTTCCATATCCAGGACGCTACAAAGGCCCCAACACGAGCTATCCACAGGCCAGTCCACCTGTCGCTCAATCATGTGAAAACAACGCGTACCAGCCCGGCCCCCAGCAGACCGTGATACGCAGCCACACCCAGGAAACACAGGTAAAACCAACGACTGCAATCAACCCTAGGCCGGTCGACTCCCCTGATCCCCCGATCTGAAGGTACTCGACGCTCGGCGCATATCCCGATGCACCCGTCTCTATGCACCCGTCCCTATGCACCGGGCATGAGACGGACCTACGCACCCGGCACGAGACGGACCAGCAATACGGCGGGCGAGCGCGGCAGCGACACCCGCAGTCCGTCACCGTCCCACACCGCCGAGCCGGCGGTCGGAGCGGACGGGTGCAGGATCTCGACACGAACCCCCTGATCCACCAAGTGCCTTACCGGCAGCCGGAGTTCTGCCTCCCCGCCCCGGCGCCACACCGAAAGATACGAGGGCCCCTCCGGCACCCGCATCCCCAGCGCCAGCCATTCATCGGTCCACCCCGGCAGTCCGAGCGGCCAGAACGGCACGGCCCGCGCGAGATCCCCGCGGATCGTCTTGTACGTGGCCACCGCGTCCCGCACGAGGCCCAGCTGGTGGTCCGACATCCGGTTCAGATGGCCGGACAGATGGATGCGGCCGAGCAGCGCCCCGCCCAGGGTGAAGGCGATCAGGTCGTCGTCGAACTCGGGCTGCGGGTACGCCCACACGGCGCCCTGCTCCGGCGGGACCGCCGTCGGTGCGGCGGCGGCGATCGGCGGGAAGCGGAGCGGGTCCTGCTGGTCGCTGGTGGACTGGAGCTGGGTGACGGCCAGCGTGGCGCCGTCCATGCGCATGCCGCCGGAGGCGCAGTTCTCGATCACCAGCGCCGGATGCCGGTCCAGTACGCCGGACAGCCAGTCCAGGTACGCCTCGGCGTGGCCGAGCAGTCCGGCGCCCGGTGCGAGATCCCCGGGGGCGCGGGTGCCCGGGTCGACCACGATGTTGTAGTCGAGCTTGAGGTAGCCCACGCCCCAGTCGCCGGCGATCCGGTCCACCGTCTTGTCGAGGTGCGCGCGGGCGGCCGGGTGCCGTAGATCGAGCTGGTGGCGGCCCTGTTCGCCGATGCGTACGCCGTCGCGCTGGAAGAAGGCGTCCGGCGGGAGCGCGGCCGCGACGGGGCTGCGCACCCCGACGACCTCCGGCTCCAGCCACAGCCCGGGCACCATGCCGCGTTCCCGGATCCGGTCCAGGACCGCCTGGATGCCGCCGTCGGGAAAGCGGCGCGGCGAGGGCAGCCACTCGCCGACGCTGTCCCACCAGCCCTCGGTGTCGTCGTCGTACCAGCCCGAGTCGATGCAGAAGTACTCCGCGCCCGCCTCGGCCGCCGCGTCGATCAGCGGCAGCAGCCTCTCGGTCGTCGGGTCGCCCATCAGCGTGTTCATGTAGTCGTTGAAGACGACGGGCAGCGCGATGTGGTCCGGGTGCGGACGGCGTACGGCACGGCGGTACGAGGTCAGGGCCCCCATCGCCTCGTCGAGGCCGGTGCCGAGAGCCAGGGCGCCCGGCACGGTGGTGAACTCCTCGCCCGGTGCGAGCCGGACCCGCCACTGGTGCTCGGCGTCCGTGGGTCCGTTCAGCGCCAGATAGGTACCGTGCGCGCGTTCGCCCAGGTCCCAGCGCCAGCCGGCCGGGGACTCGATCTGCCACAGCCAGGTCCGGCCGCCGTCCCTTTCCGTCAGCGCGCCCATCGGCAGGTGGCCGTCGGTGGGCCAGCTGCCGCGCCCGACCAGGACGAGGGCGGCCCGGCTGTCGTGCTGATGGGCTTCCGCGTTGATGTCGGCGACGGTGTCCCGCAGCGGCTCGGCGTACCAACGGCACTCCGCGAGCCAGTCGTTGCGGGCCCGGTGCACGTCGAGGGCGTCCGGTGCGGGCAGGCCGCCGAGCAGCAGACTGCTGACGGACTGTACGACCAGGGGCTCGGCGCCGTCGTTGCGGAGCCGGACCCGGGAGCGGAGCACCGGCAGACCAGCGGGGGACGTCAGCTCGACGAAGGCCGTCAATCCGCTTGCCGGGTCGTGGAGTTCGACGGTCAGCCACTCCCGGTCGGCGCGTGAGCCGAGGCGGTGGTCCCGGTACCGCAGGCGACTGCCGAAGGCCGTGCCGGTGAAGCGCGGGCCGGACCAGCCGCTGCCATGGCCGAGGGCCGTCAACTCGACCAGCGGGAGGGCCGATTCGGGGTCGGCCGACGGTGCGGACTCGCCGGGGCGGGTGAGCCGGATCAGCCGCAGCGTCCCGTCGGAGGCGGGGGCGAACTGGACCGTCAGTGCCGAGTGACCCCAACTGAACAGGCCGTTGGAGGCCATGCCCGCCGAACCCGCCGTACCGGTCAAGGTGTTCCCCTCCTGGTTACCGATCCTGATACCGCTCCTGAGCCGCCGGGCCGGCGGTCCGCGTCAGTCGCGTGAATCCATTGTTACGGTCTCTTGACGACCTCAGTGTGACCGGTCACAATCCTGGCATGAATGTGACCGGTCACACAAGGCGCCCGGCGAGCATCAGGGACGTGGCGACGGCCGCCGGGGTCTCGTACCAGACCGTCTCCCGGGTGATCAACGGCCATCCAAGCGTCAAGCCGTCCACCCGGGAGCGGGTGCTCGCGGCCATCGACGAGCTGGGCTTCCGGCGCAACGCCACCGCGCTCGCCCTGGCCAGCGGGCGCAGCAGGGCCGTGACCGTGCTGACCGCCAACACCACCCACTACGGTTACGCCTCCATCCTCCAGGGCATCGAGGAGGCCGCCCGCGCCGCCTCCTACGCGGTCGGCATCGGCGTCCTCGAATCGGCGGACGAGGCCGCGGTCGCCGCCGAGGTGCGGCGGGCGGCGGACGCGAGCGGCGGACTGATCGTGATCGCCTACGACCCGTCCGGCGTACGGGCCCTGGGCGCCGTCCCCGCCGAACTGCCGGTCGTGGGCGTGGTGGAGACCCCCGCGAGCACGCCCGACCCCGGCCACCCCTGGGTGTGGACCGACGACCGCGAGGCCGCCTACGAGGCGACCCGCCATCTCCTGTCCCTGGGCCACGAGACCGTGCACTACGTGGCCATCCCGTCCAGCACCCGGCGCACCAGTGCCCGAACCACCGGCTGGCGGCAGGCGCTCACGGAGGCCGGAGCGCCACAACCCCGCCCGGTACAGGGCAGTTGGGGTCCGGCGGGCGGCCACGCGGCGGGCCGGAAGCTGGCGCGGGACCCGGCCGTCACCGCGATCCTGTGCGGCAACGACGACCTGGCGCTCGGGGTGCTGCGCGCCCTGCACGAGTCCGGCCGGTCCGTCCCCGGCGAGGTCAGTGTGGCCGGGTTCGACGACGCCCCGCACTCCGCCTATCTCACTCCGTCGCTGACGACCGTGCGCCTGGACTTCACCGGCCTCGGCCGGTCCGCGTTCGCCCTGCTGCACGGGGTGCTGGAGGAGTCCGCGCCGATCGCCCCGCATCCCGTCTCCGTACCGGAGCTGGTGGTGCGGGAGAGCTCGGGCCCCGTCCGCCATCAACTGTGACCTCGGCACCGCTGTCCTGAACTCCCCGTCTGTGAAAGGCACTTGAGGTACGTGATGAAGACAAGAGCTCTCCCCGCGCTGGCACTGATATGTATCTCCGCCCTGGCCGCCACGGCGTGCAGCGATCCCACCGCCGGCGATTCCGGCGACTCCGGCTCGGACGCGAAGCAGACGGCGGTCGACCCGACCGCCCGCCTGGACGGCGTGAAGCTGACCATGTGGACCGCGCAGAACACGGTGACCGCACCGAAGCAGGTCATCGACGCCTTCGAGAAGGCCACCGGTGCCGAGGTGGACACCGAGGCGATCCCGGACCTCTACGAGCAGAACGTGCCGACCAAGCTGGCCTCAGGCGACCGGCCCGACCTGATGTTCTGGCAGCCGTCCATCTCCACGCTGCCGTTCATCCAGCCGCAGCAGAACCTCCTCACCCTCGACGGGGAGGAGTGGGTCTCCAAGCTCGGCGGCACCGAGCGGACGCTCGGTGTCATCGACGGCAAGCGGTACGCGGCGATCGTCACCAGCCCCGCCATGCTCGGCGTCTACTACAACAAGGACGTCTTCAAGCAGGCAGGAATCACCGAGCAGAACCTCCCCAAGTCGTACGACGAACTGCTGGCCCTCGGCCACAAGGTCGTCGACGGCACGGACGCGGCCGCCTTCTACGAGGCCGGCGGCGACAAGTGGCCCCTCCAGTGGCAGATGCAGGTCCAGCTCACCGACCTGGACAAGCAGTGGTGGGCGGATCTGAACGCGAACAAGAAGAAGTGGACCGACCCGGTCGTCGTCGGCGCGATCAAGAAGTACAAGGACAAGCTGCTCGGCGCCGGGCTCGCCCAGAAGAACTACAAGACGGGCACCTTCACCGGACAGGCCGACGCGCTGTGGAAGGGCGAGGCCGGCATGGTCCTCAATGTCACCTCCTTCCAGAGCCAGTTGCAGGCCAAGTACTCCACGGCCGAGATCGACAAGAAGATCGGCTGGTTCCCGATCGCCAACTCCTCCGCGACCGGCCTGTACTCGCCCGACCAGACCAACGGCGTGGTCGCCTTCAAGACCGGTGACGACAAGCGGCAGAACGCGGCCCGGCAGTTCCTGGCCTTCTGGCTCGGACCGGACTACGCCGACTACATCAAGGCGATGAAGATCCCGTCCGTGCAGCCGTCCGTGCCCACCCCCGACGGGCTTCCGCAGACGTCCAAGGACCAGGTCGCGGCCCTGCCCAAGGCCATCGGAGTGTTCCAGGCCAAGGCGATCGTCGCCCCGGACACGCATCTCTACCTGGCCGACATGATCTTCGACAAGAAGAGCCCGCAGCAGGTCGCCCAGGCGATCCAGGACCAGTTCGCCCAGGTGGCCAAGGCCCAGGGCGCACCGGGCTTCTAGCCGGCTGCGACGACCTCTCCCCCACTTCCCCGACATCCACGGGCGGGACTTCCGATGGCGGACACGGCCATACGTACGCGACGTACGCGCAAGCAGAAACCGGCAACGGGCGGAACGAGGACGGTGGGACGGGTCCCGCGTGCCGCCGTGCACCACCCCTGGTGGTTCGCGCTCCCCGCGATCGCCGTCTTCGCGGGCTTCTTCCTGGTGCCGAACCTGCTCAACTTCTACTACCCGTTCACCAACTGGTCCTCGTACCACGCGGACATCGCCTTCACCGGCCTCGACAACTTCAAGACCATCGCCGACGACGGCACGCTGCTGCGCGCGATCCGCACGACGCTCGTGTATGCCCTGCTGGCGGCGCTGTTCCAGAACGGCTTCGGGCTGGTGCTCGCACTGCTGCTGGAGGCCGACAGCCGCTTCAACCGGTTCTTCCGCGCCGTCTTCTTCCTGCCGGTGCTGATCTCGGCGCTCGCCACCGGCTACGTCTTCCAGGCCCTCCTCGACCAGGACGGCGCCGTCAACTCGGTGCTCGGCACGGACATTCCCTGGCTGGGCTCGACGACCTGGACGCTGGTCCTGGTCACCGTCATCCACGGCTGGAAGTGGATGGGCCTGGCCATGCTGATCTATCTGGCCGGGCTCAAGGGCATTCCCGGCGAGATGCTGGAGGCCGCGAAGTGCGACGGCGCCGGCCCCTGGCGGACCTTCTGGTCGGTGCGCTGGCCGATGCTCGCGCCGGCCGTCACCTTCAACGTGACCACGGCGCTGATCGGCTCGATGAACACCTTCGACATCGTGCAGGCCACCACGGGCGGCGGGCCCGCGGCCTCCACGGAGGTCTTCAACATCTACATGTTCCGGATCTTCGGTCAGGGCCTGTACGCCCAGGCCTCCGCGATGAGCCTCGTCCTCTTCCTGGTGGTGGTCGCGGTCGCGATCCCGCTGGTCGTCGGCCTGCGGCGAAGGGAGCAGCTCCTGTGAACCCGTCCCTGGCATGGCGGTACGGCCGTCCCGCCCTCGTCCTCCTCCTCGCGGGGCTCGCCGTCGGCGTACCGCTGTGGCTGGTGATCGTCACCTCCGCCAAGCCGCAGGCGGAGGCCATCGAACCGAACCTCGATCTGCCGGGTCACTGGCAGCCCGGCAGCAACTACGAAGACGCCGTCAGCCAGGGCGAGATGCTGCGCGGCTTCGTCAACTCGCTGCTCGTCGTGCTGCCTTCGGTGGCTCTCGTCCTGATCCTCGGGGCCGGCGCCGCCTGGGTCTTCGCCCGCCGCAAGTCCAAGCTGATCTCGGCGGCGTACGCGCTGTGCATCAGCGGACTGCTGCTGCCGCCCGCCGTCATCACCATCGTGATGGAGCTGCGGCAGATGGGGCTCGCCAACACCCGCCCCGGCATGATCGCCGTCTACACCGGGATGTACCTCTCCACGTCGATCTTCTTCATGACGGGCTTCATCCGCGCCATCCCCATGGAACTGGAGGAGGCCGCGCGGATGGACGGGGCGAGCCCGGCGCGGATCTTCGCCCGGATCATCCTGCCGCTGCTCAGGCCGGTGATCGCCACCGCGACGATCATGGTGATGCTCTACGCCTGGAGCGACATCTTCTACGCCTTCTTCGTCCTCGGCGGCGGAGAACGGGCGACCCTCCCGCTGAACCTCTACCAGGTCGCCAGCGCCCAGCTCTACCTCAACAACTGGCACCTCGTCTTCGCGTACGTCGTGGTGATGAGCCTGCCCATGGTCGCCGTGTTCCTCGTCGGCCAGCGAAAGATCGTGTCCGGAATCACCAGCGGAGCCGTCAAGTAACTGGAGGTCCAGCAACGTGAGCACCCCCACCCGCACGAGATCGCGTACGAGAACCGCCCTCGTCACCGCCGTACTCGCGGCAGCCGCCATGGCCGGCACCCTCCCCGCGGCGGGACCCGCGGCCGCGGCCGACCCCCAGCGCGTCACCGTCGACCTCGGCGCCTCCGAGGGCCCGGTGACGCTCGGCGCCAACGGCGCGCTGTACGGGCTCAGCGACGACGGGGTGCCCAGCGACGCCGCGCTGGAACCCCTGAAGATCACCAGCATCTCGCAGAAGCCGGAGGGCGGCGCCCAGCACCCCAACGGCGACGCGCTCTCCGTCTCCAAGTCGTTCTTCCGCAACGGCGGCGGCGAGATCAACGTGATGATGCAGGACATCTACGCCAAGTGGCCCTACGAGGACCTCGGCATCGACGACTATCTCCCCAAGGTCGACAAGATCGCCAAGGAGGTGTCGGCGGACCCGAACAGCGACCGCTTCGTCTACATCCCGTTCAACGAGCCCGACGCGATCTGGTACAACATCGGCGTCGCCGACCAGGCGCAGTACGAGGTCAACCGCGACCGGTTCTTCAAGGACTGGAAGACGGTGTACCAGCGCATCCGCGCGATCGACCCCGACGCGCGGATCGCCGGGCCCAACGAGACGGGCTACCACACCCGGCTGATGACCGACTTCCTCGCCTTCGCCAAGCGGGAGAACGTCCTGCCCCAGGTGCTGACCTGGCACGAGTTGAGCTCCGGCTCCCTGCGCGACTTCCAGGCGCACTACGACAACTACCGTTCGATCGAGCGCCAGTTGGGCATAGCACCTCTCAAAATCAACATCGACGAGTACGCCAACCGCCGCGACCTGTCCGTCCCCGGGCAACTCGTGCAGTGGGTCTCGATGTTCGAGCGGAACAAGGTGTACGCCAACCAGGCCTACTGGGACGCCGCCGGAAACATGGACGGCAACGTCGTCCGGTCCAACATCCCCAACGGTGGCTGGTGGTTCTTCCGTTGGTACGCCGGGATGACCGGTGACACCGTCAAGGTGACCCCACCGCAGGCCAACGCCATCGACACCCTCCAGGGTCTCGCCTCCCTGGACACCTCGCGCCGCCAGGCGCAGGTCCTGCTCGGCGGCAGCGCCGGTGACTCCGACGTCGTCGTCCAGAATGTCTCCCCGTCCGTCTTCGGCCGCACGGTCACCGCGACCGTCTCGGAGGCCGCCTGGTCGGGCTACGAGGGGCAGCACGCGACGCCGCGCGTCCTCGCCCGGACGAAGGTGAAGGTGGCGGCCGACGGCACGGTGACCGTCCCGCTGCGCGGCATGCACAAGATGTCGGCATACCGGATCGTCCTCACCCCCGGCGGCTCGGGCACCCCGTCCGCCGCCTCCGTCCCCTGGTCGGCGTCGTACGAGGCCGAGGACGCGGCCATCACAGGCGGCCAGGTCTACACCCAGGGCACGGTCAGCAACGCCAACGGCTACGCGGCCTCCGGGACGAAGGACGTCGGCTCCCTCAACACGGCCTCCAGCAAGGTCGACTTCACGGTGACGGTACCCAAGGCCGGGGCTTACGACCTGGCGATCCTGTACGGCAACCAGTCCGGCGCCCCCGCCACACAGAAACTGTCGGTCGACGGCGGGACTCCGGTCACGGTCACCTACCCGTCCACCGAGAACTGGACCTACCGCGCCAAGAAGGATGTCACGGTCCAACTCCCGGCAGGGTCGCATGTGTTGACGCTCGCCAAGGGCGACGCCGAGGTCACCCTCGACCGTATCGACCTGACCGCCCGAACCGGTGCGCCGTCCGCCTCGTACGAGGCCACACTGGCGGACATCAGCGGGAAGCCGTCGTACGACTACTCCTCGTCGGCCGGCGTGGGCACGGGCGCCCTCGTCCTGCGCTCGGGTGACAAGGCGGTCTTCGACGTCTACGCCCCGCGCGACGGTTACTACACGGTGGTGCCGCAAGCGTCGGCGGCGGTGAAGCTCGCCCTGCACGGGGAGACGGTGACGGCGGCACCTGGCCGGCCCGTGCGTCTCTACCTGGTGGCCGGCAACAACCGCATCGCGACGACGGCCCAGGGCTACCAGGCCTCGGTCCGATCCCTCGATGTCTCGGGCAGCGGCTCGACCGCCGGCACGCTCTCCTACGAGGGCGCCTCGGCCACCCTCGCGGGCGGCGCGGAACTCATCGACTCCGCCCACGCCTCCGCCGGTTCCTACATCGGCCGGATCGGCAACAGCGCGGCCGGCACCGCCGAGTTCACGGTGGACGCGCCCAGGTCCGGCCGCTACATGCTGGTCGTCCAGTACGCGCACAACGACCGGCGCGACAACGGCCACGCCTACAACACGGACATCATGTCCCGTACGGCGGACATCACGGTCGGGAACGGCACGCCCCAGAGGGTCACCTTCAAGAACACCTGGAGCTGGGACGACTACTGGACGCTGGGCGTCCCGGTCGACCTGAAGAGGGGCGCCAACCAGGTGACGTTCGGCAACGCGAACGCGTGGGCCCCGAACATCGACCGGATCGAGCTGGGGCGCGTCGTCGGCTAATACCCCGCTCAGAGCCTGCGGCCGACCCCGCACCATATCGGCAGTGCGCCGGGTGCGGGGTCGGCCCGCTGCGCCGCCTCGTGGGTGTTGTCCGCCGTCGGAATGCCGGTCCCGATGTCGAGGAACTGAACCGGATGCCGGCCTTCGCGGTCACTACGCGCACGGCACGTCCGAGAAAGGCGCGGTCGGCCCGGACGGCGGGGACGATCCGCGGGTTGGCCGCGGCGGCCGGCTCGGCCGCCTCCTGGTCGGCGGGGTAGTTGTCCCGGCCGCCCAGCCAGGCGTTGCAGACGCGCGCGGGGTGCGCCTCGGAGGAGTCGACCGGTGTCGCCCCGCCGGTCGGGTGCTCGTGCATCGGGACCGCTCCCCTCGCCGCCGTTCGCCCGCCGAAGCCACAACTCGCGTGTGGGTGGGCCCAGTTGCCGGTCAGGGAGGACAGCCCCGCCGGGATACCGACCGTACTCGCCGTCTGTTCCGACCGGCCCGCTGCTCGCCCACTGGTACCTGCCCGTGGCCGGGTTCCTGGAGCCGCCGGCGAAAACGCACGGCTGACCGGGACACGCAGGTGTTCTTGTCGGGGGGCCGAAGGTGGAAACCGCGGCCGATGGCGTTAGCATCTGCCCACGCGCACGAACATTTCCGCACACACGGCGAGCGATCCGAGGGAGCCCGGAACCCGATGCCGGTCAAGGTAAGCGTCATCGTCCCGGTCTACAACCCCGGGACATACATCGAGGACTGCATCGCCTCGTTGCTGAGGCAGTCGCTGCCTCCGAACGAGTACGAAGTGATCTTCGTCGATGACGGCTCCACCGACGAGACACCCGCCCGGCTCGACGCGCTCGCCGCCGAGGAACCCCGGGTGACGGTCATCCACCAGGAGCCCTCCGGCTGGTCGGGCAAGCCCCGCAACGTCGGCATCGCCGCCGCCCAGGGCGAGTACGTCATGTTCGTGGACAACGACGACTACCTCGGCGACGAGGCCCTGGAGCGGATGTACGACTACGGGGTGGCCAACGGCGCCGACGTCGTCGTCGGCAAGATGGCCGGCCACGGCCGCGGTGTCCCGGTGGAGCTGTTCCGCCGCAACCATCCGCGCGCCACCGTCGACACCGCCCCGCTGATCGACAGCCTCACCCCGCACAAGATGCTCCGCCGGGCCTTCCTCGACGACATCGGGCTGCGCTTCCCCGAGGGCAGGCGGCGCCTCGAGGACCACGTCTTCGTCACCGAGGCGTTTCTGCGCGCGGACAACGTCTCGGTGCTCAGCGACTACGTCTGCTACTACCACGTCAAGCGGGACGACGCGTCCAACGCGGGCTTCCAGCGCTTCGACCCGGTCGGATACTTCAAGAACCTCCGCGAGGCCCTCGACGTCGTCGAGCGATACACCGAGCCGGGGCCGACGCGCGATCGGCTCTTCCGGCGCTGGCTGCGCAACGAGATGGTCGAGCGGATGCGCGGCCGGCGCTTCCTCGCCTTCCCCCCGGACTACCGCAAGGAGCTGTTCGACGAGATCCGCGATGTCGTCGTGGAGCGCTTCGGTCCCGGTGTCGCGCCCGAGCTCCAGCCGACGCAGCGGATCGTCGCCGCGCTGATCGCCGCCGACCGGTTCGAGGACATCGTGGCGTTCGCCGAGTGGGAGGCCTCCGTCGCCCTGAGGGCCGAGCCCGGCAGCATCCGGTGGCAGGACGGCGCGCTGCGGATCGACTTCGCCGCCGAGTACGCGACCGGCGGGGCGCCGATGACGTTCCCGGCCGGCCCCGCCGGCGACTCGCCCGACGGTCCGCCGAAGGACGTGGCCGAGGCGGTCGCCTGGGTGGGTGCCGACAGCGTCGCCAAGTTCGGCAAGGCCACGGCGGACCTGCTGCTGCGGGAACGCACCAACTCCGCCCAGTACTTCCAGCCCGTGGAGGTCACCCGGGAGATCGTCCCGGTGGAAGAGGGCGAGGGCGTCCGCCTGGTGCTGCGTGCCACGGCCGCCGTCCACCCCGCCACCGCGGCCGACGGCGTCCCGCCGGGCGGCGGCCTGTGGGACGCCTTCGTCCGGGTCAAGCTGGGCGGCTGGACCAAGGAGTGCCGGCTGGGCCCTGTCCCCCGCAAGGGCCAGACGGCGGCGGAGCCCGGTGTGGTCGCCGGCCGGGTGGTGCTGCCGTACTGGACCGACCCGCACGGCAATCTCGCCCTGGACATCGACCGCGCGACCAAGCGGCTGGGCCTCGGCCGCCTCACGCCCGAGGACGTCACCGTCACCGGCGACCGGCTGCGCGTCCCCCTGCCGCTGTACGTCCCCGGCGACACCGAGGTGTCGCTGCGGCTCCGCGACGGCTCCTCCTCCTTCGACGCCACCGGCACGCTGTCCCCGGACGGCTCCGGGGCGCTGCTGGAGGCCGTGCTGCCCGTCAGCAGCCTCAAGGCCGGCATCTGGCGGGTCGCGCTGAGCCCGGCCCCGGGCGCCGACGAGCCGCGCTTCCTTCCGTTGTCACTCGCCCTGCGGGTCAGCGGGGGCGAAGTGCAGGTGGTACGTCCGCCCGGACCGGGCGTCGCGCTGCGGCTCGCCCGCAGGACGCGGCGCGTGCTCGGCAGAATCCGGCGGAAGGCAAGGAAGGCAGCATCCCAGGTCAAGGCTAGGAGGGCATGACAGCGTGCGATCACTGGGTATTGAGGGCGCCTGGGTACTGGAACCCAAGGTCTTCCCGGACGAGCGGGGCAGTTTCCACGAGTGGTACCGCGGCGAGGAGTTCCGCGAGGCCACCGGATACGACCTGTCGCTGGCACAGGCCAACTGCTCGGTCTCCCGCCGGGGCGTCCTGCGCGGGGTGCACTACTCCGACGTGCCGCCCGGCCAGGCCAAGTTCGTCACCTGCATGCGCGGCGCCGTCCTCGACGTGGTGAGCGACCTGCGCGTGGGTTCACCGACCTTCGGGCAGTGGGAGGCGGTGCGGCTCGACGACGGCAACCGGCACGCCGTGTTCCTCGCGGAGGGGCTCGGGCACGCCTTCATGGCACTCACCGACGACGCGACGGTGGTGTACCTGTGTTCGACGGGTTACGCGCCGGAGCGCGAGCACGGGGTGAACCCGCTGGACCCGGAGCTCGGCATCGCCTGGCCCGAGGGCATCGAGCCGCTGCTGTCGCCGAAGGACGCCGAGGCGCCGTCACTCGCGGAGGCGGAGCGGTCCGGACGACTGCCGTCGTACCGGACCTGCTCCGCCTTCTACGAGGAACTGCGCGGCCGTCGGCTCAGCGGCTGACGGATGAGAGCTGCTCCAGGGCGTTGCGCAGCGGCTCCAGGCCGCGGGAGCGCCGGACGCCGAGGTTGCGGGCCCGCACCAGCGAGCGCCAGAAGGGTGCTTCCAGCAGCGTCTTCGGCGGCACCGCCCGCACCCGCTCCAGGATCGCCTCGGGCACCTTCTGCGGGTCGGGCACCTCGAACTCGGCGATGATCTCGTCGTACTTGTCGTGCAGCACGGTGTTCTCCGGGTCGGCGCCGAAGACGACGACCTGTCCGGTGGGCTGCGTGTCGACCAGGACGGTGACCAGGTCGGGGCGGTAGCGGTTGAGGATCTCCACGACCTTGTAGACGTCGCCGGTCCAGGCGCCGGTGTGCCGGTCGCGGGCCGCCTCGTCGATGTTGCGCGGCAGCATGTCGTCGAGGACGATCACGCTGCTCCAGTCGGAGTGCTTCTCCACGTTCATGAAGTCGCGCAGCGCGTACTCGAACAGGTGCATGCCGTCGATGAACGACAGGTCGAGGGTGGTGCGGCGCCAGTGGCCGATCGGGCTGCGGCCCCGGCGCAGGTTGCGCACCGGGTGACGGCCGCCCTTGAGGTGGGCGAGGGGGTTGGCGCGGGCGAAGAAGTCGTCGCTGGTGGCTTTCACCAGGTGGACGTCGCACCGGATTTCGCTGACCACCTTGAACGCGGGGTCGATCGCGATGCTGGGGACACGGGACAGTCTGAGACTGCGACCGTCGTTGACACCGATCTCCAGGTAGTTGCGGTTCGCGGTGACCTTGTGCAGTTCCTTGAGGAACTCATGGCGTTTCACGCAGTGACTCCTTGCGAATCCGGGGCAGTGCTTCGTGCAGGGCCGATCGCCAGTCACGCAGGGGTGACAGACCGATCTCCGGCCAGCGGCCGTGCGCGAGGACGCTGTAGCCGGGGCGGGGTGCGGGCCGGGGAAAGGCCTCGCTACCGACGGGGCGTACCCGGTCCGGGTCGGCACCGAGGAGGCGGAACACCTCGCGGGCCAGGTCGTACCAGGTGGCCTCGCCGGAGTTGGTGGCGTGCAGCATACCGCTCGCGTCGCGGCCGATCCGGGGACCGAGGTCGGCGATGCGTTCGGCGACGTCCGCGCTCCAGGTCGGCTGACCGCGCTGGTCGTCGACGACGTCCAGGGTGTCGCGGCGGGCTTCGAGGTCGGCCATCGTACGGACGAAGTTGCGGCCGTGGACGCCGTAGAGCCAGGCGGTGCGCACGACGGCGCTCGTTCCGGGCAGTTCGCCCAGGACGGCCTGTTCCCCGGCGAGCTTGGTGCGGCCGTAGGCCGTGCGCGGGGCGGGCGGGTGGTCCTCGGGGTAGGGGGTGGTGCGGGCGTCGCCCGAGAAGACGTAGTCGGTGGAGACGTGGACCAGTCGCGCGCCGGTCTCGGCGCAGGCGCGGGCGAGCAGCCGCGGGCCCTCGCCGTTGATCCGCAGGGCCCGCTCCTCGTCCGTCTCGGCGTCGTCGACGGCGGTGTAGGCGGCGCAGTTGACCACCAGGTCGGGACGGTGCTCGGCGAAGGCGTCGGCGACCGCCTCGGGACGGGTGATGTCCAGGGCGGCACGGTCCAGCCCCACGACCAGTTCGTCGCGCCTGAGGAGTTCCTCGACCATGTCGTGGCCGAGCATGCCGCCCGCGCCGGTGACCAGCCACCTCATGTCAGGCCCTGCGCGCGCCGCTTCAGGGGCTCCCACCAGGCCCGGTTGTCCCGGTACCAGGCGACGGTGTCGGCGAGGCCGGCCGCGAATTCGTGCCGGGGAACGTAGCCGAGTTCGGTGCGGGCCTTGCCGCAGTCGACGGAGTAACGCAGGTCGTGGCCCTTGCGGTCGGTGACGTACTCGACGCTGTCCCAGTCGGCCCCGCAGGCATCGAGGAGCAGGCCGGTCAGCTCCTTGTTGCTCAGTTCGGTGCCGCCGCCGATGTTGTAGACCTCGCCGGGACGGCCCTTGGTGCGCACGAGTTCGACGCCCTGGCAGTGGTCGTCGACATGCAGCCAGTCGCGGACGTTGAGGCCCTCCCCGTAGAGGGGGACCTTCTTGCCGTCGAGCAGGTTGGTGATGAACAGCGGGATGACCTTCTCGGGGAACTGGTGCGGCCCGTAGTTGTTGGAGCAGCGGGTGACGCGGACGTCCAGGCCGTGGGTGCGGTGGTAGGCCAGGGCGAGCAGGTCGGAGGAGGCCTTCGAGGCGGAGTACGGGGAGCTGGGCCGCAGCGGGTGCTCCTCGGGCCAGGAGCCCTGCTCGATGGAGCCGTACACCTCGTCGGTGGAGATGTGCACGAAGGTCTCCACGCCTTGGCGCAGGGCCCCCTCCAGCAGGGTCTGGGTACCCACCACATTGGTGAGGACGAAGTCGTCGGCCCCGGTGATCGAGCGGTCGACGTGCGATTCGGCGGCGAAGTGCACGACCTGGTCGGCTTCGGCCATCAGCTTGTCGACGAGTTCGGCGTCGCGGATGTCGCCCTGCACGAACTCCAGCCGGGGATGGTCGAGTTCGAGGTTGTCCAGGGTGCCGGCGTAGGTGAGTTTGTCCAGCACCGTGATCCGGGGGGCGTCCGGCGCGTCGGAGGCGAGCAGCGTGCGGACGTATGTGGAGCCGATGAACCCGGCGGCGCCGGTGACGAGGAGGTTCATGTATGGATCTGCACCTTGCTGTGGTCTCCGAGGACGAGGCGGTGGGCGCTGGGCACGCTGGGTGCCGGGGTCACCTCGACATGGCGGCCGATCAGTGAGGACTCGATCCTGCCCACGCCGTGGATCGAGGAGTCCCGCAGGATGATGGAGAACTCCACCTCACTGTCGGTGATACGGCAGTTCTCGGCGACGGAGGTGAAGGGTCCGACGTAGGAGTCGCTGACCAGGGTTCCGGCGCCGATGACGACGGGTCCGACGACCCGCGAGTTCACGATGCGCGCCCCCTCTTCCAGGACGACCCGTCCCACGGTCTCCGACCGCTCGTCGACCTCGCCGTCGATCCGGCGTTCGAGGGTCTCCAGGACCCTGCGGTTCACCTCCAGCATGTCCGAGACGTTGCCGGTGTCCTTCCAGTAGCCCTGGATGACCGTGGACCGTACATCGGCCTGGATGTCGATGAGGTGCTGGATGGCGTGGGTGATCTCCAACTCGCCGCGCCAGGAGGGCTCGATGGCGCGCACGGCCTCGTGGATGCGAGGGGTGAACAGGTACACGCCGACCAGGGCGAGGTCGCTCCTGGGGTGTTCCGGTTTTTCCTCCAGGCCGATCACCTGCCCGCTCGGGTCGAGTTCGGCGACGCCGAAGGAGCGGGGGTCGGGCACGCTGGTGAGCAGGATCTGGGCGTCGGGACGGTGCTCGCGGAACTCGTCGACGAGGTCGGTGATGCCGCCGACGATGAAGTTGTCGCCGAGGTACATCACGAAGTCGTCGTCGCCGAGGTAGTCCCGCGCGATCAGTACCGCGTGGGCGAGCCCCAGGGGGCGTTCCTGGGGGATGTAGGTGATCTTGAGACCGAATTTCGACCCGTCTCCGACGGCCGCCTCGATCTCGGCGGCGGTGTCGCCGACGATCATGCCCACGTCTATGACACCGGACGCGGCGATGGATTCCAGTCCGTAGAAGAGGACGGCCTTGTTGGCCACGGGGACGAGTTGTTTGGCCGAGGTATGCGTGATCGGCCTCAACCGTGTACCGGCACCACCGGCGAGCACGAGAGCCTTCATCTGCTTCACCTTAGCCCGTCTCCCGTCGAACGGACCATGGAGGGGGTGCGGCTTGTGCGTTACAGAAGTGGAACCAGTCAGTCCTCGCCCCGGTAGATGTTCCCCTCAGAATCTGGCCGCGCCGCGCGTGGCGCGCTGTCGTTCTCGACGGCCGGGAGGCAGGTGCGCGGGGCGGGTTCGCCGCGCAGGCGGCGGGCCCTGGACCAGCCGGTTTCCGGGCGGCGGACGGCGGGTTTCTCACTGATCTGCGCGGTCACGGCGCTTCGACTTCCTTCTGCGTTTTCCTCTGCGTTCATCCGCCCCGGCCCGCTCGGGGCCGGGGCGGATGCGTCCTTCCGTGCTTGCCACCGAGTCCCCCGGCGGCGGTTGGGCCAAACGGGTACTCCGTCGCCGGGCCCGCGCCGCACCTCAGGTGTTGGGGCGGGCCGCGCTGATGTCGCCCAGGGCCGACCCCGGGTCGCGTTCCATGGCCAGGTCGCCGAGCGCGACGATGCCGACGGCGCGTCCGCCCTCGACGACCGGAATCCGCCGTACCGCGTGCTCGCGCATGAGTTCCACCGCGCGACCCAGTTCGTCCTCGGGGCTCACGGTGACCAGATCGTCGCTGCACGCGCCGACGACGGTGCTCTGTTCGGGGTCGCCGCCCTCGGCGAGCGAGCGCACCACGAGGTCGCGGTCGGTGACCAGGCCGCGCAGCCGGTCGCCGTCCGTGACCAGAACGGCGCCCAGGTCCTGGTCGCGCATGATCCTGGCGACCGCCGTCACGGAGGTCTGCGGCTCCACGGTCACCGGTGCGCTGGTCATGATGTCGCTGACGTGCTGGGTCATGACGTACCTCCCTCTCCTCTGGATTCCTCGGGATTCCTCGGGGTTCGCGGACCCGGGTACCCCCGTGGACGGGCCTGCCTCACGCCTCCAGCGCGAGCTCGCTCCACACCTGCTTGCCGCCGCTGACCGGCACGATCCCCCATGCCGTCGACATCGCCTCGACGAGGAGGATGCCGCGGCCGCCCGTGGCCTCCCAGCCGATGCTGGTCGGTTTGACGGGGCTGCGCGGGGAGGCGTCGGCGACGGCGACCCGCATCAGGTGGTCGATGCGGGTGAGGTCGAGGCGGACCCGGCCGTCGGTGTGCACGAGGGCGTTGGTGACGAGTTCGGAGACGACGAGGAGGACGGCGTCCATGGCGCCCTCCGGCACGCCCCAGGTACGCAGGGTGCGGCGGGTGAAGCGGCGGGCCTGCGCGACGGCCTGGGGGACGCGCCACACCGTCCAGCTCTCCCGCAGCGGGCGCACGGCCATGCCGTCGTAGCGCATGAGGAGCAGGGCGACGTCGTCGCTGCGGCGGGCGTTGCCGAGGAGGGCGTCGGCGACGAGTCCGAGGTGGGCGGGGTCGCAGCCGCCCAGTTCATGGGCGAAGCGGTCCATGCCCTCGTCGATGTCGGCCTCGACGGACTCGACGAGGCCGTCCGTGGTCAGGGCGAGGATCGTGCCGGGTGCCAGACGCAGCGGGCTCATCGGGAAGTCGGCCTGGGCCACCACGCCGAGCGGCGGGCCGCCGTCCGCCTCGGCGATCTCGGTGCCGCCGTCCGCGTGGCGCAGCACCGGCGGCAGGTGTCCGGCGCGCACGCACCAGGCGGAGCCCTCCTCCAAGTCGACGTCGACGTAGGCGCAGGTGGCGAAGAGGTCGGTCTCCAAGTCCGCCAGGAGGCGGTTGGAGTGCGAGACCACGACGTCCGGCGGGTGTCCTTCGACGGCGTAGGCGCGCAGCGCGGTGCGCATCTGGCCCATGACGGTGGCGGCGGCCGCGCTGTGGCCCTGGACGTCGCCGATGACGAGGGCGACGTGGTTGTCGGGCAGCGGGATCACGTCGTACCAGTCGCCGCCGAGCTCGAGTCCGGCCGTGCTGGGCAGATAGCGGGCGACGGCGACCGCGCCGGGCAGTGTGGGCAGTCGGCGCGGCAGCAGCTGGCGCTGGAGCATGCCGACGAGTTCGTGTTCGGCGTCGAAGGCGTGGGCGCGCATCAGGGCCTGCCCGGCCAGGCCCGCGGAGGCGGTGAGCAGGGCGCGTTCGTCGGGGCCGAAGTCGTGCGGGGCGTCCCAGCCGATCAGGCAGGCGCCGGCCATGTGGCCCGAGGCGGGCAGCGGCAGGACCGCGAGGCCGCCGGGGCCGACCTCGGCGAGCGCGGGTTCCAGGGGGGTGCCGGCGGGCCAGACGTGGGCGCGTCCCTCGCGCAGGGCGGCGGCGAGGGTGGGCATGGTGCGCACGGGTGCGTCGGGCCATTCGGAGCGCCACTCCGAGCGCCACAGCTCGGGCCAGGCCTCCTGTTCGGGCGGGTCGAGGACGGTGACGACGAGCCGGTCGTTCTCCAGCTCGGCGAGCGCGATCCGGTCGGCCTGGAGCGGCCCGCGCAGCGCGGAGACGACGGCCTGGCTGACGTCGCGGACGGTGCCCGCGATGGCGAGGGCGGCGGCCAGGCGCTGGACGCGGGCCACGTCGGTGACGCCGGAGCGCAGCTTGGACGCGTCGCCGACCGTGCCGACCAGCCGCGCCGGCCGGCCCGCGCCGCCCGGCAGGAGCCGGCCGCGCAGCCTGAGCCACTTGGGCACCCCGGAGGGCTGAAGCACCCGGAACTCCAGCTCGCGGTCGCCGATGGACATGTGGTCGGCCTCCACCACGGACATCAGCGAGGGCAGGTCCTCCGGCACGGTCAGGCCCAGCAGGGTCTCCACCTTGCCGTCGAAGTCGTCGGGGGCCAGGCCGAACAGTTCCAGGACGTCGTCGCCGACCGCGACGCGGCCGCTGTCCATGGCGAGGCTGAAGGCGCCCGCCGGCATGTCGCCGCTCTCGCCGGCCCGGGCCGGCACGGGGCAGACGACGGCGTCGGCGATCAGTTCGAGGCAGGCGCGGTCGCCGGTGTCGAAACCGGCGGTGCTCTCGCTCACGGCGAGGAGGCAGGCTGCGCCGTCGTCCCCCTGGGCGGGCAGGGCCGCCAGGAAGAACTCCCGCGACAGCGCCCGCCGGGCCTGAGGGCTCGCGGCGAGTTCCTCGGGGCCGAGCCAGACCGCCCGCCCGGTGCGCAGCACGTCGGCCGCCGGGGACCGTCCGGAGCGGGGGTAGCTGTCGCGCAGCCCGTACAGCGTCCTGGGCACGCCCACGGACTCGACGGGGTACAGCGCGTCCTCGTCCTCACCCGGGGCGTATACGGCGGCGAACGTGGCCCTTGCGAAGACGAGCGCCTGTTCGAGGACGCGGCGAAGCCGTTCGGGTGAGTCCGGATCGGCGGTGACCGTCTTGAGGGCAACCTCGGCACGCAGCGTTCGCGTTCCGCGTCCCGCGGTGCCCTCATTGACCACGTCCGCCATTACAGCGCGTATCCGGAAGCCGCGCAGCCCCTGTGACCGTCCCGTGGAGTACCTGGGGAGCCCGGACTCGACGAACCCCTCCGGCCGCCACCCGGGCGAACGCGGCGGTCGCGTCCGGGGGCGTGTCACTCGCCGTGCGCGATGGGCCGTCGAGAGGGAGATTTGACCTGGGACTCGTCGCGCGGTCGGTGCGAGGAGGTGGTGGGCGTGTCCGAGGGGCAGGCAGCCGCCCAGGCGCCGCTGACCGCCAGGACGCGGGTCGGACGTCCCCTGCTGTCGCTGGCGCTGGCCTCGATGATGGACGAGGTGCACGCGCACTCCGGCGCGGTCTATCTGCTGGCGGCCGACGGATCGGTGCTGGAGATGGCGGTGATGGCGGGGCTGCCCCGGGCCTTCGCGGCGCCGTGGGAGCGGGTGGGGCTGAGCGCGCCGATCCCGGTGGCCGAGGCGGTGCGCGAGCGGCGGCTGGTCTGGGTCGGCGGCGAGCAGGAGATGGCGGCCCGTTTTCCGCGGATCGCGGTGGTGCTGCCGTATCCCTTCGCGCTGGCGGCGGTGCCGATCGCCACCGAGTCCACCGTGTACGGCGCGGTCTTCATGACCTGGCCCGGTTCGCATCCGCCGGAGCTGTCGAGCCGGGAGCGGGACCATCTGACCGCGGGCTGCGACCGGCTCGCGGTGCGCCTGGAGCGCGCCGTCGAGGAGAGCCTTCCGCCGCACGCCGAGCCCGATCTGATCGCCGGGTCGCCGATGGGGGGCGTCGCCGACACGCTCGGCACCGTGGAGGCGGCGCGGATGGTGGCACGGCTGCCGTACGGGCTGTGCTCGCTCGATCTGCACGGGCGGATCAGCTTCGCCAACGCGGCGGCCGCCGAGTTCATCGGTGTGCCCGTCAGTGAACTGCTGGGCTCCCAGTTGTGGGCGTCCGCCCCCTGGCTCAACGACCCGGTGTACGAGGACCGTTACCGGGCCGCGCTGCTCAGCCAGCACGCCACGTCGTTCGTGGCGCTGCGGCCGCCCGGGGACTGGCTGTCGTTCCGTCTGTATCCGAGTACCACCGGGCTGAGCGTGCGGATCGGCAAGGCGCGGACCGTGACGGAGATGAACCGGCCCGGACCGCCGCACGACCCCGCCCCGTCCCGGCTCGTCACCATCTCCCAGGTGCTGAGCCTGGCCGGCGCGCTCACCGAGGCGGTGAGTGTGCAGGACGTGGTGCAGCTGGTCGCGGACGAGATCGCGCCGGCCGCGGGCAGCCAGGCCCTGGTCGTCCTC
This sequence comes from Streptomyces sp. NPDC050619, assembly GCF_040654815.1. NCBI lineage: Bacteria > Bacillati > Actinomycetota > Actinomycetes > Kitasatosporales > Streptomycetaceae > Streptomyces > Streptomyces sp. NPDC050619. The sequence goes on along the minus strand of NZ_JBFAIR010000003.1, from coordinate 472,028 downwards.
GGTTCCCGGGCGGGTCGGCTGCATGTGCTGGGGCACCGCGGATATACGGACCCGCACGTCGTGGAGCGGTTCGACGGCCTGCCGCTGACCGAGCCCACTCCGGGCACGCACGTCCTGACCAGCGGGGTGCCCGGGTTCTTCGAGTCCCGGGAGGAGCTGGAGCGCCTGTACCCGGCGCGGCAGGCGATGCCCGACACCTTCGCGGCCTGGGCGTTTCTGCCGCTGATCGCCTCCGGCCGCCCGGTGGGCACCTGTGTGCTCGCCTACGCCGAACGGCATCCCTTCCCCGCGGACGAGCGGGCCGTGCTGACGAGTCTGGGCGGGCTGATCGCCCAGGCCCTGGAGCGGGCGGTGCTCTACGACGTCAAGCACCAGCTGGCGCACGGGCTTCAGGCGGCCCTGCTGCCGCACTCGCTGCCGCCGCTGCCCGGCATCGACGCGGCGGCGCGCTATCTGCCGGCCACGCAGGGCATGGACATCGGCGGCGACTTCTACGACCTGGTGCCGACGCGCGGGCTCGCGGCGGCCGTGATCGGGGATGTGCAGGGCCACAACGTGACCGCGGCCGGGCTGATGGGGCAGATCCGAACCGCCGTCCGCGCCTACACGACCGTCGGGCAGACCCCCGGGGAGGTCATGCGCAGCACCAACCGGCTGCTGATCGACCTCGGCTCCGATCTGTTCGCCAGTTGTCTGTATCTGCGGCTCGATCCGGAGCGCGGCCGGGCCGTGATGGCCCGCGCGGGGCATCCGCCGCCGCTGCTGCGCCGGCCGGACGGGCGGGTGCGGGTGCTCGACCTGGCCGGTGGTCCGCTGCTGGGCATCGACGGCGCGGCCACGTATCCGACGACGGAGGTGGAGCTGACGCCGGGCTGTGTGCTTGTCCTCTATACCGACGGACTGGTCGAGTCGCCCGGTGTCGACATCGAGGACGCGCTCGCCGATCTGGGGCGGCGGCTCGCGGAGGTCGGGGATCGGCCCCTGGACGAACTGGCCGACGATCTGGTGCGGCACAGCGCGACCACGCGGGAGCGGATCGACGACGTGGCGCTGCTGCTGCTCCGGGCGCGGGCGGGCGGCTGACCCTTCGGCGCGGCGGCGGAGCGGACACAGAGCAGACAGTAAGCAGACAGAGCGGTCCGGCCCTCCCGCCGGAGGGCCGGACCGCTCCACCGCCGCCCGGAACCGCGTGTGGGCCGGACGGTGGGTCTGCCTCGACCGCCGTCGAGAGCGGCTCAGTGGGGGCGAACCGCTGTCGACGGGGCCGGGTCAGCGATCCTGGACCGCCGTGGCGGCACCCGGATCAGTCATGGGTGGATCGATATATCGGTGGATCAGTGGATCGGTGGATCAGTGGAATCGGTGATGGATCGGCGGATCACTGGCTCTGTGTCAGGCCCGAGCCGTCCTCGACGCCACTGCCCGTCCCCTCGCCCGTGCCCGTCTCCTCACCGGCACCGGCCTCCTCGCCGCCGACTTCACCGGCACCTGCCTCTTCGCCGCCGGCACCTGCCTCTTCACCACCGGCCGCGTCGCCCGCGCCACCGGCCGCGTCGCCCGCGCCGAGGGTCGCGCCGACCGCCTCCAGGGCGGTGGTGACCGGCTGGAAGAAGGTCTCGCCGCCGACCGTGCAGTCGCCGCTGCCGCCGGAGGTCAGGCCGATGGCGTTGCCGTCCTGGGTGAACATCGCGCCGCCGCTGTCGCCGGGCTCGGCACAGACGTCGGTCTGGATCAGGCCGGTGACCGTGCCCTCCGCGTAGTTCACCGTGGCGTCGAGTCCCAGGACCGAACCGTCGCTGAGCCCCGTGGTGCTGCCCATCCGGAACACCTGGGTGCCGACCTCGGCCTCCGCGGCCTGGGCGATCTGGACGGTCTGCCCGCCGCCGACGTTGACCTCGCTGGGTGCCTCGGTCGCCGGGTCGTCGTACTTGACGAGTGCGAAGTCGCCTTCGCCGGGGAAGGTGGCCTGGTCGACGGTGGCGATCGGCGCGCCGTCCTGCGTGTCCGACCACTCGGCGGCCGCGACCCCGCAGTGACCGGCGGTCAGGAAGGCGGGGCTGCCGTCGGCCGCGGTGACGTTGAAGCCGAGGGAGCAGCGCGAGCCGCCGCCGAAGATGGCGTCGCCGCCGGAGGCGAACGTCTTGAAGGTGCCGGCGGACTTCTTGATGGTCGCCATGCCGGTGCCGAGGGTGTCGACGGTCGATTCCAGTCTGTCCCACTTGTCGCCGGTGACCGTACTGTCGGCGGTGACCAGGATCTTGTTCGTCCTGGGATCGACGGCCCACGAGGTGCCCGCGATGGTCGCCTCGGACTTCAGCGTCTGCGCGCCGGCCTCCAGTTCGGCCATGCTGTTGTCGACCTCGCGGACCGTCGCGCCGGCCGCCTTCGCCTGGGCGACCGTGGCGTCGTCGCCGCCGGACGCGACGTTGACGACCAGCTTCTGGCTGTCCGTGTCGTAGTACGAGCCGGCGAAGGTGTCACCGAGCATCCCGGCGACCTGCGAGGCGAGATCCGAGGCGTCCGCCGCCTTCAGGGTCCTGGGCGCGGCCGCGGCGTCGTCCGACGCGCCGTCCTGGGACGCGTTGGCGTTCGGCAGCAGGATCGCGGCTGCTCCGAGCGCCACCACACTGCCCGCCGCTATCGCGGCCTTGCGCTTCGGAATTCGCTTGTGACTCAAACTTCTCGACCTCCTGAGGGACCGGAGTCTGCTGCCGCCGTGCGGCAGTTGTTGGGGCGCCTTGACGGCAGTGGGTACGCACGGTGTGCGCGGGGCGTTCAATTCCCTCTGCGCGCGCCCGGCGTGCGGCACCGATTCGGCCACGGCCCGCGCGCGATGGTTTCGCGGCGGGAACAATCCCCCATATGACGATGACCACCGCCGAAGCCGACAAGATCCTCGCCGACAACTTCGCCCCTTGGGTCCTCGAACTGGGGCTGTGTGTGGAGGCCTTGGGCGACGACCGCGCGATCCTGCGACTTCCCTGGTCGGACCGGCTGTCCCGGGAGGGCGGCGGGCTGTGCGGACAGGCCCTGATGGCCGCCGCCGACACGGCGACCGTGATCGCGGTGTCGGCGGCCCGGGGCGCCTACGGACCGATGACGACGGTTCAGCAGTCCACGTCCTTCCAGCGCGCGGTGACCGGTTCGGATGTCCTGATCGAAGCGGTCGTCACCAAGCTGGGCCGCCGGATGGCGTTCGCCGACATCACGATGAGCGACGAGGGAACGGGGCGAGACGAAGGACCGAGGCGGATCGCGGCAAAAGCCAGCATGGTTTATGCACTTCTGGGCTGACACGATCGGCAACCGGTCAGCAACGTTCTGTCGCGATCACCGGACATAATCCCGGCTTCAGCAAATCTGCACATCGAATACCCAATCCGATCACCGCGAGCGAATGATCTGCACAAGCCGACGGCGTCGTCACGTCATTGGCGCGGAGTGCCCTATTCGTCGTCACCACGGCAAGAGCTTGCGCGAGCCGATGCCGCAGCGCATGTGAAGAAGTCGCCACCATGGCGTGCCCACTTCTGCACGGATCGGTACTCCTGGGGCGCAAGTGCCCTGGTGAGACGGATGGTTGATTGGAAGCGCCCACCCGCAGCGTGCTTTGATCCATCGCACCGCAGGAGCCGCCAAGGGCTTTCGGAAACGAACGCCCGGCGCCTGCGATCGCGGCCGTCCGTCTGTCCCCAGGAGGGGGCCGCTCCCCCCTTGTGAAATATCCATACGAAGGGAAGTTCCAACATGAACTCCACCCCCCAGGTTGAGACCGTCGAGATCTCCGACGCTGACCTCGACAACGTCTCCGGCGGCCTGTCCGTGAACGCTCTGGGCACCGCCACCAGCCTGGTGGACGGGATCGTCCCGGTTTCCGGTCTGCTCAACACCGCCATCGGCACGGTCGAGGGCGCCACTGGCCTGAACACCGCCCCGGTCACCGACCTGGTTGCCGGTCTCTGATCGCACCTTTTGTGACCGTTGAGTCCCGGAGCCGTATCGCGGCTCCGGGATTCTCGGATGCCGTAAAAGATCTCTCCCAGGTGAGGGAAGTTCCGTGCAGTTCCGCCAACAGGCCCTCGCCAAGCTCCAGTCGCCCGAAGAGCTTGATCTACCGGTGCGCTTCGCCCGCCCCCAGGGCTGGCTCGTCCTGTCCGTGACGGTGGTCGTGATCGCCGCCGCGTCCGTGTGGGCGGTGACCGGCTCGGTGGCCTCCACGGTCGGCGCGCCCGCCATCCTCACGCACGGCGAGGGCAGTTACATCCTGCAGAGCCCGGTAGCGGGCCAGGTCACCGCGGTCGTCGCCCAGCAGGGCCAGCGGTTGCCCGCCGGCTCCCCCGTGCTCAAGGTCCGTACGGCCGAGGGCGACACCGTCGTCCGTACGGTCGCCGCGGGCCGGATCACCGCGCTCGCCGCCACCATCGGCCAGATCATCCAGACCGGCGCGAACGTCGCCGCCGTCGAGAAGGTCGCCCGCGCCGGCGACCCGCTGTACGCGACGGTGTACGTGCCCGCCGAGAACGCGGCCTCCATCCCCGCGAACGCCGCCGTGGACCTGACCGTCTCCTCGGTGCCCACGCAGGAGTACGGCGTGCTGCGCGGCCATGTGAAGACGGTGGACCGTGCCGCCCAGTCGGCCCAGCAGATCGGCGCGTTCCTCGGGGACAGCCAGCTCGGCGAGCAGTTCACCAAGGACGGCAGGCCGGTGGCCGTGCTGGTCAAGCTGGACAAGTCGTCCGGCACGAAGAGCGGCTACAAGTGGTCGTCGACGGACGGGCCGCCGTTCTCCCTGACCTCCATGACGACGGCCGAGGGCTCGATCCGGCTGGCCGATCAGCGTCCCGTCGATTGGCTGCTGCCGTGAGTGCCGCGCAGGACACCAGAAGCAGGCGCCGCGCCGCCCCGCCCAAACGCCCGGTCCCCAAGGGGAAGGCGAAGACCGTCCGCACGCCCACCGTCCTCCAGATGGAGGCCGTGGAGTGCGGCGCCGCCTCCCTGGCGATGGTGCTCGGCCACTTCGGCAAGCATGTCCCGCTGGAGGAGCTGCGCATCGCCTGCGGTGTCTCCCGGGACGGCTCGCGGGCCAGCAACCTGCTGAAGGCGGCCCGCAGTTACGGCCTGACGGCCAAGGGCATGCAGATGGACACGGCCGCCCTCGCCGGGGTGAAGACACCGGCCGTCCTGTTCTGGGAGTTCAACCACTACGTCGTCTACGACGGCATGGGGCGCCGCTTCGGCCGCCGCGGGGTGTACATCAACGACCCCGGCAAGGGCCGCCGCTTCGTGCCCATGGAGGACTTCGACGGCAGCTTCACCGGTGTCGTCCTGGTCATGGAGCCCGGCGAGGGCTTCACCAAGGGCGGGCGCAAGCCGGGGATACTCGGCGCGATGCCGGCGCGGCTGCGCGGCACCGCGGGCACCATGCCGGCCGCCGTGCTGGCGAGCCTGCTCCTGGTGCTGGTCGGCGCCGCCGTGCCCGCGCTGAGCCGCACCTACATCGACATGTTCCTGATCGGGGGGCAGACCTCGCTGCTCGACGTGCTGTTCTCGTCGATGGGCGCGTGCGTGCTGCTCACCCTGCTGTTGACCTGGCTCCAGCAGTCGAACCTGCTGCACGGCCGCATCATCTCCTCCACCCTCTCCAGCGCCCGCTTCCTGCGCCATCTGCTGCGGCTGCCGGTCACCTTCTTCTCCCAGCGCAGCCCGGCCGACCTGGTGCAGCGCCTCCAGTCCAACGACCAGGTGGCCGAGACCCTGTCCCGCGACCTCGCGGCGGCGGGCGTCGACGCGGTGGTCGTCGTCCTGTACGCGGTGCTGCTCTACACCTACGACCCCCAGCTGACGTACGTCGGCATCGGCGTGGCGCTGCTGAACGTGGTGGCCATGCGGATCGTGATCCGGCTGCGCGCCACCCGCACCGCGAAACTGCGCGCCGACAGCGCCCGCCTCACCAACACCGCCTACACCGGGCTTCAGCTGATCGAGACGATGAAGGCGACCGGCGGTGAGGACGGCTACTTCCGCAAGTGGGCCGGGCAGCACGCCACCACGCTGGAGGAGCAGCAGCGGCTCGGCGTGCCGACCGCCTGGCTGGGTGTGGTCGCGCCGACCCTCGCGAGCCTCAACAGCGCGCTGATCCTGTGGATCGGCGGCATGCGGGCGGTGGAGGGCGGCATCTCGGTCGGCCTGCTGGTCGCCTTCCAGGCGCTGGTCACCCGCTTCACCGCCCCGATCACCCGCCTCAACGGCGTCGCGGGCCGCATCCAGGACTTCGCGGCCGACGTGGCCCGCCTGAAGGACGTGGAGAACTTCCAGGCGGACCCGCTCTACGACCGCCCCGGCGCGGGCGAGTCGACGCGCCGCCTCCAGGGCCATGTCGAGTTGCAGAACATCGCCTTCGGCTACAACCCGCTCGACAAGCCGCTGCTGACCGGCTTCGACCTGACCGTCGGCCCGGGCCAGCAGGTCGCTCTGGTCGGCGGCTCGGGCAGCGGCAAGTCGACGGTGTCCCGGCTGATCTCGGGCCTGTACGCACCCTGGGAGGGCGTGATCCGCATCGACGGGCAGCGCCTGGACGACATCCCGCGCGGGGCGCTCGCGGCCTCCGTCTCCTTCGTCGACCAGGACGTCTTCCTCTTCGAGGGCACGGTCCGCGACAACGTGGCGCTGTGGGACCCGTCGATCCCGGACGACGCCGTGGTGGACGCGCTGCGGGACGCCGCCCTGTACGACGTCGTCACGCGGCGCCCCGGCGGCATCCAGAGCAAGGTCGAGCAGGACGGCCGCAACTTCTCCGGCGGACAGCGTCAACGCCTGGAGATCGCCCGGGCGCTGGTGCGCAGGCCCAGCATCCTGGTGCTGGACGAGGTGACGAGCGCGCTGGACGCGGAGACCGAACTGGTGGTCATGGACAACCTGCGCAAGCGTGGCTGCGCCTGTGTGGTGATCGCGCACCGGCTCAGCACCGTGCGCGACAGCGACGAGATCGTCGTACTGGAGCACGGCACGATCGTGGAGCGCGGGCGGCACGAGGAGCTGGTGGCGCGCGGCGGCGCGTACGCCCAGCTGGTCAGGGAGCACTGAGATGACCACCGCACACGAGGGCGACCTCGTTCTGGGCGCGCTCGGCTCCATGGGCACGCCCGTCGACTGCGCCGGCTTCAGCCGCATCGATCTGGAAGGGCCGCAGGTGCTGTGGCTGGTCGCGTCCGGCGCCATGGACCTGTTCGCGGTGGACGCCGAGCAGCAGGGCCACTGGCACCACCTCGGCCGGCTGGAGGCGGGCTCGCTGCTGCTCGGGCCGGTCGCGGGACCCCAGCACACCCTGGTCGCACGCCCGCTGAGGGACTGCGTGGTGCACCGCATCGGGCTGCGCGAGCTGTACCAGCCCGCGGACACCCAGACCTGGTCCTACGACGAGTACGGCAACCCCCAGTACGTCCCGCCGACGACGAGCCCGCTGGAGTACGCCCTCGCCCTGGGCGTCGGCCGCAGCCTGTCGATCCTTTTCCAGGCGCCGATGGCCACCGAACGGGCCGCCGCGTTGACCGACGACGACGTCTTCTGGATGCAGGTGCCGCCCGGCAGCGTGCAGTACGGCTCGCTGTACGGCGCGGAGGCCGCGGCCGACCTGCTGATGGACCCGGCGATCTGGCAGAGCATGGTCGACCAGCAGTACCGGCTGCTGACCACGCTGGACCGCTGGATCGAACAGCTGGAGCGCACCCACGAGACCCGGACGGCGGAGGGCATCAGGGCCGGTGAGGCGGTCCGCGCCCAGGCCGATCAGACACTGCTGGCGTCGATCGGCAAGCGGTCCGGGAAGCGCACGACGGCCGCCGACGCGGACGCCAGTCACGCCGCGTGCAAGCTGGTCGGCCAGGCGGCCGGGATCCCGATCGCCGAGCCCGCACAGTCCGGCACGGAGAGCGAGCGCCTCGACCCGGTCGAGCAGGTCGCCATCGCCTCCCGGGTCCGCACCCGGGCCGTACGCCTGGACGGCCGCTGGTGGCGCGACAACATCGGACCGCTGGTGGGCCACCGGGCCCTGTCCGGCGCTCCCGTCGCGCTGCTGTGGCGGCGCGGCGGATATGTGGCCGTGCACCCGGCGACCGGCCGCGAGACCCCGGTCGAGAAGGCCAACGCGGAGGAGTTCGAGCCGCGCGCGGTGATGTTCTACCGCCCGCTGCCCGAACGACGGCTCAGTCCGCTCGGACTGCTCCGCTTCAGCATGCGCGGCACGGGCGGCGACCTGCGGAACCTTATGATCAGCGGCCTGGTGACGGTCGCGATCGGCTCGCTGGTGCCGATCGCGACCGGCAAGGTGCTCGGCGAGTTCGTGCCGAAGGCCCAGAGCCACCTGATCGTCCAGGTCTGTCTGGCCGTGATGATCAGCAGCGTGGTGGCGGCGGCCTTCATGCTGCTGGAGAACCTGACCATCCTGCGCCTGGAGGGCCGTATCGAAGCGACCCTCCAACCGGCGGTGTGGGACCGGCTGCTCAGGCTGCCCACGAAGTTCTTCACCGAGCGCTCCACCGGCGAGTTGGCGAGCGCGGCGATGGGCATCAGCTCCATCCGCAGGATGATGGCGGGACTAGGTCCGGTCGTCGCGCAGTCGGTCACCGTGGGCGCGATGAATCTGGGGCTGCTGTTCTGGTACAGCGCCTCGATGGCGATGGCGGCGATCGGCATGCTCGTCGTCATCTCCGCCGTGTTCCTGGGGCTCGGGCTGTGGCAGGTGCGCTGGCAGCGGCGCCTTGTCGTACTCGGCAACAAGCTGAACAACCAGGCGTTCCAGACCTTGCGCGGTCTGCCGAAGCTCAGGGTGGCGGCGGCCGAGAACTACGCCTACGCGGCCTGGGCCTCCCAGTTCGCCCGCAGCCGCGAGCTCCAGCAGAAGGTGGGGCGGATCAAGAACCTCACGACCGTGATGGGCGCGGTCTACCTGCCGGTGTGCACCCTGCTGATGTTCATGCTGCTGGCGGGCCCGGCGCGCGGGTCCATGTCGGCGGCCGCGTTCCTCACCTTCAACACCTCGGTGACGATGCTGCTGACGGCCGTCACCCAGCTGACCGGCTCCTTCGTCTCGGTGGTCTCCGCGCTGCCGCTGTTCGAAGAGATCAAGCCGGTCCTGGAGGCCGCGCCCGAGGTGCGCACGGCGAGCACCCGGCCGGGCCCGCTGACCGGGGCGATGGAGGCGCGCAGGCTCTCCTTCCGCTACTCCGACGACGGCCCGCTCGTCCTGGACGACGTGTCGTTCGAGGTACGGCCGGGCGAGTTCGTGGCGATCGTCGGCCCGAGCGGCTGCGGCAAGTCGACCCTGCTCAGGCTGCTGATCGGCTTCGACCGGCCGGTCTCGGGCAGTGTGCTGTACGACGGCCAGGACCTGGCCGCCCTCGACCAGTCGGCCGTACGCCGGCAGTGCGGGGTGGTGCTCCAGCACGCGCAGCCGTTCACCGGTTCCATCCTGGACGTCATCTGCGGCACCGAGCCCTACACGCCGGAGGAGGCGATGGCGGCGGCCGAGCTGGCGGGGCTGGCCGAGGACATCAAGCGGATGCCGATGGGCCTGCACACGATCGTCGCGGGCAGCGGCGCCGTCTCCGGCGGGCAGCGCCAGCGCCTCATGATCGCGCAGGCGTTGATCCGCCGTCCGCGCATCCTCTTCTTCGACGAGGCGACCAGCGCCCTCGACAACGAGACGCAGCGCACGGTCATCGAGAGCACCAAGGCCCTCAACGCCACCCGCATCGTCATCGCGCACCGCCTGTCGACGGTCATGGACGCCGACCGCGTCATCGTGATGGAGGACGGCAAGGTCGCCCAGCACGGTCCGCCCACGCAGCTCCTCGCGGACACCGGCGGCCGGCTGCACGAGCTGGTGCGGCGGCAGATGGCGTGAGCGGTCAGGCGTCGAGGGCCTGTTGCGAAAGTGGCCTCGTCGCCCGCAGGGCGGCCGCGCGGCGTCCGGTGCGTGCTCTCGGCGTGCCGCCCGGAAGCCCTCGTACTGGGCGTACTCGGGCTTTCGGGCGGTGCGGCGAGTGGGGGCACCTCCCACGCCCTTAAGGCAGTGGGGGAGCGTGCTGGGCGTCGCGCGGCAGAGGCCACTTTCGCAACAGGCCCTAGCCGGGGACGGGGGCGCCGGAGGGGATCTTGGCCGCGAGGTACGCGTCGTAGAACTCCTTCCAGGGCGCGTTCATGCCGGCGTGCGGTCCCTCGAACCGCTCGCCGCGCGCCTTCGCGTCCAGTGCGGCCAGGCACACCTCCCAGCCGGCGCCGTTGCGGGCGGCGGTGTCCGCGGCGATCAGGACGTTGGTGAGCGTGAAGCGGGTGCGCTTGGCGTCCAGCGGTTCCAGGTCGAAGTGGAGTTCGTCGCCGCCCCACTCGAAGGACAGGTGGCGGGGCGGGTCGACGGCGATGACCCGGCCCGTCGAGTCCTCCATGTCCGGGTCGCCGCCGAAGGTGATCGTGCCGCCGGCGCGCAGCTCGATCTCGGCGCGGGAGGGGAACCAGTGGGCGAGTTCGTCGGCTTCGGTCACGAATCGCCAGACACGGTCGACGGGGTGGTCGTAGGTACGGCTGAAGCGGATGGCGGGACGGCCGTCGTCCAGGATCAGATAGGTGCCGGTGAGGTCGGCGGGCATGGCGGATCAGTCCTTCGGTGAGGGTTCCTCGGGGGCGTTTGGCGTTGTCTCGTCCAGGCGGCGGCCCAGCGCGTCCAGGCTGCCGTTCCAGAGCGCGCGGTACGGGGCCAGCCAGGCGTCCAGCTCGGCGATCGGGGCCGGGTCGAGGGCGTAGACACGGCGCTGGGCGTCCTGCCGGACCCGGACCAGGCCCGCCTCCTTGAGCACCTTCAGATGCTTGGACGTACTGGGCTGGCTCAGCCCGCAGGCCGCCACGATCTCGCCGACCGACCGCGGCCTCTCGAGCAGCAGCGCGACGATGGCCCGCCGGTGGGGGTCGGCGAGGGCGGTCCAGAGCGAGGCGTCGGACATGACTTCAATATGCCTCGGCGGTTATATTCCCGTCAAGGAATAAAGGCGCATTTACCACCAACGGTCCGCTCCTGGTGGTGGGACGACCCCGCAAACGGGTACCCACGCCTTCATGCGAATCAGCGTGGTGGATGTCGGATCGAACACGGTCAGACTGGTCGTGGCGGACGCGGAGGGCGGGGTACCACTGCCGGTTCACACCGCCAAATGGCGCCTGAGGCTGTCCGACCAGGTACAGCCCGGGGGTCCGGTGCCGGAGGAGGCCGTCGAGCGGCTCGTCGACGCGGTCGGCGAGGCGACCAGGACCGCGACCCGGTGGGGCGCGGCGAGTCCCCTGGCCTTCGCGACAGCCGTGGTACGCGGCGCGCCGAACCGCCAGGAGGTGCTGCGCACCGTCCGGGCACGGACGGGTGTGGGCCTGTGCACCCTGCCGGGCGAGGTGGAGGCCGAGCTCACGTTCCTCGGGGCGCGGCGCTGGATGGGCTGGCGGTCGGGACCGCTCGCCGTGCTGGACATCGGCGGCGGCTCGCTCGAAGTGGCCTTCGGCCGTGGCCGGTTGCCGGATTTCGTGGCCTCGCTGCCGCTCGGCGCGGGCCGGTTGACGCACGAGTTCTTCGAGGGGCAGGATCCGCCGCCGCCGGAGCTGGTGCGGGCGCTGCGCCGCAAGGTCCGCCATCAGCTGCGGGACGTGGCGGCGCGGATCCGCTGGGAGGGGCCGCACACGGCGGTGGCCACCTCACGTACCTTCCAGCAGCTGGGGCGCCTGTGCGGGGCACCGCCCGGGCGGCACGGCCCGTTCACCGAGCGGCGTTTGCACCGTCCGGCCCTGCGCAAGGCGGTCGACCGCCTGGCCGCCCTGTCCGCCGCCGAGCGCGCCCAGCTGCCCGGTATCTCCGCGCCGCGCGCCGCGCAGAGTCTGGCGGGTGCGGTGGTCGGGCACACGGCGATGAAGCTGACCGGGATCAGTGCGCTCACGCTGTGCCCGTGGGCGATCCGGGAAGGAGTGCTGTTGCGCCGGATCGAGGACGGGGCGTCCTGGTGGGCGGAGATCATCCGCCGCCATGAGGAGGACACTCCCCCGGACCCCGTACCCCTGCACATCGCGACCGCGACGAACTGAGACAAGCCGAGGAGGAGGGAGGACACAGCCATGTCCGACGACAGGGAACCCACCGGCAAGACGCCCGAGACGGCGCTCGAAGAGGTTCTGCGGGAGGTGGAGGACGCCGAGACGCGTACTCGGGAATCCGCCGAACGAAGGCGCCGCCGGGGTGAGGTCGCGGAGGCCATCACTCCCAACAGGCGCGCCCAGGACGAGTCCCGGGGCGACTGACCGCGAGCCCTGTCCGGGCGGCGTGTCCAAGGGGCGCGCCGCCCGGGCGCTCACCACGGCTCCACTCGGCGGGTGGCCGGGCACCCCCGGGGTACCCGGGGCGCATGCCGCACGCGAGCCAGGAACCACGGCTGCCCTCCCCCCGGGGCCCGGTCTCCGCATCCGTCGGGGAGTACGTGCTGGGCACCGGACCGCTGCCGCGCGACGACTACGTCGCGGGCGCGGCCGTGTACGGCGACGACCTCCAGCTGGCCCTGTACCTCTGCTACGAACTGCACTACCGCGGTTTCGCGGGCGTGGCCCCGGATCTCGAGTGGGACCCGGATCTGCTGCGCACGCGTGCCGCCCTGGAGCACCGCTTCCTGGCCGTCCTGCGCGCTGACACGACCGTCCACGACAGCGTCGAGGAGGCACTCGGGGAGATTCTCGTCGAGCCGGTCGACGGCACGGGCGTCTCCCACTATCTGCGCGACGAGGGCGAGCTGTGGCAGCTGCGCGAGTACGCGGCCCAGCGTTCGCTGTATCACCTGAAGGAGGCCGATCCGCACGCCTGGGTGCTGCCGCGGCTGTGGGGCCGGGCCAAGGCGGCCATGGCGGCGGTGGAGTTCGACGAGTACGGCGGCGGCCGCCCCGACCGGATACACGCGCGCCTGTTCGCCGGCCTGATGACGGATCTGGGCCTGGACACGAGGTACGGCCGCTACCTCGACGCGGCGTCCGCGGAGGTCCTGGCCACGGTGAACCTCATGTCCCTCTTCGGCCTGCACCGCTCCCTCCGGGGCGCCCTGGTGGGCCACTTCGCGGCGGTCGAGACCACCTCCTCGCCCGGTTCGCGGCGGCTGGCCGAGGCGATGCGGCGCACGGGCGCCGGGCCCGCCGCCGAATTCTTCTACGACGAGCATGTCGAGGCCGACGCGGTCCACGAACAGGTCGTGCGCCACGACGTCATCGGCGGTCTGCTGGCCGAGGAACCGCACCTGGCCGCCGACGTCGCCTTCGGCGTCGACGCCACGGGACACCTCGAGGACCGCTTCGCCGCGCGTCTGCTCGCCGACTGGCGCGCGGGCCGGTCGTCGCTGCGCACGCCCCTGGCCTCGTCGCCGCGACCTCCGGTGAACGCGCCGGCCGGACCGCCCGCCGACCACCGGAATCCCCTGTAGCTCCGGACGGCCGGGGTACTCGGACGCAGTGAGTTCTCTGGTGCCGCCGCTGGTCCCCCCGGGTGTCTACGACCCGCAGGAGGACACCGCCCTGCTGGCCGGGGCCCTGTCGGAGGAACTCCTTCGGCCGGGTGCGGACGTCCTCGACCTGGGCACCGGGAGCGGGGCACTGGCCATCGCGGCCGCTCGCCGCGACACCCGCGTGACCGCGGTGGACGTGTCCTGGCGCGCGGTGTGGACGGCGCGGCTGAACGCCTGGGTGGCGGGGGTGCCGGTCCGGATCCGGCGCGGGAACCTCTTCACTCCCGTACGGGACCGGTCGTTCGACCTCATCCTCAGCAACCCGCCGTACGTGCCGGCCCCGACGGACGGACGGCCGCCGCACGGCACGGCCCGGGCCTGGGACGCGGGGCGCGACGGGCGGTTCGTCCTGGACCGGATCTGCCGGGAGGCACCCGCCCTGTTGCGGCCCGGCGGTGTCCTGCTCATCGTGCACTCCGCGCTGAGCGACCCCGGCCGGACTGTGGCGCACCTGCGCGCGGCCGGCCTCGAGGTCTGCGTGATCCGCCGCCGCCGGATCGCGTTCGGTCCGGTTCTGCGCGCGCGGGAGGACTGGCTGCGCGGGCGCGGCCTGTTGTCCCCCGCCGACGAGAAGGAAGAGCTGGTGGTCGTCCGTGCCGAACTCCCCGTCTGAACCGCCCCGCCGGATCACGATGCGTCGCCGGGGCCCGCTGCTGGTGGAGGGACCGGTGGAGGTGGAACTGGAGGACGGCACCACGGTGTCCTCCGACCGCTTCCGCGTGGCCCTGTGCACCTGCCGCCGCAGTCGCCGCTACCCCTGGTGCGACACCAGCCACCGCCTGGCCGGGGGTCGCTGCCCGGCGCGCCTGTTTCAGCCCTGAGCGCACTCCGCGGCAGGCCCTTGCGTTCCTGACCTGCCGGAGTAATCGTGATTACATGATTACGACAGAGCAACAAGAGAAACTGCGCGGCTGGTTCGCCGGCCGCCTGCCCGACGACCTCTTCGAGGAACTGGTCGAGGTGACGGCCGACCGCGAGGAGATCACCGTGATCGGCCGCATCCCCGAGCCGCGGCTGGCCGAGGACGCCCCGGACGCCGAGCGCGGGGCGGCCGTACAGGGCCGGATCCAGGAGTTCCGGGAACGCACGCGTGAGGACCGGATGGCGGTGGCGCGCGACGCCGAGCACCGGTTCGGCCGGAAGGTCTCCTGGGGCGTGGAGTGCGGGGGGGAGCGCGCCCTGTACACGCATGTGGCGGCACCCGTCATGAGCCGGCTGCGTCAGCCCGAGCGCCAGGTCCTGGACACCCTCATCGCCGCCGGCGTCGCCCGAAGCCGCAGTGAAGCCCTCGCCTGGTGCGTCCGGCTGGTCCAGCGCCACACCGACGACTGGCTCGCCGAGTTGCGGGAGTCCCTCGAACACGTCCAGCGGGTCAGGTCCCAGGGCCCCGACACCGAACCGGAGGACACGCCGACGGACGACGAGTGAGGGAGGTTTCGCCCACCCCGAAGGACGTCATCCGTTCACGCCGCACACCCCGGCGACCGCGACCCGTCGTCGACCGCCTGGTGGGTGTCGGCGCTCATCGGCGTGCTGTTCACCGACATCCAGGGCCAGTTCGTCGGCCCGCTGGGCGATCTGGCGAACGGCGTCGACATCAGCCTGCCGCTGTCCCTGGTCGTGGCCGCGGTGCTGTTCCTGACACTGCTGCGGCTGTTCCCCGAGCCGCGGGCGGTGTACGGGCCCGAGGGCGCGCGGCCGGCCCGGACCGTCGACATCCCGGTGCGGGCGATCACCGGTCCCGGCGCGCAGGGTGACGAGACGTCATTGTCAGACCCCTCCGCTACGTTGCGGGCATGACTCACTTCGTACTGGTGGCGGGCGCTCGGCTCGGGGCATGGGCGTGGGACGAGACAGCGGCCGAACTGCGTGCCGCCGGGCACGACGTCCATCCCCTGACCCTGTCCGGCCTCGCCGAGAAGCAGGGCGTTCTGGCCGGGCAGCAGACCCATGTCCAGGACATCGTCGGGGAGGTCGAGCGCCTCGGCCTGCGGGACGTCGTCCTGGTCGGGCACAGCTACGCCGGCGTCCCGGTCGGCCAGGCCGCCGAACGGATCGGCGACCGGCTGCGGCGCGTGGTGTTCGTCGATGCGAACGTCCCCGTCGACGGGGAGACGTTCCTGTCCGGCTGGCCGAGCGACCCTGTACGGGAGGCCATCGCGGCGGGCGGCGGCTTCTGGCCGCGGGCGACCGCCGCCTACTACGCGGACCAGGATCTGACGGACGAACAGATCGCCCGGATCGTCGCCGGCTCGACCCCGCACCCGGGCGCCACACTCACCGAACCGGCCGTCCTCACCCGGCCCCTGAGTGAACTCCCCGCCACCTACGTCAAATGCCTGCTCGACGGCGACGAACCGAGGCCTGTCGTGGCCGAGTTGCTGGAGAGCGAGCGCTGGGAGCGGGTCGACATGGACACCGGGCACTGGCCGATGTTCTCGCAGCCGCGTGAACTGGCGCGTGTCCTCCACGAGTCGGCCGCCAAGGGCTGAGTCCGGGGCCCCTCCCCTGTGCCTACCTGCCGGTATCGTCGCCGTACAGCGCGGTCTCAACGACGAGAGGCGGGACGTACGGTGGCGAAGCACTGGGCGGATTTCCAGTACGAGATCTATCTGAACGGGATGGCCGGCGCCGTACCGCGGCTGCCCACGGATCTGACCCGGCTGGAGGAGCTGACCGAGCGGCGGCTGGGCCCCGGCCCGGTCGGCTATGTGGCGGGCAGCGCGGGCAACGGCAGCACGGCGCGCGCCAACCGGGCCGCTCTGGAGCGCCGGCGGATCGTGCCGCGCATGCTGCGGGACGTGCATGAGCGTGATCTGTCGGTCGACATCCTCGGCCGCGCCCTGCCCGCACCGCTGGCTCTGGCCCCGGTCGGCGTGCTGTCGATCATGCATCCGGACGCCGAGTCCGCCGCCGCGCGGGCCGCCGCCGCACAGGGCGTGCCGTACATCCTGTCGTCGGCGTCCAGCACGCCGATGGAGCAGGTCGCGGAGGCGATGGGGGACGCCGAGCGGTGGTTCCAGCTGTACTGGCCGAGGGATCCCGAGGTGGCCCGGAGTTTCCTGAACCGGGCGAAGGCGGCCGGGTTCAGCACGCTCGTCGTCACCCTGGACACGCCTCTGCTGTCCTGGCGGCCACGCGATCTCGACCAGGCGTATATGCCGTTCCTGCACGGCGTGGGCACCGCCAACTACTTCTCCGACCCGGCTTTCCGGGCGGGCCTGGCGAAGCCGGTGCAGGAGGATCCGAACGCGGCGGTCATGCACTTCATCGGCATGTTCGCGGATCCCGCCAAGACCTGGCCGGACCTGGCGTTCCTGCGGGAGAACTGGGACGGCCCGATCGTCCTCAAGGGCGTCCTGCACCCGGACGACGCCCGGCTCGCCGCCGACGCCGGGATGGACGGTGTCGTGGTGTCCAACCACGGCGGCCGCCAGGTGGCCGGTGCCCTCGCGGCGGCCGACGCGCTGCCTCGGGTGGCGGCAGCGGTCGGCGACCGGCTGACCGTCCTGTTCGACAGCGGCGTCCGCACCGGGGACGACGTCTTCAAGGCACTCGCGCTGGGCGCGCGGGCGGTCCTCGTGGGACGGCCCTACGTCTACGGCCTCGGGCTGGACGGACAGGCCGGCGTCGAGCACGTGATCCGCTGCCTGCTCGCGGAGTTCGACCTCACGCTCGCCCTGACCGGACACGCCACCCCGGCGACCGTGGGCCCCGCCGACCTCGAAGAGGAGCCGGCGGGGCCGTACGGAAGGTGAACAGGAAGGCGTTGCCTACGTCCGGTCCGACAGTTCGACGGGCCGTGCCGACGGCGTCGCGGTCCCGGTGTCCGACAGCGAACCGGGGCTGGCCGTCGAGAGCGGGTCGGCCAGCCAGCGCTGCTGGGCGGAGCCGTCGCGGACCTTGACGACGATGTCGGCGCCCGGGTCCTCGGTCGTGGAGGTGAGGGCGAGCTGCTCGTCCCAGCGCGGCAGCAACTCCCCCTGCACGGTGAGGTCGTAGCGCATGTCGTCACCCCGCTTCGCCTTCTCGGCGGCGCACGTGCCGAGGACCACCACGCCGGCGTCGACATGCGAGTCCAGGCACAGATCGTGGTCGGCCACGCTGCGCAGCAGGCCGTCGTTCTCGTACGACCACTGCTGGCCGGCGGCGGACGAGCACGCCGCCAGCTCGGTCCCGGCCCCGGCCTTCGGCTCGCCGTCGATCGCGAGGCACAGGTCGGCGGCGGCGTTGCGCAGCCTGGTGCGCCCGGGCACGGCGGGCAGTTGGGCGGTGCCCGGCGGCGCGGAGGCCGCCGGCGGCACCTGCGAACCGGTCCCGGGGGCCGCGCCGACGCCGCCGGAGGCGCTGGTGGAGGCGGCAGGGTCGACGCCGTCGTCGTCCGACCAGAGGCTGGCGACGAGCACGGTGGCGAGCAGTCCCGCGGAGGCGAGGCCCACTCCTGTGAGCAGGGCCCGCGAGGAGCGCAGGCCGCCCGGGGTACGGCGGCCGGGCGCGGGAATCGCCCCCAGCAGGCGACGGCGTCCGCCGCCGTGCCGGGCGGAGCCGCGTGTCCGCGGTTCCTGACGGTCTCGGCCGGGACGGCGGTCGAGGTAGCGGCGGGCACCCCAGCCGAGCACCGACTCGGCGAGCAGCACGCCCAAGCCGCCCTCGAAATGGCTCAGTTGTTCGGCCGCGTTACGGCAGTGGCGGCACTCCCCCAGATGCTGCTGGACATCCGGCAGCAGGACCCCGCCCCGGCGAATCGGAACGTCGAGGAGGCGGTTGTAGAAGCGGCAATCCTTGGTCGGCGCGAGTTCTCGATGGGCATGTACACAACCCTCGCGGAATTTTTCACGCGCTTGTTCGAGCGCCGCCGACGCGATGCGGGTGTCCATGCCGAGGAGGGCGGCGGGGATGGCAATGGGCTCCCCCTCCACCTCCACATGCCACAACAAACACCGGGCGAGTCCGGGAAGGGAGTGGAACGACCGCTCGGCCAACTTTCGGTTTTCGGGCGTGACGGACTTGGTCGCCCGCATACCACGGCCGCCGGCGGGTTTCCCGAGTCCCGGCAGCACACCGGATATCCGCTCCTCGGCCGACCACTGTCTGACCGTGTCCCGCACGGTCAGCAGGAGCCGCGGGCGTAACGCCACGGCCGTCTCGCCGACGGTCAGGCGGTCGAAGACCTGGTGGAAGGCGGCGGCGGTGACCATGGAGGCGGTTTCGTCCGGGGAGGCGAGGCAGATCACCGCGTACTCGTGGACCGGCCGCCAGTGCCGCGCCATGAGCAGCGCGACGGACGAGGCGACCTCGGTGTCCGGACTGCCGCTGAGAGCGGCGCCGAGGCTCTCGTCGGATTCCTCGGGAACCCCGCCGGCCGGAGGATAAGGCGGGCGAGGGGGGTGGGGGGTGGGCACTGAGCGGATTCCTTCCCACGCGCATGAAGCACAGAAGTTCTGGTCGCCGAAAAGGACCCCGGGTCGGGATACCTCTCGGGCGCGGGCGCGAGGAGTGTGGAATTCACCAACGTCCGTCCGCCCCGGCTCCCCACGGGACGAATGCGAGCCGGCCCCATACCCCCCACACACCGGTAGTTCACCCTTGCACAAGTTACTCCTGGCCAACAAGGCTTTGGGTATTGCATGCGCCCCGTGTGAAACACGCGCACGCGCCGGAGCGCGGGGCGCGGGCTCTGGCCCAGGGTCAGATCTGCCAGGAGCGCAGCCGGTCGGCCGCGCCGTACACATCGGTCTTGCCGGAGATCAGGTCGCGGGCGAGGTCGACGAGGGCGCCGTAGGGCGGGTCGATGCCGACGCCGCTGACGAACATGTAGGCGACGGCCGTGGCGCAGGCGAAACGGGCGTTGGCCGACGGCAGGGGCTTGAGCAGGGCGAGGGTGTGCAGCAGCGCGGCGGCCCGCCAGGCGGGGTCGGAGTCGTTGCCGAGGCGGGGCGGGTCGACGCGGTGCCGGGCGACGGCGGCCACCAGCGCGGAGAAGTCGTTGATCGTGGGCTGGTCGGGCAGGACCTCTTCGTGCCGCTGGAGCAGCCAGGGCACGTCGATGTGGACGACGGGAGCCATCGGTCAGGCGACCCGTCCCTCGCTGTGGCGATGCGGTTCGTCTTCGGGGAAGGCGGCCGCGAACTCGTCGGCGTGCGAGGCGAAGAACCGGCGGAAGGCCTCGGCACCCTCTTGCAGCGCCCGGTGCCGGGCGATGTCGGCCGCGGCGGCCTCGCGCACGAGTGCCTTCATCGACGTACCGCGTTCCTTGGCGATCTGCCGCAGATCCTCCAGCTCGCGGTCGCTGAATTCCACGTTCAGGGCAGGCATGCTCCCACGGTACCGCTCGGGTACTTACTCGTAAATACTCGCAGGTCAAGTCGGTACTCCTGCGGTACCTGGGGCCAGGAGCGCGATGTCCGATTCCCGCCGGACGGGCGGCGGGGAGGACGGCAGACTCGTAGGCGGGAAGAGACCGCGAGCACTGACCGAGGAAGAGGGGCGAACCTGATGACCCGCAGCGCCGAACGGGCCCTGAACCGGGTCGCCGAGACCGACTGGGCCGCGCTCGCCGCCGAGTTGGACGAGCACGGCTGCGCGCCGACGCGGCGGCTGCTGACGCCCGCCGAGTGCCGCGACCTGGCGGCGCTGTACGAGAAGCCGGAGCTGTTCCGGACCACCGTCGACCTGGGACGGCACCGCTTCGGCTCCGGCGAGTACCGCTACTTCACCCACGATCTGCCCGCCGCCGTCGCCGGCCTGCGCGCGGCCCTCTACCCGCGTCTGCTGCCGGTCGCCCGGGACTGGGCGGCCCGGCTCGGCCGGCCGGCGCCCTGGCCGGACTCTCTCCAGGAGTGGCTGGAGCGATGCCATGCGGCCGGGCAGGGCCGGTCGGCGCAGATCCTGCTGCGCTATACGGAGGGCGACTGGAACGCCCTGCACCGTGACGTGTTCGGCGAGATGCTCTTCCCGCTCCAGGTGGTCGTCGGCCTCGACGAGTACGGCACCGACTACACGGGCGGCGAGTTCCTGCTGGTGGAGCAGCGCCCCCGGGCCCAGTCCCGGGGCACCGCGACCGTGCTCCGGCAGGGCCACGGCCTGGTCTTCACCACCCGGGACCGCCCGGTGCGCACCCGGCGCGGCTGGTCGGCCGGCGCGCTGCGACACGGGATGAGCGTGGTGCGCTCCGGCCGCCGGCACGCCCTGGGCCTCGTCTTCCACGACGCGGCCTAGATATGCAGCTGCCGGCCGGTCACAGCCTGAACACCACTCCGCGCCACGTCCATCCCGCGCCGAGGACCGCGTCCCGCAGGGGGTTCTTCATCTCCACGGGGTCGAAGCGGAACACCTCCGCCCTGTGCGGCCGGCCGTCCGCCCCGCGCTCGACCTTCCAGTACCGGGTGGTCGCGGTCACCTGCCCGCGGGAGTACTCGCGCGACCGGAGGAGGTTCCGTCGCGTACGACGTACGGCACGCCCGGGCCGTTGATCGCGAGCAGCGCCGCACGGACCTCCTCGGCGGACCGCGGCGCGACACCGCTGTCGGGGTACTTGGTGCCGGTCAGTTTGTCGAAAAAGCCCATCGGGTCAACCTATCCGCCTGCCGATAGCCCCGTATGGCTGAGACCTGGGTCACATTCCGCCCCGGTGATGTCACATTCCGGCCCCCGAGACCCCTCGCAGTAGTGAGTGCGCAACCGGGGAGGCCCACACATGTCCGAGCACACCGTTTCCGAGGTTCCCGATACCGGCGACCCGCTGGACGCGGCGACCGGGGTGTTCGTCCGGCATCCCGAGCCCCTGGTCGCCGCCGACGGATCCGGCCTCGTCCGGCTCATCGCGTCGTACGCGTCCCGACGTGGCCCGCTGGACCTGGATCCGCACTTTTGGCGGGTCAAGCGGAAGGAGGAAGGGTGACCAGCAAGGGCGAGCGGGTCGCCGACTGGTTCGACGGGCGGCTCGGCATCCACAGTCTCGGCAAGCGGTATCTGCGCAAGGTGTTCCCGGACCACTGGTCCTTCCTCCTCGGCGAGATCTGCCTGTACAGCTTCGTCGTGCTGATCCTCACCGGCGTATGGCTCACGTTCTTCTTCCATCCGTCGATGAACGAGGTGACGTACCACGGCAGTTACACCGCGCTCAACGGCGTGCGCATGTCGGAGGCGTACGCCTCCACACTGGAGATCAGCTTCGATGTGCGCGGCGGACTGCTGATCCGGCAGTTGCACCACTGGGCGGCGCTGGTCTTCGTCGCCGGGATGTTCACGCACATGATGCGGCACTTCTTCACGGGGTCGTTCCGCAAACCGCGGGAGATCAACTGGCTGTTCGGCTGGTCGCTGCTGTTCCTCGGCCTCTTCGAGGGCCTGTTCGGCTACTCGCTGCCGGACGACCTGCTGTCGGGGACGGGCCTCCGGTTCGTCAACGGCGCCCTGCTGTCGGTCCCGGTCGTCGGGACGTATCTGTCGATGTTCCTGCTGGGCGGCGAGTTCCCGGGCGACGACATCGTGGGCCGCTTCTACGCGCTGCACATCCTGGTGATCCCCGGCATCATGGCGGCGCTGGTCGTGGCTCACATCCTGCTGGTCGTCTACCACAAGCACACGCAGTTCGCGGGCCCCGGGCGGACCGAACGGAACGTCGTCGGGGCCCCGTTCATGCCGGTGTACCTGGCGAAGGCGGGCGGTTTCTTCTTCCTGGTCTTCGGGGTCCTGACCCTGATCGCGGCCGTGGCGTCGATCAACCCGATCTGGTCGTACGGCCCCTTCCGCGCCGACCAGGTCTCCACAGGTGCCCAGCCCGACTGGTATCTGGGCTTCGCGGAGGGACTGGTGCGGGTCATGCCGGGCTGGGAGATCACCCTGTGGGGCTACACGCTCGCCCTCGGCGTGCTGATCCCGATCGTCGTCTTTCCGCTGCTCCTGCTGTTCATCGGCGTGTATCCGTTCCTGGAGGCCCGGATCACGGGCGACAAACGGGAGCACCACCTGCTGGACCGCCCGCGCAACCGGCCCGTGCGTACGGCGATCGGCGCGGCCTGGATCAGCGTCTATCTGATCCTGCTGGCGGGCGGCGGCAACGACATCGTGGCGACCCGTCTGCATCTGTCGATCAACACGGTGACGTGGGCGGTGCGGATCGCGGTGTTCGTCGTCCCGGCGGTCGTCTTCGTCGTCACCCGCCGCATCTGTCTCGGGCTCCAACTCCGCGACAAGGAGATGGTGCTGCACGGCCGGGAGACCGGCGTGATCAAGCGGCTGCCGCACGGTGAGTACGTCGAGGTGCACCAGCCGCTCGATCAGGCCCGGCTCCACACCCTGACCGCCCACGAGCGGCCGGGCGAACTCGTGGAGCCCGAGCGGGTCAGCCTTGATCCGCCACGAAAGAAGCCATCCGGGTCAGGGCGGAGTTCCAGTTGATGGTGTGCTCGTTCGTCGACCAGGACTGGATGTCGTCGATGTAGCAGAACTGGCCGACGCAGCCCTGGAGTTTGCTCTGTGCGTAGGGGTCCTGGATGGCCGAGTTCGGTCCACCCGCGAGCGTCCCGTCGGGCGGGGCCGGCAGCTTCGGGTCGAGCTGACGGGCGTACCAACGGCTGTGCTGATTGTGGGAGTTGACCTCGCCGTAGCCGGTCACGTACGACATGTTCAGCGCGTTGCGGCCGAACATGTAGTCCATGCTCTGCACGGCTCCGTCACGGTACTTCGAGCCGCCCGTGATGTCGTACGCGGTGGCGATCACGACCGCGTTGTGCAGGATCTGGTGACTGGAGCCCCAGTCGTACTGGTTGTCGGCCGGGGCGTACGGCATGCCGTACGGGTGTGCCTTGAGGGTGGTCAGGTAGCGGTCGGCGCCTTTGACGACGGACTGGCGCACCTGGTCCCGGCCGGGCAGCTTGCTCGGTACCGTCGCGAGGTCCAGCCGGGCCGCCGCGGCCGTTCTGGCCCAGTCGTAGCCGAGAGGGCCGAAGATGTCGGCGGTGTGGACGGGCGAGCCCACTACGTGGTCCGCGAACTCCTTCTCGCCCGTGCTGAGATACAGCTCCGCCGCCGCCCAGTAGAACTCGTCACTCGCGTCGGAGTCGGCGTAGGAGCCGCCGCCGATGCCGTCGTCCGGGTCGGCGTACATCTCGGGATGGGCGAGCGCCGCCGTCCAGGCCTCGCGGGCGGCCGCGAGGGCCTTCGCCGCGAACGCCTTGTCGTAGGGCTGGTACAGGCGGGCCGCCTGCGCCGCCGTGGCCGCCAGGTTCAGCGTGGCCTGGGTGCTCGGCGGGTGCAGTTCGCGCTTTTGCGGGTCGTCGCTCGGCAGCAGCGGAAGGCCGGTCCACTGTTCGTCGTGCATCTTGTGGTGGGCCATGCCCGCCAGCGGCTGCCCGTCGGGCACCTGCATCTTCAGCAGGAACTCCAGCTCCCAACGGGCCTCGTCGAGGATGTCCGGCACCTTGTTGCCGCTCTCCGGGATGGCGAGCGTGCCGTCGCCCAGCTTCGCCGGCTGTCCGGTGCGGGCCGACAGGGAACGTTCGTGGGTGCTCAGCAGCTCCCAGGTGGAGATGCCGCCGTTGACGACGTACTTGCCGTGGTCGCCGGCGTCGTACCAGCCGCCGGTGACGTCGAGCGTGTAGTCGCAGACCCCCGGCTGGCAGGGCACGTTGGAGTCGCCCTGGTTGGGCGCCACGTCGACGTGTCCGGCGGGGCGGGCGTAGCCCGGGCGCAGGTCGTCGCGGATCTCGATGCCGCTGCGCTGGGTGTAGTAGTACTTCGCGGCGTCGAGGCGGAGCTTGTCGTAGGCGCTCGTGCCGATGTCGAAGGGCCGGCTGGTCTCGCCGTCCACGACCAGGGTGAAGTCCTTGCCCTGCTTCTTGTAGGCGCCGAAGTCGATCGAGTGGACGTTCTGCCCGGAGGAGGCGTCGGTGCCGCGCGGCACGGTCGATCCCTGGGCGACCACAAAACCGCCGGCGTTCTTCAGCTGCCAGGGCAGCTTGGCGGTGGCGTCGGTGACCAGCGTGGCGTTCTTCGGGCCCGCGGGCAGATAGGCGACCTGGTTGACGCGGACCCGGGGCCCGGTGTCGGGTTCGTACACCTCGGGCGGGACCCCGCC
Organism: Streptomyces sp. NPDC050619; assembly: GCF_040654815.1. NCBI lineage: Bacteria > Bacillati > Actinomycetota > Actinomycetes > Kitasatosporales > Streptomycetaceae > Streptomyces > Streptomyces sp. NPDC050619. The sequence continues at coordinate 447,380 of NZ_JBFAIR010000003.1, read as the reverse complement.
GAGCAGCGACACGTCGTCCATGCAGAAGCGGAACGGCTCGGCGCTGCCGCCGAGCTGGAAGCCGACCTGGGCCTGCGTGGCGTCGACGGGCGAGGTGAACGTGTAGGAGTACGCGTTGCCGGAGACGCTCAGCTGCGGGGTCACCTCGAAGTAGGTGTCGTAGGGGGACACCGACAGCCCGACGATGGCGCGCACGACGTGTCCGTCGGGCGCGGCGTTCGCGGTGAAGGAGAACTTGTACGACTCCCCCTTCACCAGGGTGATGTCGTTCTGGCCGACCGCCGCGTCCCAGCGGTTGGCGGTGCCGCCCGGCACGTCCGCGCAGAGCTGTCCGTCGGACAGGCCCGCGGTGACGTTGCTGGTCGTCCACCAGGGGTCGGTGGTGGTGTCGAAGGTGCCGTTCTTGACCTGTTCGACCTCGTCGGCGACGGCCAGGGGGGCCGGCAAGGCCACGAGTGCCGCCCCTATCAAGGCCGTCAGGGACAACAAGGTGGTTCTGCGTCGTTTCACGCCTGGGCTCCTCGGAGGAGGTGCGGGTGACGCTCCCATGGGAGCGCTCCCAGATGCGGACGCAGGCCATGCTTGTTTGAGGCATGACACTCCGTCAACGGTCCGGACGGGACTGGTTCCCGTCCGGACCGCATGAGGAGGCGCTCAGACGGCCGGAACCTCCAGCTTGCTGATGCGCATCGCGCCCTGGACCTGGCCGGGAGCGCCGCTGGTCAGGCTGAGCCGAATCCGGGAGCCGCGTATCGGGTCGAAGGTGAGCACCGTCGGCTCGTCCGAGGCCGTCGCCCAGTCGACGGCCGCTGCTTCGACCGGCACGTAGCGGCGGCCGTCCCACACCTCGGCCTCGACGGCGGCGGGCAGGCTGTGGCCGGCGCTCAGGGTGAACGAGACCGCCACGCGGTCGAAGGTCCGCGTCCGCCCGAAGTCCACCGAGACCCAGTCCTCGGCGCGGGCGCCGTTGAACGCGGGCAGCAGGGCGGTGGCCGCCTTGTTGAAGGCGTTGGACCAGCCGGTGGCCGGGTCGCCGTCGAGCATCGCGGCGGGGAGGGTGTCCGGCCGGCCGGAGTAACTGGCGTCCGCGTACGGGTAGTTCGGCGGCGTCGGATAGTCGGGGTCGAACGCGGCGGGCGCGGTGACGGCGGCCGACCGGACGGGAGTGGTGCGCACGGTCGCGCTGCCCGATCGCAGGCCGGCCACGCGCGCGGTCACCTTCAGCGTGCCCGGTTTGGTGCCGGACCGCACGATCGCGAGCGCCTTGCCGTGGAAGGCGGTCCGGGTGCTGGCCTGGTAGCGCTCGGCGCTCTCCTCCCGGCCGTTGTCGAGTCCGGCGAGGGAGCCGCCCGTCACGTCGAAGGAGATCAGGTGATCGGCGTCGGGCACCAGCACCCCGCGGGCGTCGACGATGTCCGCGGTCACGAAGACCAGCGAACGGCCGTCGGCGGCGAGGGACTTGCGGTCGGCGCTCAGGCGTACGGCGTGCGGGGCGCCGGCCGTGCGCAGGACGTCGGTGGCGACCACCTTGCCGTCCCTGCGGGCCACCGCCTTCAACTCGCCGGGCTTGTACGGCACTTTCCAGGTGAGGTGGAGCTTGCCCGCGCTGCCGTTCGGGCTGGTGTAACTGCCGGGGTAGGGGCCGTCGGTGAAGGTCTTGTCGTCGCCGGTCGCCTCGGTGGTCTCCAGGTAGGCGCGGCCGTCGGTGGTCTTCTTCGTGTCGAACCTCCGCGTGCCGAGCGACGTGCCGTTGAGGAACAGCTCGACGGTGTCGACGTTGGCGTACGCCCACACCTCGACGGTGTCGCCCTCCTGGTGGTTCCAGGTCATGGGCAGCAGATGGACCATGGGCTCGCTGATCCACTGGCTCTGGAAGAGGTAGTACATGTCCTTCGGGAAGCCGGCCGTGTCGACCGCGCCGAAGAAGGACGCCTTCACCGGGAAGACGTCGTACGGCGTGGGCTCCCCGATGTAGTCGATGCCCGACCACAGGAACTGCCCGGTGAACCACTTCCGGTCCCGGTCCTTCTTGTGCCCGTACTCGCCGCTCATGGTCCAGGAGGCGAGGTTGTTGTCGTACGAGGAGGTCGCCCGTTTGCCCGGCGTGTAGTTCTCGCCGGTGTTGAGGCGCTCTGGCTCCTGATAGGCCCCGCGGGTGGAGGTCTCGGAGGACGACTCCGACTCGAAGAGGAAGAGGTTCGGGTAGCGGGCGTGCAGGGCGTCCACCGACTTGGCGGTGTTGTAGTTGAGGCCGAGGCCGTCGAGCTTGGCCAGGATCAGGTCGCCCGGGGAGCCCACGGCGGGCAGGCTGCGGTGCCGGTGGGAGCCGATCACGATCGGGCGGGTGGCGTCGGACGCCTTGACGGCGGCGATGAGCCGGTCCGCCATGGCGAGGCCGGCGGTGGAGGTGAACTCCGAGACCTCGTTCCCGATCGACCACATGATGACGGCGGGCGAGTTGCGGGCGGCCAGCACCATCTCCGTGGCGTCCTTGTCGGCCCACTCGTCGAAGAACCGGCCGTAGTCGTACCGCGTCTTGGGGCTCTTCCAGCAGTCGAACGCCTCCACCATCATCACGATGCCCATCTCCTCGCAGACCTGGATCATCTCCGGCGAGGGCGGGTTGTGGGAGGTGCGGAAGGCGTTGACGCCCATCGACTTCATGATGGTCATCTGCCTGCGGATGGCGTCGATACTGACGGCGGCACCGAGCGCGCCGAGGTCGTGGTGCAGGTCGACGCCCTTGAGCTTGGCGTGGACGCCGTTGAGCTGGAAGCCCTCGTCGGGGTCGAGGCGGAACGTGCGGATGCCGAAGGGGGTGCGGTAGGTGTCGACCGCCTTGCCGTCGACTCGCAGTTCGGTCTCCAGCGTGTAGCGGTGAGGCGACTCGAAGCCCCACAACTTCGGCCGGGGGACGGTGAGTTCGTGGGTTTCCGTCGCCCGGTCCTCGACCGCGACCGTGGTGGCCGTACGCGCCACGGTGCGGCCGGCGGGGTCCTTGACCCTCGACCGGATCTCGACCGGGCCCGGGGCGCCGGTCTCGTTCACCACCGAGGTCCGCACCCTGACCAGGGCGCGCTCCTCGGTGATGTCCGGGGTGGTGACATACGTGCCCCAGCGCGCCACGTGCACCGGTTCGGTGACGACCAGGCGGGCCTCGCGGTAGATGCCGCTGCCCGAATACCAGCGGCTGCTGGGCAGCCGGTTCTGCACCTTGACCGCGATCACGTTCTCGGTGGTGCCGTCGGTGTGCAGCAGGTCGGTGAGGTCGAAGGCGAAGCCGGTGTAGCCGTAGGGATGGCGGCCCACCTCGGTGCCGTTGCAGTAGATGTACGAGTCCATGTAGACGCCGTCGAACTCCACCGAGACCCGCTTGCCCGCGTAGCCGGGCGGCAGGGTGAAGGCGAGGCGGTACCAGCCGAGGCCGCCGGGGAAGAACCCGGTGCCGCTGGTGGTGCCGTACTGGGTGGTCGGGGTCTGCTCGATGCTCCAGTCGTGCGGAACGGCGACCTCGCGCCATCCCGAGTCGTCGTGACCGGGTGCGGCGGCATCGGCGTACTCCCCGGTCGGGTCGGTGATCCCGCCCGGATCGACCAGCGCGAAACGCCAGCCGTCACGCAGGGCGACCGTACGGCGGCCGGACACGTCCCCGGCGGCCTCGGCGGCCCAGGCCGTCCGGGTGCCCAGGAGCGCTCCGGCCGCCGGAGCGGCGGCGGAAGCGAGTAAAACCGATCTGCGAGTGACCGTCATGGCGGCTCTCCCTCATTAGGGCCCAGAAGTACTCACAACTGATCGTGAACAAACAGATTCTGACGGTGCGCCACTCCTGGCCGTCAAGGGTGCGGTGGCGAGCTTCTGTCCCAGGCGTCACAACGGCCGGATTTCCCCCTTGACCGCGGCTCATTCACGGCACTCCGCACCCTGGACGTTCCCGGTCCGCGCGGGACCCTGACGGACTAGTCTGGAACTCGAGTGACACACCTGTTCACTGTGAGTGTGCGCGTTGGAGTGGCGACGATGAGCCCGGTGTACCCGTTCGACGAGGCCGCGACAGCGCGGGCCGTCATCGACGACACCGGCATGCTCGTCGAGTGGAACGAGGGCGCGCACCGGCTCCTGGGCCACTCGGCCGATGATGTCGTGGGCCGCCCCGCCGCGTATCTGCTGGCCGGGGAGGGCGCGGACGGCGTGCGGATGCCGCCGGGCAGCCGCTGGGACGGCACGCTCACGCTGCGTCACCGGGACGGCTCGGCGGTGACCGTGTGGCTGCTCGCCCACCGCAGGGAGCCGGACGGCGAGGGCCCCGGACGGTGGCTGGTGGTCACCCCGCTGGAGGGCGATGGGCCGCGCCCGTCCGACGATCCGCTGGAGAGGGCCGAGCTCGTCCAGTCCCCGTGCGCCGTCGCGATCTACGACGAGCGGCTGCGACTGCGCCGGATGAACGGCGCCATGGCCGAGGTGCTCGGACTGCCCGAGGAGCGCGTGCGGGGGCTGCGGGTGCCGGAGATGAGCGGCAGGGCGCAGAGCGCGGACATCGAGCAGCACCTGCACCGCGTGCTCACCACCGGCCGGGGGCACGACGTGCGGACGTACCTGCCGATCGGCGACCACGGCCGCATGTACGCCTGGCTGGCCCGGATGGCGCCCATCACCGACGCCAAAGGGCAGGTGCGGGGCGTGTGCGTCGCCGCCCACGACTTCACCGACCAGTACCTGGCCCGGGAGCGGCTCCAGCTGGTGAACGAGGCGAGCGTCCGCATCGGCACCACCCTCGACGTCACCCGAACGGCGCAGGAGCTGGCGGACGTCTTCGTCCCCGCTCTCGCCGATTTCGTCAGTATCGACCTGGTGGACCCGCCGGAGGCCGGGGGCGAGCTCCTGACCGCGCGGCTGACCGCCCCGATCAGCCTGCGCCGGGCCGCCCACAGATCCGTGAACCCGGGCAACCCCGAGGCCGTGGCCAAGCCGGGCCAGGTGGACGTCTATCCCGCCTCCTCGCCCCAGGCCGACTCCCTGGTGGCGGGCCACACCATCGTGGCGTCGGCGGAGACCGGCGACATCGCCGACTGGCTCTCCTGGGACCCGGAGCGCAGCGAGCGCATCCGGCAGTACGGCATCCACGCCACGATGTCGGTGCCGATCCTGGCCCGTGGCCTGTCCCTCGGCGTCGCCGTCCTCACCCGGTTCCGGCGGCCGGACGGATTCACGCCCGACGACGTGCTGCTGGCCGAGGAGGTCACGGCCCGGGCCGCCGTCTGCATCGACAACGCCCGCCGCTACTCCCGCGAGCGCGAGACCGCCCTCGCCCTGCAACGCAGCCTGCTGCCCCGGACGCTGGCGCGCACGGCCGCCGTGGAAGCGGCCTCGCGCTATCTTCCGGCGGCGCGGGCGGGGGTCGGCGGCGACTGGTTCGACGTGATCCCGTTGTCCGGGATGCGGGTCGCGATGGTCGTCGGGGAGGTCGTCGGCCATGGCATCCAGGCCTCGGCGACGATGGGCCGGCTGCGCACCGCCGTGCGCACCCTCGCCGACATCGACCTGGCCCCCGACGAACTGCTGACCCACCTCGACGACCTGGTCGTACGGCTGTCCGCCGAGGCCGGCGGCGAGGGCAGCCCCGGCGAGGTCGGCGCCACCTGCCTGTACGCGGTGTACGACCCGGTGTCGCGGCGCTGCACGCTGGCCCGGGCCGGCCATCCGGCGCCCGTGCTGGTCCCGCCGGGCGGCACGCCCCTGGAGGTCGACCTGCCCGCCGGGCCGCCGCTGGGCCTGGGCGGACTGCCGTTCGAGTCCGCCGAGCTCGAACTGCCCGAGGGCACCGTGCTCGCCCTGTACACCGACGGGCTGATCGAGACCCGGGAACGGGACATCGACGCCGGCCACCGGCTGCTCCGCCATGCCCTGGAGGTCCCCTCCGCCTCGCTGGAGGAGAGCTGCGACCGCGTCCTGAACGGCCTGCTCCCGCCGGGCGGCGCGCTGGACGACGTGGCCCTGCTGCTGGCCCGCACCCTGGGGCTGCCCGCCTCCCAGGTCGCCACCTGGGACATCCCGGCCGACCCCGCGCTCGTCTCTCCGATCCGCAAGCAGGTCGTCGCCCAGCTCGCCACCTGGGGGCTGAGCGACGCGGCGTTCACCGCCGAGCTGGTGGTCAGCGAGCTCGTCACCAACGCCATCCGGTACGGCTCCCACCCCATCCGGCTGCGGCTGATCCACGACGCGACCACGCTGATCTGCGAGGTCTCCGACACCAGCCACACGGCTCCGCACCTGCGCCGGGCCAAGACGTGGGACGAGGGCGGCCGGGGTCTCCTGCTGGTGGCCCAGCTCACCCAGCGCTGGGGCAGCCGGCACACGGCCGAGGGCAAGACGATCTGGGCGGAGATCTCTCTCCTGGACGAGGAGTGAGCTTCTCGAGGAGTGGGCTTCTCAGGAGGGCACAGAGCGCCGTATGTGCGTGTGCCACGTGTGCCGCGCGCGTGAGGAGATGTGCGGGGAGTGTGGATGACATGGCGAAGAAGCCCCTGAGCTTTCGACGGGCGGCCCTGCTCGCGAGCGCGGTCGCGGTGACCGGGATCCTGACCTCCTGCGGCGGTGGCGCCGACACGGCGAGCACTCCGCGGACGGAGTCCGGCACGGCCGTGCCCGCGACCGGCGGCCCTACCACCGCCTCGGCCGCCTCCGACACCGGCCCCACGACGGGCACCGCGACACCGCGCGCCCAGCCCAGCGACTCCGTGGCACCGATCCCGACCGCGACCGTGAGCGAGCCCGAGTCCGAGACCGCCGCCGGCGGCCGCTGCCACACCTCGGAGCTGCGCGCGTCCGTCGGCCGCAACAACCCCGGCGCGGGACAGGAGAACTTCCCGGTCGTCCTGACCAACACGTCCAGCCGCACGTGCACCGTGCACGGCTACCCGGGGGCCGCCTTCCTCGACGCGTCCGGCAAGCAGCTGGGGCCGGATCCGAAGCGGTCCGCCGATTCACCCACGACCGTCACGCTGGCTCCGGGCCGGAGCGCGTGGGCCGGGCTGACGTTCTCCAACCCCGAGGTCAGCGGGGCACGCTCGGCCACCCCCAAGGCACTGCTGGTGACCCCACCGGACGAGCGGGATCCGCTGACGGTGAAGTGGACGGGCGGGGAGGTACCCGTGTCCGGCAACGCGTCGACCGTCCGCTTGCTCCCGTTCAGCCCCGGCACCGGCGCCTGACCGGCGGCGAGGGGCCTCTTACCCGGGCGTGATGTGATCGGCGGGTACGGCCTGATCACATCCCGAAGGATCCAGCTCTGAACACCCCGCTCGCCGAAGCACTGTCCGTGGCGCTGCTCGTCGCCGTACTCGCCTGGGCCGTCATCCGTCCCTTCGGCTGGCCCGAGGCGGTGGTGGCGGTCCCGGCGGCAGGAGTGGTGATCGCGACCGGGGCGATCTCGCTGGGGCACGCGCGGGAGGAGGCCGGGCAGCTCGGGCCGGTGGTCGGGTTTCTGGCCGCGGTCCTGGTGCTCGCCCACTTCTGCGACGTCGAGGGGCTCTTCCAGGCGTGCGGGGCCTGGATGGCGCGCCGGGCGCAGGGCTCGCCCGGGCGGCTGCTGGCAGCGGTGTTCGTGCTGGCGTCGGCGATCACCGCCGTCCTCAGTCTGGACGCCACCGTGGTGCTGCTGACGCCGGTGGTGTTCGCCACCGCCTCCCGGATGGGGGTCGGCGCCAAGCCGCACGCCTACGCGAGCGCGCATCTGTCGAACACGGCCTCGCTGCTGCTGCCGGTCTCCAACCTGACCAATCTGCTGGCGTTCACGGCGAGCGGGCTGAGCTTCACGCGGTTCGCGGTGCTGATGGCGTTGCCCTGGCTGGTCGCGATCGGCGCCGAGTACGCGGTGTTCCGGCGCTTCTTCGAGCGCGAGCTGACGGAGGGCGCGGAGGTGGTCCACTCCCCCGGGCCGTCGGACGCCGCCCCCGAGCTGCCGGTGTTCGCGCTCGTGACCGTCGTCTGCACGCTGGCCGGGTTCGTCGTCACCTCCGCCGTCGGCGTCGAGCCGGCCTGGGCCGCGCTGACCGGGGCGCTCGTGCTGGCCGGACGGGCGCTGGTGCGGCGGCGGGCCGCCCCGCTCACGGTGGTGCGGGCGGCGGCCCCGGCGTTCGGGGCGTTCGTGCTCGCGCTCGGCATCGTCGTACGCGCGGTCGTCGACAACGGCCTCGCCGACGCGCTGCGGCGGGTGCTGCCCGACGGGACGGGACCGACCGCGCTGCTCGGCATCGCCGCGCTCGCCGCCGTACTGGCGAACCTGATCAACAACCTGCCCGCGGTGCTGGTCCTGCTGCCGCTGACCGCCGGGGCCGGACCCGGCGCGGTGCTCGCGGTGCTGCTCGGGGTGAACATCGGCCCGAACCTCACCTACGCCGGATCGCTGGCCACGCTCCTGTGGCGACGCATCGCGCACCGGTACGGGCACGAGGTCCAGCTCGAGGAGTTCACCCGGCTCGGCCTGCTCTGCGTGCCGGCCGCGCTCGGGTCCGCCGTGGTCGCCCTGTGGGTGTCGCTCCGGGTCTTCGGGGGCTGAGTGCCACTCGACACGTGTCAGCGACGTCCGTCACCACCGCCGTACCCGCCGTACCCGCCGCCGTATCCGTACCCGCCGCCGTACTGCCCGCCCCACCAGCAGTAGTACGGGGAGGAGTAGCAGGGCTGGCTCGTGGGGGACGGGCTCGTCGGCGTCGGCGAGGCCTGCGGGGTCGACGGGGTCGCCGACGGCGTGCGTGTGGGCTTCGGAGCCGGTGTCTTCGAGGGCTCGGGCGGGGGCTCGTGCGCGGGTGTCTTCGAGGGGGTGGTGTCCTCGTTCCAGTTGACCACCTCCAGCTGGAGGTTGGTCTTCGTGGTGTCGATCACCCAGCGCTGGGCGGAGCTGTCGTCGCGGGTCTTGACGACCAGGGCGCCCGCCCCGTCGGTGGCCGCGGGAGTCAGGGCCAGGTCCTGGTCCCAGCGCGGCACCAGGGTGCCCTGGAGGGTGAAGTCGTAGCGGACGTTCTTGGCGGCGGGCTTGGCCGCGCCCGCGCAGGGGGCCAGCCGCACCGAGTAGCCGAGGTGGGAGTCCAGGCAGAGGTCGGGGGCCTCACCGTTGCGCAGCAGCCCGTCGGGCTCGTACGACCACTGCTGTCCGGCCGCCGCGGAGCAGGTGGTGAGCTCGGTCTCGGCGCCCTTGACGGCCTTCTTGCCGACGACGCCGACACACTGGCCGGACTCGAGGTTGTGCAGCCGGCCGCGCAGGGTGCCCTGCTCCGCGTCACCGGCGCCGACCCAGGACGGGTCGGTGGTCGAGCTGCCCGCGCCGGAACCGGGTACCTCCGAGGGCCGGCCCGCGTCCGCCGGAGGGGTCCCGTCCGAGGAACCGAGGGAGGACCACAGCACCAGCGGGAGGACGATCAGCCCGCTCACGGTCAGGACGCCCACGGTGAGGTTGCGGCGGGCGGCGCGACGGGACGCCCGCCGCGGCGCCCGGCGGGAGGCGGTGCGCGGGCCGGTACGGGGAGGGGCCCCCGGGGTGGAGGTCTCCTCGGCTGTCTCGGCGAAGAAGGACTCGCCCGCGAGGGCCGTGGGCCGCGGCGGGACCTGTGCCGCCTCGTCGGGAGCGGCGTACACGCGCGCGCGTCCCTCCAGATAGGCGCGCGCCCGCCAGCCGAGCACCGCTTCGGCCAGCGCGACGCCGAGTTCCTGGTTGAACTGGTGCAGCTGGTCCGCGGTCTGCCGGCAGTGCTTGCACCGCTCCAGATGGCCGCGCAGATCGGCGTCGTGGTTGACGCCGCCGCGCCGGTAGGTGACGTCCAGCAGCCGCTCGTAGTGGCGGCACTCCTGCTCGGGGGCGAGTTCGCGGTGGACCGCGAGGCACTCCTCCCGCAGCCGGTCGCGGGCCCGCCGCAGTGCGACGCCGGCGTCCTCCTGGTCCAGTCCGAGCAGTGCGGCCGGCAGGCCGAGCGGTTCGTTCTCGACCTCGGTGTGCCACAGCAGGCAGCGGGCCGATTGGGGCAGCCGCTTGAACGCTCCGGCCAGCAGCCGTCGGCCCGGCGGCGGCAGCAGGCGGGCCGCGACGCGCTCCGGTCCACCGGCCTCGGTTCTCAGTTCCGGGTGCAGCATTTCGCGTCTGCGATCGGCGTCCCACTCCGCCGCGATCCGGCGCACGGTGACGAGCAGATAGGGCCGCCAGGCGGACGCCGGGCCGGTCTGGCGCAGCGTTTCCCCGAAGAGCCGGGTGAATGCCGCGGTGGTCAGCATTCCCGCGGGGCGGGTGCCGTCGGTGCACAGCCGGGCGTAGGCGAAGGCCGCTTCCCAGTGCCGGTCGAGGAGTTCACCCACGGGTTGCACCGCGGGGGTCCCCCCACTCCACCTCTTGAGCTCGGCGCTCAGTTGCTCGTCCGTGGCGTCGGACGGTCGAGCGGGAGTCGGAGAATTCGACAGGCCTGCGTCATTCACGGCGACATTCCTCCGAGGGCGTGCTGCATAAAGTCCATACCAATGGGTATGCGGTCCCGCCGACGACGCGACGGGGGTCGATCCGCACAGGGTTCGGCAGCCCGAACGCCCGCCAGGGGCAGCTCTTTTGAAGCTGGGGAGCGAACGGACCGGCCTCGTGCGCACAGGGGGAATTATTATTGTCCGTGCGCCGACAGGCACACCTTTGCACAGCCCGGCGAGGCGGAACAAGCGATCTCGCCGTTTTGGCCATTGCGTTCAGGCCAACGGGATTTGACTCATCGTCAAGCAGGATAGTTAAAGGGATTGCCGCTCTATCGGTGCCCTATTCGGGAACGGTATTCATGTCACTGGGCGCGGCCCGGAGCTCAAACCATTGAACGGCCACTCCACCGGGCATACAGCCGGTCCGAGCGGATCACATTCCAACCATTGGACCGCCGGTCCGGTAGGCGCCGGGCGGCATCCCGTAGCGCTCGCGGAAGACCCGGTTGAAATGGAACGGGCTGGCGAAGCCGGAGGCGGCGGCCACGCGTTCCACGGACAGGTCGGTGCCCTCCAGCAGCCGGGCGGCGTGCCGCAGCCGCGCCTCGCGCAGTTCCCGCATCGGGGACCGGCCGAGCTGCTGGGTGAACAGGTGCGCGAACCGGGAGGGGGACAGCGCGACGCCGGCCGCAAGGGAGCGTACGGTGTGCGGCGCCCCCGGGTCGGCCGCGATCAGCGCCTGGGCCCGGCGCACCCGGGGGTCGATGCCGGGCCGGGGCGAAGGGGTGCGCGCGGCGCCGGCGGTGAGCAGGACGATCTCCTCAAGCGCGCCCAGGGCGAGTTCCCTGGCCGCCGCCGCGTGGGCCACGGCGACCCGTTCCCGGTCGTCGGCGGGCGTGGTGGCGGGCGGCGCCCCGGTCCCCGTCCAGCGGGCGTCGGCGAGCATGCGGCGGAACGCGGCCTCGACCCGGTCGTGCGCGCCGAGGGGGGTCGGGGTGACGACGTACAGGCCGTCGCCGACGCCGTACGGGCGCAGCCAGGCCGGCCAGGACGCTCTCGCCCGGCAGTGCGCCCACCAGAACCGCCAGTGCCCGGCGCCCGGTTCGACGCCGTAGTCGTGCCGGACGCCCGGGGCGAGCACGACCAGGTCCCCGGCGCCCGCCCGGGTCTCGGCCGTCCCCTGGCGCAGTCGCCCCCGGCCGCCCGTCGTCCAGGTGAACAGCCAGCTGTCGGCCCCGCGCGGCCGGTTCACGCCGTACCCCGGGAGCTGGTCGAAGCGGCCGACCACCACGAGGCCCGGCGGCGGAGCGGGATCACCGGGATTCCTGGGCACAGCAGTCTCGGGCAATCCGTCAGCGTTCACGGGCATCCTCCTCGGGCACGCGGCGGCCTAGCGTGACGTACCGGGGACACCGGACCGAGGAGCGGACGCATGACAGCCACGGACATCGGCGCCGCCGGCGCTTCCATCCTGCCCGAGGACGGGCTGCGACAGTTCGAGGACGACGGTTTCACGGTCGTGCCGGGGCTGTTCGGGTACGACGAGATCGACCGGTTGTGCGCCGAGTTCGCGGCGCTGCACACGGCCGGGCCGGTGCCCGGTCACTTCGAGCCGCGCGCGTCGGCGGATCCGCTGCACGCCTACCCGAGGGTGATGCACCCGCACGAGATCGACGACCTGGCGCTGCGCGTCCTGCTGGACCCGCGGCTGCGCTCGGTGCTGGAGACGCTGCTCGGCGAGGAGGTCCTGGCGGCGCAGAGCATGTTCTACTTCAAGCCGCCCGGAGCGCGGGGCCAGGCGCTGCACCAGGACAACTTCTATCTGCGGGTCGAGCCCGGGACCTGTGTGGCGGCGTGGGTGGCCTGCGATGTGATCGACCGGGACAACGGCGGTCTGGAGGTCGTCCCCGGCACGCACGCCATGGAGCTGTTCTGCCCGGAGGTGGCGGACGCCGAGGTGTCCTTCGCGCGGGAGTACGTTCCGCCGCCGCCCGGCCTCGCGCCCGTACCGGTCGACATGGAGCCGGGCGACGTGCTGTTCTTCAACGGCAGCCTGGTGCACGGCTCGCAGCCCAACCGGACGGCCGACCGCTTCCGCCGCTCGTTCATCGGCCACTACGTCGGCCGCTCGGCCGAGCGCATCGGGGGCTTCTACCGCACGCTGTCGATGAGCGGCGAGCGCGTCCCGCTGCCGCGGAGCGAGGGCGCGGGCCCGTGCGGCACGGAGTTCGCACCGCACGGGCCGCACTGAGCCGTACGCGCCCGTGGACCGGTCAGCTGTGACCGACGATCGGGTGCGGGCCGTAGGGCTGCTCCAGCTCCTCGACCTCCTTGTCGCTGAGCTCCAGGTCCACGGCGGCCACGGCGTCCTCGAGGTGCTGCGGCTTGGCCGCGCCGACGATCGGTGCGGCCACCGTGTCCTGGTGCAACAGCCAGGCCAGGGCCACCTGCGCACGCGGGACGCCGCGGTCGTTCGCGATGCGGGTGACGGCCTCGACGATGGCGCGGTCGCCCTCCTGGTAGAGCCGGCTGCCGAAGCCGTCCTTGGCGCTGCGCTCGGTGACGGCGCCCCAGTCCCGGGTGAGGCGGCCGCGGGCGAGCGGGCTCCAGGGCAGCACACCGACGCCCTGGTCCGCGCAGAGCGGCAGCATCTCCCGCTCCTCCTCGCGGTACAGGAGGTTGTAGTGGTTCTGCATGGACACGAACTTGGTCCAGCCGTGCCGCTCGGCCGTGTACTGCATCTTGGAGAACTGCCAGGCGTACATCGAACTGGCCCCGATGTAGCGCACCTTGCCCGCCTTGACCAGGTCGTGCAGCGCCTCCATCGTCTCCTCGACGGGCGTGTGCGGGTCGAAGCGGTGGATCTGGTACAGGTCGACGTAGTCGGTGCCGAGGCGGGCGAGGCTGTGGTCGATCTCGGTCATGATCGCCTTGCGGGACAGCCCGGCGCCATTGGGCCCGGGCCGCATCCGGCCGTGCACCTTGGTCGCGAGCACGATCTCCTCCCGGCGGGCGAAGTCGCCGAGCGCCTTGCCGACGATCTCCTCGCTGGTGCCGTCGGAGTAGACGTTCGCGGTGTCGAAGAAGTTGATCCCGGCTTCCAGCGCCTGCCGGATCAGCGGACGTGACGCCTCCTCGCCGAGGGTCCACTCGTGCGTGCCGCGGTCGGGCAGTCCGTAGGTCATACAGCCCAGACAGATCCGCGATACGTCCAGGCCCGTCGAACCGAGCTTCACGTACTGCATCGTTGCTGCTCCTGCCTTCGGGATGGGTACGAAGGGAGCGTACGACTTCGTGTGCGCTCCAAGGTCAAACTCGCTGGCTCACCCGAGCAGATCCAGTGCCCGCCTCCACCCGAACTCCGGCCGGGTGCCGTCCTCCCCCGCCTCACCGGAGTACGGCTCGCCGAACCGCACGCCCATCCCGCGCAGCCGTATCAGACTGTCCTGGTAGGCGGGGTGGGCGGCCAACGCGTCGGCCACGCAGGGCAGTACGGCGACCGGGACGCCCAGGCCGTAGGTCTCGCACAGGGTGGCCACGGCGAGTGTGTCGGCCAGCCCGGCCGCCCACTTGTTGATGGTGTTGAAGGTGGCGGGCGCGACGGCCACGGCGTCCGGCGGCGGGAAGGGACGCGGGTCGCCGGGGCTGCGCCAGGCCGAGCGGATCGGCCGGCCGGTCTGTGCCTCGACGGCGGCGGTGTCGAAGAAGCCGTTCATCGCGACGGGCGTCGCGATGACGCCGACCTCCCAGTCGCGTTCCTGGGCGACGGTGATCAGCTTGCTGACGTCCGCGGCGATCCCGGCGGCGCAGACGACCACGTAGAGGAAGGGCTGCTCGGCCTGTTCGGTCACCAGGAAACCCTACTCAAGCGGCCTATCGGAGCGGGAAGGACCGGCCGCGCTCGGCCTCCGGACGCGGGCCGAAGATCCGCCGCTCCGTCTCCTCGATGGCCACGTCGTTGATGCCGGCCTCGCGCCGGTTCATCAGCCCGTGCTCGTCGAACTCCCACAACTCGTTGCCGTACGACCGCCACCACCGGCCCTCGGCGTCCCGGCACTCGTACTGGAAGCGGACGGCGATGCGGTTGCCGTCGAATGCCCACAGGTCCTTGCGCAGCGCGTACTCCCGCTCGCGCGCCCACTTCGCGGTGAGGAACTCCTCGATCCGCGCGCGGCCGGTGACGAAGGTGTCGCGGTTGCGCCACACCGAGTCCTGCGTGTAGGCGAGCGCCACCTTGTGCGGGTCGCGGGTGTTCCAGGCGTCCTCGGCGGCCTGGACCTTCCGCGCGGCACTCTCGCGGGTGAAGGGCGGCAGGGGCGGTCGGTCGTTCATGGTCTCCTCCGGCGGCGGATCGAAGAGGGGAGAACGTACGTTCTCCGCGCGGCTGCTACCGTAGGAGAACGCTCGTTCTCGCGTCAAGGAGTGGTCGTCCCATGGACAGCGCAGTCGCCCGGGAGCGGGTGCTGGACGCCGCCGAGGAGCTGTTCTACGGGCGCGGCATCCAGTCCGTCGGCATGGACGAGATCCGCGGCGCCTCGGGCGTCTCGCTCAAGCGGCTCTACCAGCTCTTCCCGGCGAAGGAGCAACTGGTCGAGGCCTATCTGGAGCGGCGGGACGGACGCTGGCGCGGCCGGCTCGCCGCGTGCGTGGAGCGCGAGGTGGAGCCCGAGCGGCGGATCCTGGCGGTCTTCGACTGGCTGGAGGGGTGGTTCGGCGAGGACGGCTTCCGCGGGTGCGCGTGGATCAATTCGTACGGCGAACTGGGCGCGACGTCCTCCCTGGTGGCCGCCCAGGTCCGGGCGCACAAGCGGGCGTTCGGCGACTACCTCGCCTCGCTCGTGACCGGCGCGGGGCGGCCCGCCGCACTGGCCGGGCCGCTGTTCCTGCTCGCCGAGGGCGCCATGGTCACGGCGGGCATCACCCGGAGCACGCACCCGGCCGCCGAGGCGCGTGAGGCGGCCCGGTTGCTGCTGGGGTCCCGCTGAGGTCAGGTGGCGGCGAGCGCCGTCACCGCCGCGCATGCCTGGGCGAAGGAGTCCGCCGCCAGGTCCTCGTGGCCCGCCAGGTGCGGCAGGAGGCCGGCGAGGGTCAGCTCGGTCGCGACGAGGTGGAGGTTCTCCGGCGCCACCCCCAGATCGCCGAAGTAGGCCGTGAGGTACGGCGTCTGGAAGTCGAAGGACTCGCGCGGGGTGCCGGGGCCGTAGCCCCCGCCGCGCGCCATGAGCACGACCACGCGGGTGTCGCGCAGCAGGTTCTCACCGGTGTCGGCGTCGGTGTACGCGCCGGGGAAGGTCACACGGTCGATCCACGCCTTCAGTGCGGCGGGGACCGCGAAGTTGTACATCGGTACGCCGAGCAACACCGTGTCGGCCGCGAGCAGTTCGGTGATCAGGGGCAGCGTGAGGTCCCACTCGCGTTCCTCGGCGGCGTTCTCGATCAGGGCCGGCACCTTCGCAGGCGGGACGAAGCCCTCGCGTTCCACGCGGCGGCCGAGGGCGGTGTACGCCGGGGTCAGCACGGGCACCGGGTCGGCGCACAGGTCACGGTGGCGGTGTTCGGCCGAGCCGTCGCGGGCGCGCCATGTCGTCGCGAACAGGTCGGTCAGGCGCCTGCTGACGGAGTCGTCGGCCGTGTCGGCGCTGGAGTCGATGTGCAGGAGGATCATCTCGGTCACCTCGATCGGGTCGGGTTCGTCAGGGGGGTGACCGAGCACGACGGAGAGAGGTGACCGATGGACGGCCACGACGAGCTGGCCCGGCGCTTCGAGGCGCATCGCGGACAACTGCGGGCGGTGGCGCATCGCATGCTGGGCTCCTTCGAGGAGGCGGAGGACGCCGTTCAGGAGGCCTGGCTGCGGCTGAGCCGCACGGGCGGCGACGGCATCGACAACCTGGCGGGCTGGCTGACGACGGTCGTCTCCCGGATCTGCCTCGACCTGCTGCGGTCCCGTGCGTCCCGGCGGGAGGATCCCTACGGCCAGGACCCGCGGGTCCCGGCGGCGTCCGACGCGAACGCGCCCGAGGAGGCGGCCGTACTGGGCGACTCCGTGAGCCTCGCCCTGCTGGTGGTCCTCGACCGGCTGGCGCCCGCCGAGCGGATCGCGTTCGTGCTGCACGACCTGTTCGGTGTGCCCTTCGACCGGATCGCCCAGGTCGTGGACCGCTCCCGGCCGGCCGCGAAGAAGCTCGCCAGCCGGGCCCGGCAGAAGGTCCGGGGCACTCCCGCGGTCCCGGGTGCCGACCTCGACCGGCACCGGCAGGTGGTCGAGGCGTTTCTGGCCGCCGCGCGGGGCGGTGACCTCGACGGGCTGCTGGAGGTGCTGGCCCCCGACGTGGTGCGGCGGGCCGACCCGGCCGCCCTGCCGCCCGGGGTGGCGCCCGAGCTGCGGGGGGCGCGGGCGATGGCGGAGGGGACCGTGGCCTTGCGCGAGCGCTCCCGGTTCGCGGTGGCCGCCCTGGTCGACGGCGACGTCGGCGTCGTCGTCGCCCCGCACGGACGGCTGGTGCTCGCCCTCACCGTGACCGTCGAGGGCGAGCGGATCACGGCGTACGACGTCGTCGCCGACCCGGCGCGGCTCGGTCGGCTCGGGCTCGGTGTCCTTGATCTGCCGGAGGTCAGCGCACGGTCTCGGACACGGTGATGGCGGAGACGGGACAGGCCCGGGCCGCCTCGCGCACCATCGGGTCGCCGCCGCCGCCGTCCTCCCGGCCGGGCAGCAGGGTGCTGTAGCCGTCGTCGTCCTGGGTGAAGACGTCCGGGGCGGCCAGGGCGCACTGGCCCGCGCCGATGCAGACGTCCTTGTCGATGTCGATGTGCATGGCCGGAGCCTCTTACCAGGTCACGGGGAGTTCCAGCATCCCCTGGATGGTGTCGCCGGGTTTGAAGGGGATCTCGTCCGCCGGGGCGGCGAGGCGGAGCGTGGGCAGCCGGTCGAAGAGCGTGTGCAGGGCGATCTCCAGCTCGGCGCGGGCCAGGTTCTGGCCGAGGCACTGGTGGATGCCGAAGCCGAACGCGACGTGGTGGCGGGCCGGCCGGTGCCAGTCCAGTGTGTCGGGGTCGGCGTAGGCGGTCTCGTCGCGGTTGATGACCGAGGTCGAGAAGACGACGCCGTCGCCCGCGTGGATCGTCGTGCCCGCCACGTCGATGTCCTCGGTGGCGATGCGCAGCAGCCCGTCGGCGATCGACAGCATCCGCATCAGTTCCTCGACCGCGGTGGGCAGCAGCGCGGGGTCGGCGCGCAACTCGGCCAGGCGGTCGGGGTGTTGGAGGAGGGTGTAGGCGCCCAACGAGATCATGTTGGCGGTCGTCTCATGGCCCGCGACCAGCAGGACGGTCGCCAGGGCGATGAGTTCCTCGCGGTCGAGGTCGCCGTCCCGCAACTGCCGGTGGACGAGTTCGTCCAGTACGCCGTCGTCGGGCTCCCGCTGTTTCTGTTTGCGGTCGATCAACTCATCGAAGTACGTATCGAGTTGGTCGCGCGCGTCCATGATGTCGGCGGCCGTCGGGCCGCGCAGCAGCCGCCGGGACTGTCCTTCGAAGAAGTTGTGGTCGGCGTAGGGGACGCCGAGCAGCGCGCAGATGACGGTCGACGGCACGGGCAGCGCGAAGGCGGTCACCAGCTCGGCGGGCGGCCCCTGCGCGATCATTGCGTCCAGCCGTTCGTCCACGACCTGCTGGATGCGCGGGCGCAGCTGTGTGGCGCGTTTGAGCGTGAAGCTGGGGATCATCATCCGCCGCTGGGTGCGGTGCTCGGGGTCGTCGACGCCCACCAGCGCGCTCTTCCGGTTCAGCACCCCGGCGAAGCGCGCCGTGGGCGCGGGGAAGCCGGCCCGCGTCCGGTCGCTGGACAGGCGCGGGTCGGCCAGCAGGGCGCGGGCGGCGGCGTGACCGCTGACGAGCCAGGCCGGGCGGCCGTCGAAGAGAGTGATCCGGCTCAGCGGCCGGGCCTCGCGCAGCGGGTCGTAGCCGGTGGGCGGGTGGTAGGGGCAGGTCCGGTCCTGGGGGAAGGCGACAGGTTCCGTTTCCGTCATGGAAGACCTCGCAGACGAAGAAGTGCGTGGTGCAGACCTTCATTAGATGCCCGAGGCATCTATGGGGCGACGGCAAGTTCGGCCAGATCGGTGACGGGCGCGATCTGGCCGGAGATCGCCGCTGCGCGACCGGCAATCACGGGGCCGGGTTCACCGCCGGGACCGGTTCGTCGACCGCACCTCGGAAATTCGGTTGTCGGGGCACAGGCCCCGCCCGCAGGATCTGGCCATGCTGAAAACCGATGCCCTGCTGCCGCCGACCGCCACCGCCGTTCCTCCGGTGCGCGTCCAGCAGCAGCCCGGCCGTCCCTGGAGGCCGACGCTTCCACGCTCGTGACCGCCGCGCTCGTCGCGGGGCTGCTCGCGGGCTACGGCATCGCCGTACCCGTCGGCGCGGTCGGCACCTATCTGGTCTCCCTCACCGCACGTACGTCCCTGCGGACCGGGGCCTGTGCCGCGCTCGGCGTCGCAACCGCCGACGGACTCTATGCCCTGGTGGCCACGCTCGGCGGCTCCGCCCTCGCCGGTACGCTGCGGCCCCTGCTCGGTCCGCTGCGCTGGGTCTCCGCCCTGGTGCTGATGGCGCTGGCGGTCCTGGGCGCGGTCACCGCCGTACGCCGGTACCGCGGCCACCGGCTCGCCACCCGCTCCGACCCGCCTCCCCCGAGCCCCGCTCGCGCCTATCTGGGGCTGCTCGGCATCACCCTGCTCAACCCCGTCACCGTGATCTACTTCGCGGCACTGGTGCTCGGCACCCGCGCCGAGGACGCCGTACGCCCCCTGGAACAAGGGGTGTTCGTCCTGGCGGCCTTCGCCGCGTCCGCGAGCTGGCAGTTGCTGCTCGCCGGGGGCGGCGCCCTGCTGGGCCGGGCGCTGACGGGCCGGCGGGGACGGCTGGTGACGGCACTGCTGTCGAGCGGCGTGATCACGGTGCTGGCCGTGCGGATGGTGGTGGGTCCGTCATGACGGAGCCGGGCGACGCCGGCGACTGTCATGCGGCTTGGTCACAACTGTGCCGTGTGGCCGCAGGGGAAACAGGCAAGGATGAATCCCGTTCGTACTGATGTTAAACACTGGTACGAGCAACACGTAGTTGACGACGATGGGATGGATGCCAATGCCTCTTGAGGGCGAGTACGAACCCAGCACGCAGCAGTGGGTACGCGACCAGGTGGAGCTGTACGAGAGCTCCGGCGGCACCGAGGGAACGACCCTGATGGACACGGGTATGCCCGTGATCGTCCTCACCACCCGAGGCGCCAAGAGCGGCAAGCTGCGCAAGACACCGCTGATGCGCGTCGAGCACGAGGGGCGGTACGCCGCGGTCGCCTCCCTGGGTGGGGCGCCCAAGCACCCGGTCTGGTACTTCAACGTGAAGGCCGACCCGCAGGTGGAACTCCAGGACGGTCCGGTGAAGCAGGACATGACGGCCCGTGAGGTGACCGGGGCGGAGAAGGCCGAGTGGTGGGAGCACGCCGTCGCCGCGTATCCGCCGTATGCCGACTACCAGAAGAAGACAGACCGGGAGATTCCGGTCTTCGTTCTGGAGCCCTCGGACGGGAGCTGAGCACTCTCGAAAAAATTCTTGCCCGGGGACGCATGGACCCGCGTCCGCCGGGCACCCGAGCGTCAGGCCCCGCCGCGTTCCCCCGTCGCGGCGGGGCTTTCTCGTGCCTCCGCGGCCGGACGGTCGGTCACGTCGAGGAAGATCTGGCCCGTCTGAGGAACCGTGGCGGCGATGGACCGCTTGATGCGCACGGCGACCTCCTCGACCCGCTCGCTGTCGATCCCGGGCACCAGGTCGATGCGGGCGGCGACCAGGAATGCGTCCAGCCCCGTCTTCATCGTGAACAACGCCTCCACGCTGTCGATCTCGGGCTGGGCTTCGAGCAGGGTCCGGATCCTGCGGCTGGACTCCGGGTCGGCGGCTTCCCCGATCAACTGGTCCCGTGCCTCGCGTCCCAGCCGGTAGGCCACATAGACGAGCAGCGCGCCGATCGCCAGTGAGGCGGACGCCTCCCACCCGACCTGTCCGGTGATCATGTGCAGCGCCATGCCGGTCATCGCGAGGGTGACGCCGAGCACCGCCGTGCCGTCCTCGGCGACGACCGTGCGCAGGGCCGGGTCACGCAGGCCGTCCCCGCCCCCGCCCTGGCGTCGTGCCTGGTACAGGGCCCGTACCAGTGAGGTTCCCTCGGCGAGGAGGGCGACGCCCAGGACGATCAGTCCCGCCACGTAACCGCTGAGATTCTCCTCGGTGCCGTTCCTGAGGGCCTCGAAGCCCTGGAAGAAGGAGAAGCAGCCACCCATCACGAAGATCCCGACGGCCGCGAGGAGCGACCAGAAGAACCGCTCCTTGCCGTAGCCGAAGGGGTGGCGCCGGTCGGCCGGGCGGCGGCTGCGGCGCAGCGCGGCGAGCAGGAAGATCTCGTTCATGCTGTCGGCCACGGAGTGCGCGGCCTCCGACAGCAGCGCCGGCGACGAGGCCTCCGACCGCCTTGGCGACCGCCATACCCAGGTTGGCCGCGAGCGCCACGAGCACGGTGACGCGCGTCCTGCGATCGGCCTTGCCGTCCGTGGACGACGCGTTCGTCGATGAGGCGTTCGTGGATTCCCGATTCGTCGATTGATCCTTCGATTCCCGAGCCGTCGATTCCCGAGTCGTCGATTCCCGGTGCGTGGATGTCCCGCTCACCTTCGCCGACTGCCCCGGTCGGTACGACTCATACCGTGCCGTCGGCGGAAAACGGGGAACGCGTTCACCAGGGCAGGCGCACGACAGGGAGGAAGCATGGGCAGCGCGCACGACGGCAACAGCGCGTACGGCAGGAAGGCGTTCAAGCGGTCCAAGAGCCACTTCACGGACCGGATCACGGCGGACGGCCGGGACGACTGGCCGGTGGAGGCGGGCCGCTACCGTCTGGTGGTCAGCCGTGCCTGTCCGTGGGCCAGCCGATCGCTGGTCTCCCGGCGGCTCCTCGGCCTGGAGGAGGCCCTGTCCCTCGCGATCGCCGACCCGATCCAGGACGACCGCAGCTGGCGTTTCACCCTCGACCCCGAGGGCCGCGACCCCGTCCTCGGCATCCGCTACCTCAGCGAGGCCTACGACCGGCGGGAGAGCGACTACCCGGGCGGCGTGAGCGTGCCCGCGGTCGTGGACGTGCCCAGCGGGAAGCTGGTCACCAACGACTACGAGCGGATCACCCTGGACCTCGCCACCGAGTGGACGGCCCTGCACCGCGCAGGGGCGCCCGATCTGTACCCGCGGGCGCGGCGCGACGAGATCGACGCGCTGATGGCGGAGATCTACGAGGACGTGAACAACGGCGTGTACCGGGCGGGCTTCGCCACCGGCCAGGAGGAGTACGAGGCCGCGTGCGCGGATGTCTTCCGGCGCCTGGAGCTGCTGACGCCCCGGCTGGCCCGGCAGCGCTATCTCGTCGGCGACACGATCACCGAGGCGGACATCAGGCTGTTCACCACGCTGGTCCGTTTCGACGCCGTCTACCACGGCCACTTCAAGTGCAACCGCTGGAAGCTGACCGAGAACGAGGTGCTGTGGGCATACGTCCGCGACCTCTACCAGACGCCGGGCTTCGGTGACACCGTCGACTTCGACCACATCAAGCGGCACTACCACCAGGTGCACACCGGCATCAATCCCACCGGCATCGTGCCTCTCGGCCCCGATCTGTCCGGCTGGCTGACGCCGCATCACCGTGCGGAGCTGGGCGGCCGGCCCTTCGGCGACGGGACACCGCCGGGGCCGCCACCGCCGGCCGAGGAGGTTCCGGAGCGGGGACGGCCCTGACCGACGAAGGAGACGTACATGGCCAAGACCAAGCGGAAGAAACTGCACCTTCCCCTCGCCTACAAGCCCCTCGGGTTCGCGCTGGGCTGGGTGAGCGGTTCGCTGGCGGGGCTCGCCTTCCGCAAGACGTGGATGGCGATCCGGCACGAGGAGGACGCGCCCGACGCGCTGGACCGGGACCGCGGCTGGGGGGAGATCCTGTTCGCGGCCGCGGTCCAGGGTGCCATCTTCGCCGTGGTGCGCAGCGCGGTGGACCGCACGGGCGCGAAGGCCATCGAGCGCTCCACGGGCGTCTGGCCGACCGGTGAGAAGGGCGGCCGGGACTGACCTCGTTCCTCAGCCCTGCTTGGGCGCGCTCGAAGGGACGAGGCGCAGGGTGAAGGAGTGACCGGCCGGGTCGGCGTAACCGCGTTCCTCGTACGGCCCGGCGGATTCCTTCGTCTCCAGGGGGCGCCCGCCGAGCCCGACGACCTTGCGCTCCGCCTCGTCCAGGTCCTCCACCACGAAGTCCAGGTGGGCCTGGAGGGCGTTCTCGGGGCGGGGCCAGCTCGGCGGCGTCGCGTTAGCATCTCGGCGGAACGCCAGCCGGATCCCGTCGGCGCCCCTGATCTCCACCCGGTTGGCACTCTCGTGCGTCTGCTCGGCGTCCAGCAGCTCTTTGTAGAACACCGCGATCTTCTCGGGCTCGGCGCAGTCGAGCACGACGACGCCCGCTTTCACCAAGGCCATGTCTCCTCCGAAGGGTCCGGGGCGCGGGGTCGTGCCCCGCGCCCTCTCCCTTGCGGATATCCCGGCCCGGCCGATTCAGTCGGCGACCAGCCGTCCTGCCTACGGCTTGTCCTGCTCCTCGCCCCGGAGCGGTCGCCCCAGCGTGAGCGAGCGCGGCCCGAAACCGTGCCGCTCGTAGAAGCGGATCGCGTCCGTGTTGGCCGAGTAGGCGGTCACCTCCGCCAGTCCGGCGCCCCGCGCCCCGGCCCAGGCGAGGAACTCCTCCACCAGCCGGGCCCCGGCGCGGGCTCGCCGGTGGGCAGGGCGGACGTACATGCTGATCAGCGTGGCGGACTTGACCGGCCGCATGGCCGTCGGCTCGGTCACGGAACCCATCAGGTGTCCGACCACCTGCCCGCCGCGGTCCGCCACCAGCACGAGCCGTGCCGGGTCTTCGAGGGCCGTCGCGAACGACGCCGCTCCGTGCTCCCGCGGCCAGTCGACGTTGATGCTCACGTCCCGGGTGCCGCCGTCCTCGGCGAACAACCCCGCGCTGCAGGCGACGAGCCACTTGCTGGACAGATGTCTTGCTATGGTAGACACCTGTCCAATAAACAGAGGAAGCTCATGGAAACCCTGGCGGCCCTACTGGTCGGCCTCGTGGCCGCTCTGCACGCCTACATCCTGGTGTTGGAGATGTTCCTGTGGCAGAGGAAGCCCGGCCGGGCGCTGCACGGGTTCGATCGGGAGATGGCCCGGGCGACCGCGCCGATGGCCGCCAACCAGGGGCTGTACAACGGGTTCCTCGCGGCGGGCCTGGTCTGGGGGCTGATCGCCGCCGATCCCACCGGTTTCCGCGTCCAGGTGTTCTTCCTGTGCTGCGTCGTGGTCGCCGGTGGCTACGGCGCCGCCACCGCCAACCCTCGCATCCTGTTCGCGCAGGCCCTGCCCGGCGCGCTCGCCCTGGGCGCCGTCCTGCTCGCGCGGTGAACCGCGGCGGGCCCGAGGACCCGCGGGCCGCGCGCACCCGGGCGCGGCTGCGCAGGGCCCTGTTCGACGAGTGCGCCGAACGGCCCCTGTCGGAGGTCGGTGTGGCCGCGCTGGCCCGCCGGGCGGGGGTCGGTCGGGCCACTTTCTACGTCCACTACGCCGACCTGGAGGCCCTGGCGGTCGATGCGTGCGCGGACGTCGTACGCGAGGCAGTGGAGGCGCTGCACGCCTGGCGCGGCCGGCCCGATCCGGTGCACGCGCCGCCCGCGCTGGCGGAGTTCTTCGCCTCGCTCGCCCCGCGCGCCGCGCTGTACCGCGTGCTGCTGAGCCCGGGCGGCGGCGGCCCCCTCGGCCGGGTGCTGCACCGGGATCTGCGCGCCTACAGCCTGCGCGAACGCCAACTGGCGGGCGCGGCCGACGCCCCGCTGGTCGCCTCGGCCGTCGCCGCCACCTTCGCCGGAGTCCTCGCCGACTGGCTGCACGGCCTCCTCGAAGCCGACGCCGGCGACATCGCCGACCAGGTCTGGCAGTTGCTGGTCGCCCTGCACGCGAGCCGGTGAGGGAACAGAGCGTTCAGCGGGCGCCCGCAGCTTGGAACGTCCGCCGGTAGGCCTGTGGCGAGACCCCGATCGCGGCGTGCAGGTGCTGGCGCAGGGAGGCGCCCGTGGCGAAGCCGACGCGGCCGGCGATCTGGTCCACGGGCAGGTCGCTGGACTCCAGCAGGTGCCGGGCCCGGGCGATGCGCTGCTGGATGAGCCAGCGGCCGGGGCTGAGGCCGGTCTCGTCGTTGAAGCGGCGGGCGAAGGTGCGCAGGCTCATCCGGGCGTGGCCGGCGAGGTCCGCCAGGGTCAGGGGTTCGCCGAGGCGTTCCATGGCCCAGGCACGGGTCGCTGCCGTGCTCGCGCCGCCCCGCTCCGGGACCGGCTGCTCGATGTACTGCGCCTGGCCGCCGTCCCGGAACGGCGGGACCACGCAGCGCCGGGCGACCGTGTTGGCCAGTTCGCTGCCGTGGTCCTGGCGGACGACGTGCAGGCAGACGTCCACGCCGGAGGCGGCTCCCGCCGAGGTGAGGATCCGGCCGTCGTCGACGAAGAGGACGTCCGGGTCGAGGGCGAGGTGCGGGAACATGCGCTTGAACCGGTCGGCGAGCTGCCAGTGGGTGGTGGCCTTGCGGCCGTCCAGGAGCCCGGCCGCCGCGAGGACGAAGGCGCCGGTGCAGATGGAGACGATGCGCGCGTCGGGGCGAATGAAGGCGAGGGCGGCGAGGATCTCGTCCGGGAGGTCGGCGGTCACCCGGGACGGCGAGATGGGCGCGATCACCACCGTGTCGGCGGTGGCGAGGGCCTCGGGGCCATGGTCGACGGTGATGCCGAAGTCCGCGTTGGTGCGCACGGGTTGACCGTCGACGGTGCACGTCAGCACCTCGTACCGGCCGTCGGCCGCGCCGAGGATCCTGCTGGGGATGCCGAGTTCGAAGGGGTACACGCCGTCCAGGGCCAGCACCACGACCCGCTCCACCCGCTCGACCCGCCGCTCCGCATCATCCATGGCAAGATCTTATCGAAGCTTGGCAATCATGCCATTTCCCGGACGGGCGATTCCGGGCAGGCTGGTTCACCATGAGCACTGTGAACACGATGCGAGCCATCAGCCAGGACGTCCTGGGCGGTCCCGAGGTCCTCGAGGAAGTGCGGGTGGAGCGTCCGAAGCCGCGTCCGAACCAGGTGTTGGTCCGGGTTCGCGCCGCCGGGGTCAACCCCACCGACTGGAAGCACCGCGAGACCGGTGGCTTCCTCGGCGAGCCGCCCTTCGTGCTCGGCTGGGACGTCTCCGGCGTGGTCGAGGAGGTCGGCATCGGCGTGGCCGCGTTCCGGCCCGGCGACGAGGTCTTCGGCATGCTGCCGTACCCGTTCGGCCACGGATCGCACGCCGAGTACGTCATCGCTCCGGCCCGCGCTCTCGTGCACAAGCCGTCCATGATCGACCACACGCAGGCGGCCGCGCTGCCGCTGGTCTCCCTGACCGCGTGGCAGGCCCTGGTCGAGAACGCCGACCTCCAGCCGGGTCAGCGCGTGCTGATCCACGCGGCGGCCGGCGGGGTCGGACACGTGGCCGTGCAGATCGCCAAGGCGCGGGGCGCGCATGTGATCGGCACGGCGAGCGCGGGCAAGCACGACTTCCTGCGCGAGATCGGCGTGGACGAGGCGATCGACTACCGGGAGACGGACTTCGCCGAGGCCGTGAAGGACGTCGACGTCGTGCTGGACACGATCGGCCGCGAGACCTCCCTGCGCTCGCTGCGCGTGCTGCGACCGGGCGGGCTCGTGGTATCGATCCTGCCGGTCGGCCCGGACGACTTCTACGAGGAGGCGAAGCGGCTGGGTGTGCGGGCCCTGCGCATGCTCGTCGACGCCGACCGGGCCGGGATGAAGACGATCGTGGACCTCGTCGAGCGGGGCAAGCTGCGCGCCACGATCGCGGGTACCTTCCCGCTGGCCGATGCCGCCGAGGCGCATGCGCTGGGCGGCACCGGCCGGACCACGGGCAAGCTGGTCCTCACGGTCGACTGACCCGAGGGGTCAGAAAGTGAGCACGGGCTTGATCGCCTTGCCCGCGCGCATGTCCCGCACCGCCTGGTCGATGTCCGCGAACGGATAGGTGCTGATCAGGCGGTGCAACGGCAGGCGCCCCTCCTTCACCAGCTGGACCAGGGCGGGGATGAAGGTCTGCGTCTCGGCGTCGCCGAGGGTGAGGCCGACGACCCGCTTGCCGCCGAGCAGCCCGTTGACGTCCAGGGCGACTTCACTGCCGAACGGCGGGGCGCCGACCACGACGAGCGTGCCGCGGGCGCCGAGCGCGTCGACGCCCTGGCGCAGGACGGCGACACTGCCCGTGGTCTCCACCACGCCGTCCGCGCCCTGGCCGCCGGTGATCTCCGCGATGGTCTCCCCGAGATCGGCCTCGCCGGCGTTGACGGTGTGGGTGGCACCCAGCTCCCGGGCCAGCGACAGGCGTTCGCCGACCTTGTCGACGGCGACGATCGTGCTCGCCGGGCTGAGCGCGGCGGCCATGACCGCCGACAGGCCTACGGCTCCGGCGCCGAGGACGACGACCGCTGAGCCGGTGGCCGGCTTCAGTACGTTCCAGACGGCGCCGACTCCGGTCTGTACACCGCAGCCCAGCGGGGCGATCGACTCCAGCGGTACGTCGGGGTCGACCTTGACCAGGCTGCGCTCGTCCACCAGGGCCCGCTCGGCGAACGAGGACTGGCCGAAGAAGTGACCGCCGAGCGGCTCGCCGTCGCGGCTGATGGTGCTGGTGCCGTCGGCCCGGCGACCGCCGATGAGGTTGAGCGGCAGCCAGGTGGCGCAGTACGCGGGGTGACCGCCACGGCAGTTGCGGCAGTCGCCGCAGGAGGTGAAGGACAGGACGACGTGGTCGCCGGGCGCGACGCCGGTGACGGCGGAGCCGACGGCCTCCACGACGCCCGCGCCCTCATGCCCCAGAACTCCGGGGAGGGGGAAGGGCAGTCCGCCGCTCGCCACGCCGAGGTCGGTGTGGCACAGGCCGGTTGCCACCATACGGACGACCGCCTCGTGCGGTGCGGGCTCGTCGAGGACGACGTCGGCGAGGGTGAAGGGCGCTCCGCCGGACTCGACGACGGCGGCGCGGGTGGTGAGGGACATCGCGGGAACTCCTTGAAAGGCGCGCTCAGTCGAGCGAGACGACGACGGACTTGACCTTGGTGTAGGCGGCGAGCGCCTCGGGCCCGTACTCGCGGCCGAAGCCGGAGTCCTTGACCCCGCCGAACGGGATGGCCGGGTCGAGCATCGCCCAGTCGTTGATCCAGACGATGCCCGCCTGGATCCGGTCGGCGATGCGGTGCGCGCGGGCGAGGTTCGTCGTCTGGACGCCGGACGCCAGGCCGTACGGCGTGGAGTTGGCGAGTTCGACGGCTTCGTCCTCGGAGTCGAAGGGCTGCACGGTGAGGACCGGTCCGAAGATCTCCTCCTGGACGACGCGGGAGTCGTTCGGCAGGTCGGCGATCACGGTCGGCTTGTAGTAGTAGCCTCCGTCGAGGTCGAGGCGTTCGCCGCCGCAGACGATGCGGCCGCCCTCCTTGCGGGCCAGGTCGACGTACTCCTCGACCTTCCTCAGGTGCTTCTCCCCCGCCATCGGCCCGACGACCGTCTCGGGCCGCCGGGGATCGCCGAGCGGCACGCCGGGGACGGCGTCGGCGAGGATGCCCAGCAGGGTGCTGTACACCGAGCGCGCCACGAGCAGCCGGGGTCCGCCCATGCAGAACTGTCCGGTGTTGAAGACGAAGCCCTTGATGACCGCGCCGACCGCCTTCTCCAGATCGGCGTCCTCGAAGACGACGTGGGCCGCGTTGCCGCCGAGCTCCATCGTGACGGGCTTGAGCGCCTCGCCGGCCACGCTCGCGGCGTGCCGGCCGACCGCGGTGGAGCCGGTGAAGGCGACCTTGTCGACGCCGGGATGCCTCAGCAGCGCCTCGCCGGCGACCGGGCCCATGCCGGTGACGACGTTGACGACGCCGTCCGGGACTCCGGCCTTCTGGAGCAGCCGGGCCATGTACAGGGCGCTGAGCGGGGTCTCGTCGGCCGGCTTGTGCACGACCGTGTTGCCGGCCGCGAGGGCGGGGGCGAGCTTCGAGCTGGAGAGGACCAGCGGGAAGTTGAAGGGGGTGATCGCGGCGACCACGCCGAGCGGGCCGCGCCGGGTGTAGGCCAGCGCGTTCATCGGGGTGTCCCGGGTTGCGCCGTCGAGGGTCTGGGCGAGGGCGGCGTTGTACTCGTACTCGTCGGCCGCGGTCAGCACGTCGACCGGCCGGCACAGGGAGATCGGCTTGCCGACGTCCAGGCTCTCCAGCTCGGCGATCTCCTCGGCGTGCTCACGGATCAGCTCGGAGACGCGGTGCAGCACCCTGCCCCGCTCACGTCCGCTCAGCCCGGACCAGGTGCCGCCGTCGAAGGCCGCACGGGCGGCGCGTACGGCGGCGTCCACGTCGGCGGCGCCCGCCTCCGCGACGGTGGTGACGACCGCGCCCCGGGACGGGTCGACCACCTCGGTGCGCGCTCCGTCGGCGGCCTCGAGCCACTGCCCCCCGATGAACAGCTGTCCGGGTTCGATCTCGAAGGTGGTCATCACCACTCCTCAGCGTCATTGCCAAGATTTCAATCAACAGGATTCCTGTTGGTTCGCAGTCTCTTTACAGACAGGTTTCCTGTCAATGCTCTAGGGTTAACTCATGCTGGACACACAGGCGACCAAGGCGCCGCCGTCGCTCCTCTACATGGTGAAGCAGGTGGAGCTCGTCGTGCGCTCCCATCTGGACGAGCTGGTCAAACCAGCTGGAATCACCGCACTCCAGTACACCGCGCTCACCGTCCTGGAGCGACACGACGGACTGTCGGCGGCCCAGCTGGCCCGCGACTCGTTCGTCACCGCCCAGTCGATCGCCGATCTCGTACGGTCACTGGAAGGTCGCGGGCTGGTACACAGGGAGCGCAACCCCCGCAATCGGCGCGAGCTGCTGATCCTGCTGACCGACGAGGGCCGCGAGCTGCTCGCGCGCTACGTGGAGCCCGTACGGGAGCTGGAGGAGCGGATGGTGCGGGACCTCTCGGCGCACCAGGCCCAGCAGTTCCGCCAGGCGCTCTCCAAGGCCTGGCAGGCCCTGTCCTAAGACGTCCGCCCCAATTCGAAGACATATGTCAATCGAACATGCTCCAATTCACTCCATCGAGGGTAACTTGCAGGGCGAGGAACGGATTTGCCCTGCAACCCCGCCGCTTTGAGGAGCCGGTTGGAGGCGATGTCGTCGTGCAGCAGGAACCCGCACCGCTCACCCGGCATCTACGTGTCCACCAGGACCGGGGTCACACGGTGCTGGAGTTCCACGGGGAGATCGACATCGCCGCGGCCATGGAGATCATCCCGTATCTGGACCGGGTGACGGGGCGGCCGGGCACCCGTCTGGTGATCGACCTCAGCGGTGTGGAGTTCTTCGACTGCTCCGGGCTGCGCCTGCTCCACCGCGCCCGCGGCCGGGTGCTCGACCAGGGCGGGCAGCTGCTCCTGGTCTGCACGCATCCGCTCACCCTGCGAGTACTGCGCGTCACCGGTCTGTCCCGGCTGCTGCCCCCGATGCCGACGCTGGACGCGGCCCTGGGTCAGCCCGAGGCGGCGTCCGGCTCGTTATGACCGTGCCCGAGCCCGGCTCACCCGTCATTCGGGTCGCGCCGCGTCGAACAGGGCGCTGACGGACTCACCGTTGTGAATGCGGCGCACGGCCTCGGCCAGCGCCGGGGCGACGGTCAGGATCCGCAGCTTGTCCGTGCGCTCCTCCTCGGACACCGGCACGGTGTTGGTGCACACGATCTCCAGGACGTCGGGCTGCGAGCCGATCCGCTTCAGCGCGCCGTCCGCGAACAGTCCGTGCGTGCAGGCGACCCGGATCGAGCGCGGCCCCAGCTCCCGCAGCCGGTCGAGCAGTTCGAGGACGGTGCTGCCCTTGGCGATCTCGTCGTCCAGCACGATGACGTCCCGTCCGGCGACCTCGCCGATGACGGAGTTGATGCTCACCCGGTCGTCCGCGAACCGCTGTTTGGCGCCGGCCGCCACCTGGGCGCCGAGCATCCGGGCGAACGCGGCGGCCTCCTTGGCGTTGCCGAGGTCCGGCGAGACGACGGTGGTGCGGGTCAGGTCGTACTGCCTGAAGTGCGCGGCCAGCTCGCGCAGGGCGTGCAGATGGTCCACCGGGACCGAGAAGAAGCCGTGGACCTGCGGCGAGTGCAGCGTCATCGCCAGGACCCGGCTCGCGCCCGCCGCCACCATCAGGTCCGCGACCAGCCGCCCGCCCAGGGAGATACGCGGTTCGTCCTTCTTGTCGGAGCGGGCGTAGGAGTAGTGCGGCATGACGACGCTGATCCGCCGGGCCGACGCGCCGCGCGCCGCGTCGCACATCAGCAGCAGCTCCACGAGGTGCTCCTGGACCGGCTTGACCAGCGGCTGGATGAGGAAGACGTCCCGTTCCCGGCAGTTCGCCTGGAGCTGTACCTCCAGACAGTCGTTCGCGAACCGGCTGACCCGGGTGGGGCTGAGCGGCACACCGAGATGCGCGCAGACCTCCTGAGCCAGCTCTGGATGGGCACTCCCGCTGAACACGGCGATGTCTCGCACGGTCCGCTCCTCGCGTGATCATTCCGGCTGCCGGGCCTCATGCTACGGGCCGGGCGAAAACCGGTTGCGGAGCGTCCATGGGCGCGGGCCATGATGGCCACGTGCCCGTGTTCCCGCACGGTTCACTCACGTCGTTCTCTCACGTCGTTCTCTCACGTCAGGAAACCTCACATGCGCCGACTCCTCGGAATCTCCCAGCGCCCCTACTGGACGACGGTTCTTGAGGACTCGACCACGCATGCACACCCTGAACATCGGAATTCTGGCCCACGTCGACGCCGGTAAGACCAGCCTCACCGAGCGGCTGCTGTTCGACCACGGCGCGATCGACCGGCTCGGCAGCGTCGACGCCGGTGACACCCGCACCGACGACGGGGCGATCGAACGGCAGCGCGGCATCACCATCCGCTCCGCCGTCGCCGCCTTCACCGTCGGCGACACCCAGATCAACCTCATCGACACGCCGGGGCACTCCGACTTCATCGCCGAGGTCGAACGCGCCCTGGAGGTCCTGGACGGCGCGGTGCTGCTGCTGTCCGCCGTGGAGGGCGTACAGGCACAGACGCGCGTCCTGATGCGGACCCTGCGCAGGCTGCGGCTGCCCACGCTGGTGTTCGTCAACAAGATCGACCGGGCGGGCGCCCGCTGCGAGAGCCTGCTCACCGACATCCGGCGCAAGCTGACCCCGCAGGTCGTGCCGCTCACGGACGTGACGGGCATCGGCACGGCGCAGGCGCGGGTGACGCCTGTCCCGCCGGCCGACCGACGGCTGGCCGAAGCCCTCGCCGAGGTGGACCCGGACATCCTGGCGGCGGTCGTGGACGGCCCCGAGCCCACCGCGGACGACCTGCGCGCCGCCCTCGCCGCCCGCACCGCCGACGGCTCGTGCCATCCCGTCTTCTTCGGCTCGGCCCTCGGCGGCCAGGGCGTCGCCGAACTCGTCGAGGGCATGACCCGGCTGATCCCGCCGCCCCCGGCGACCGGGGACTCGGCACCACGCGGCACGGTGTTCGCCGTGCGGCCCGGTCCCGGCGGCGAGCGCACCGCGTATCTGCGTCTGTACGACGGTGAGGTCGTCCGGCGTCAGCCCTTGAGGTTCCTGCGGCGCGAGGCCGACGGCCGGAGCACCGAGGTCGGCGGGCGGGTGACCCGCCTCGATGTCGTCGGGCGGCCCGAGCCGCTCACCGCGGGGAACATCGCGGCCCTCACCGGCGTGCCCGGCATCCGGGTGGGCGACCGGCTCGGCGAACTCACCGACCGGGCCCCGCAGTTCGCGCCGCCGACCCTGGAGACCCTGGTCCGGGCCCGCCGCCCCGAGCAGGCGGCGCCGCTGCGCTCCGCTCTGCTGGCGCTCGCCGACCAGGACCCGCTGATGCACGCCCGCCCCGCGGCGTCCGGCGCCACCGCGCTGCTCCTGTACGGCGAGGTCCAGATGGAGGTGCTGGCTGCGACGCTCGTCCAGGAATTCGGCATCGAGGCCGACTTCGAGCCGGGCCGCGTCCGGTTCCTGGAGCGGCCGGCCGGCGTCGGCGAGGCCTTCGACGAGATGCCCTGGCACGACCACACCCACTACTGGGCGACGATCGGTCTGCGGGTCGAGCCGGG
The DNA here is from genome assembly GCF_040654815.1 of Streptomyces sp. NPDC050619. Classification (NCBI taxonomy): domain Bacteria; kingdom Bacillati; phylum Actinomycetota; class Actinomycetes; order Kitasatosporales; family Streptomycetaceae; genus Streptomyces; species Streptomyces sp. NPDC050619. The sequence continues at coordinate 414,590 of NZ_JBFAIR010000003.1, read as the reverse complement.
ACCGTTCGGCTCCGGCGGGGTGTTCACGTACGAGACGGAACTCGGCGCGCTCCCCCGCGCCTTCCATCAGGCCATCGAGGAGACGGTGCACTCGACCATGACGACCGGGCTGTCCGGGGCGTCCGTCGCCGACTACCGGGTCACACTGATCCGGTCCGGTTTCTGCGCGCCGCTCAGCACCGCCGCCGACTTCCGCGGACTCACCCCGATCGTGCTGCGCCGGGCCCTTCAGCGGGCGGGGACCCGGCTGTACGAGCCGTACCACGCCTTCGAGGCGGAGGTCCCGCTGGACGCGCTGGCCCCGGTCACGGCTCAACTGGCGTCCCTCGGAGCCGAGTTCACCGGCACCACGGGCGGGGCCACGGCCTGGCTGATCACCGGTGAGCTCCCGGCCCGGCGGGTGCGCGAGATCGAGCTGCGGCTGCCCGGGCTCACGCACGGGGAGGGGGTGTGGTGGTCGCGGCCGTCGGGCGACCGCGAACTCGAGCCGCACTGACGGGTTTCGGCCCGAACGTCACCAGGACACCGGCAGTCGTCGCGGACTGCGTGTTATCTGTCCCTCGCGCCACTCGATCGTGTCAGGGGTGAACTCGGCGCGCAGCCCCGGGAAGCGGGCGGCCAGGCGGTGCAGGGCGAGACCGAGTTCCAGCCGGGCGAGCCAGGCGCCCAGGCAGTGGTGGGGCCCGGCGCCGAAGACCACGCTGGGCGAAGGCAGAGGCGCGAACAGGTCGGCCGGGCCGGGCGGGCCGGGCTGTCCGGGCTGTCCGGGCTGTCCGGGCGATCCCGGTGTTCCAGGTGTTCCAGGTGTTCCAGGGGTTCCAGGTGCTCCCGGCGGAAAGACCTCGGGGTCGCGGTTGGCGGCGTTGGTCTGCACGGCGACCACGCTGCCCGCCGGGATGGTCACTCCGCCGATCTCGGCGTCCTCGACGGCCCGGCGGATCAGGCCGGGCAGCACCCGTCCCTCGCTGAGCGGGACCGTCCGCAGCAGCTGCTCGACCGCGGTCGCCGCCGCCTCCTCGCCCTCGGCCAGGCGCGGCCAGGCCGCCCGCCCGTCGGTGAGGAGGTGGACGACGATGTTGCCGAGCGCCGTCATCGTCGTCTCGTGTCCGGCCACGACCAGACCGCAGACCAGGTTCACCAGCTGCCGTTCGTCGATCCCGAGCTCGTCGCCCGCCGCCACCAGCGCGCTCACCAGCTCGTCGCCGGGAGCCTTCCGCCGCTCGACCACCAGGTCACCGGCGAAAGCACCGAACTCCCGCATGGCCAGGCCGACTTCCTCGGCGGTGTGCGCGCCGCCGGACAGGGCGTGGTCGGCCCAGTACCGGATGCGCTCCCAGTCGGCATGGCCGAGCCCCATCAGACGCGAGACGACCGCGACCGGCAGGGCACGTGTGAACCCCTCGACGATGTCGGCCGGTCGGGGCCGCTCGGCGAACTCGTCGAGGAGCGTGTCCACCACCGAGGCGACCCAGGGCCGCCAGCGGGCGATCGCCCGGGGCGTGAACGCCCGCTGGACCGTGCCGCGCAGCCGCTGATGGGCGGGTCCGTCCTGATTGAGCAGACTCTCCGGGGCGTCCAGCAGGTTCGGTACGACGAGCAGCGGCGGGGCGCCCTCGGCGTGCAGGGAACTCCGGTCGAACCGGGGGTCCATGAGCACCTGCCGCACTTCGGCGTACCGGGTCACCAGCCAGACCGGGGTGCCGGTGGCCAGGGTACCCAGGCGGGGCGGCCCGGGCTCGGGGAGCGGGATGCGGTGCATGGGGCACTGGGTCCGGGAGGTGCTGTCTGCGCTCATCGGGTCTCCAGACGCGCTGGAAGGGAGGGTCACTTCACGCTAGTGCGCCGCCCTTGCCCCGTCAGCGGTGCCAATCGGCCAACGCGGCGGTCTGGCAAGGCCTTTGAGGGGGCATTCGTCCAGTAGGAAGGAGGGCCGTCGCCATGACGACTCCCATCAGGCGCGTGTCCAAGCGCATGCCCGGCTGGGCGAAGGCGGTGAGCGCCGTAGTGCTGGTGCTCGTCGTGTTCTTCGCGGGGATCCGGCTGAGCGTGCTGCCGGGCCTCAAGGACCTGTTCGGCACCGAGACGCACGACCGCTCGGGTCCCGCACTGCTCCAGTCCATCCAGGACATCAGCCGTTACGACGCCGCGTCCGGCAATTTCCAGATCGTCGTCGACCTGGAGAAGGACACCAAGTACCTGCCCGACGCGATCCGCGGCTCCCGCACCCTGTACGTCGGGGCGGGCACCGTCGACGCCTACGTCGACCTCGGCAAGGTCGGCGACAACGACGTGACGGTCAACGACGACCGCACGTCCGCCACCTTGCGCCTGCCGCACGCCCGACTCGGCAAGGCCACCCTGGACGCCGACCGTTCCTACGCCGTCTCCAAACAGCGCGGTCTCCTCGACCGCCTCGGCGACCTCTTCTCGGACAACCCCAACAGCGAACAGGCGGTGCAGAAGCTCGCGGTACGGCACATCAGCGACGCGGCGAAGAAGAGCGAGCTGACCAAGCGGGCCGAGAGCAACACCACGAGCATGCTGAAAGGTCTGTTGAGTTCCCTCGGCTTCAAGGAGGTGCGCGTCACCTACGGCGGCTGATCAGGCGCCGAGGATCCCCGGCAGCGCGAGGGCGCCGAGCACCGTGGTGCCGATCAGCACCCAGGCCACGTAGTCCCCGACGTGCCCGGACTGCAGACGCCGCAGCGGGTGCGCCCACTGCGGTGCGGCGAGCAGCTTCGGGCGGGCGACAGCGAGGGCGGCGAGGCCCCCGGCCAGCAGGGTCGAGGCCAGGCCCAGCAGGATGCCGGCCGGGGTCCAGTGCACGGGTGCGACCACGGCGCCCCCGGACCCGGCTTCGTTCACGGCGTGCGCCACGACGTCGGCGAAGCCGGGTGCCACGCCGACGGCGAGCGCCCCGGCGAGCAGCACCGCGGGAACCGCCGTCATGGTGTCCGGGATCCGGCCCAGCCGGTGCCGGGTCTCGGGCCGCTCGCCGGTGCCGGTCGTCTCGTACGCGTTCTCGTCCCGGGGTGCGGGCCCGAGGCCGAGGAAGACCCGCGCGGCGACCCGGAGTACCGCTCCGGCGGTGATCGCGGTCGCCACGACGTAGAGCACGGTGAGCGGGCAGCCCACGGCCTCCTCGGTGACGGACTTGCCGAGGGCCGTGCCGAAGGGCGGCAGCCCGGCCAGCCCCAGGGCTCCGACGGCGAACAGCACGGCGACGCCGCGCAGTTCCCCGGCCCGTCCGTGCAGCGCGTGCTCGTCGACGCTGCCGTAGCGGTCGAGGAGGATGCCGGCGCAGGCGAACAGGGCGGCCTTCACGCCCGCGTGGCCCAGGACGTACAGGGCGATCCCGTCGTCCGCCTCGGGTTTGAGGACGCCGATGCCGATGAGGAACAGCCCTATGTGGGCGATCGTCGAGTACGCCAGCAGCCGCTTGATGTGCCGCTGGTACCAGCACATCACCGCGCCGACCGCCGCCGTCAGCGCGCCGAGCACCAGCAGCGCCCGTTCGAAGTCGGCGGCCGGGACCCCGCCGGGCCCGGCGAAGACGGTGCCGTACACGCGCCACACGCCGTACGCGCCGAGTTCGACCATGACGCCGGACAGCAGCATGCACACGGGCGTGGGTGCGACGGCGTGCGCGTCCGGGAGCCAGAAGTGGAAGGGCACGGCGGCGGCCTTGACCAGCAGGCCGGTCAGGACGAGGACGAAGCCGGCGAGGACGAGCGTGTCGGGCGCGCCGTGTGCGTCGAGGCCCCGGCCGATCTGGGTCATGGCCAGCTCGCCGGTGCGGGCGTACAGCAGCCCGATGCCCATCAGCATCGCGTACGCGCCGAGGGAGTTGACGACCCCGAAGGTCAGGGCGCCCTGCACGGCCCTGGCCTCCTCGATCCGGTGGCCGGTGAGCGCGTACGCGACGACGCTCATCAGCTCGAACCACACGAACGCGTTGAACAGGTCGCCCGCGACCGCGAAGCCGCACATGCCCGCCTGGAAGAGCAGCACCAGCGCCGGGAACGAACCGGCGTGGCGGCGCGGCGGTTCGTCGAAGTAGTGCCAGGAGTACGCCAGGGCCGCCAGCGTCAGCAGCGAGGCGAGCGCGGCCATGCCGAGGCCGGGTCCGTCCCCCACGAGGACGATGCCGACGCTCCTGTCGTTCACGGGCGTCCAGCCGCCGGCCCACTCGACCATGGGGGGAGAGGAGTTCAGGAGCAGCACGAGCGCGAGCGCGGCCGTGCCGCCCGCGACGGCGCAGCCCACGGACTCGGCGACGAGCCGGGGCACGCGGCGGCCGCAGGCCACCAGCAGGGCGGCCCCGAGCAGCGGCATGGCGACCAGGAGCGGCAGCAGGTCGTTCATCAGCCGCGCAGCTCGGTCAGTTCGTCGGGGTCGAGGGTGCCGTGGCGTTTGGCGACCTGGACCACGAGGGCGAGCAGCAGCGCCGTGACGGTGGCGCCGACGACGACGTCGGTGAGCGCCAGCGCCTGCACGACGGGGTCGACGACCGGCCTGGAGCCGGGCCGCACGTCGGAGAAAACGGGCGCGGTGGCGCCGTCGCGGTAGCCCACGGCCAGCAGCAGGACGTACGTGGCGGCCTGGCAGACGGACAGGCAGCCGACGGCGTGGATCAGATTGCGGCTGGTGGCGAGGCCGTAGCAGCCGGCCAGGAAGACCCATGCGGCGACCAGGTACGGCAGGACGTGCGTCATGTCCCGCTCTCCTCCTCGAACTCTTCCCCGATCTCTTCCTCGATCTCGACGGCCTGGTCCAGGAAGCGGGCGAGCAGCACGACGACCGCGCAGGCGACCTCCATGCCGATGGCCGCGTTCAGCAGGGGCACGGTGCCGCCGGAGGACAGCGTGTTGAACGTGCCGTACGGCAGCAGGGTGTTGGCGAGGAAGGCGGTACCGCCGAGCAGGCCGGCGAGGCCGGTGACGAGGTAGGCGCAGGCGGCGACCGCGTCGCCGGCCTCGTAGCGGCCGACCGGGCGGATGCGTTCCAGAGCGCGGTAGTCGGCGCCCAGGTAGAGCAGGTGCAGGGAGGTCGCGGCGACGACGCCGCCCTGGAAGCCGCCGCCGGGGCTGAGCTGCCCGTGCGCGATGACGTACAGGCCGGTGAGCAGGGCGACGGGCAGGACGATCAGGGCGTAGCGGCGTACGGGGCGGGCCACCGGCTCGGGTTCGGGCCGGGCCCGGTGTTCGTCGCGGGTCTGCCGCAGCAGGACCACGCAGCCCAGGACGGCCGCGAAGAGGATGGTCATCTCGCCGAGGGTGTCGAAGGCGCGCTGGTCGAAGTTGACGGAGGCGACGGTGTTCGCGGTGTGCCGGGCGAGGGCTTCGCGCACGGCCCGGTCTCCGTAGGGATGCCGGTCGCCGCCGAAGTCCGGGAGGTCGAGGCAGGCGGCGACGAGCAGGACCGCCAGGCCCGCGCCTCCCACGGCCACGAGCCAGAGCCGGATGCGCTGGTTCACCGCCCGGGTACCTCCTTGTGGTCACCTTGCCGACCGCCGTCCTGTCCGCTCTTCGGTCCGCTTTTCGGTCCACTTTTCTGACCGCGCCGTCTGACCTTGCGGACCGTGAGCAGCAGCAACAGCGGGGTGAGGGCGGAGCCCACCGCGAGCTGCGACAACCCGACGTCGGGCGCCTGGAGCACGGTGAACAGCACCGCGAGGACGACACCGAGGACGGCCAGGACCAGGGCCTGGCGCACCGGGTCGCGGACCAGGACCGCCATGGTCGCCGCCACGGCGACCAGCAGCAGCGCGACGACGATCACCGCGTCAGCCATGGCGGATCCCCCGGAATCCACCGGACAGGGCGCGCGAGGCCACGATGTTCCCGCCGATCAGCAGCGCCCCGACGACCAGCAGCTTGACCATCGCCCGGCTCGGTCCGGTGGCCACGCACAGCACCAGCACGACCGCCGCGCCGATGCCCGCGGCGGCGTAGGTCACCGCCCAGGCACGTGGCGGGTCCTCGGCCAGTTCGTCGGCGAGCAGCCGGGCGAAGACGAGCGTGCCGACCGGGCCCAGCAGGGCGAGGACCAGGGCGAGATCGACGTAGGACGGGCGGTCGTAGCCCTCGGCGAGCAGCAGCAGCGCGGGACAGGCCAGGGCGGTGGACAGGTTCTGTGCGACGACCCGGCGCCGCAGCGGTCCGGTGGCGACGCCCCACAGGGTGGCTCCCACGCCGCCGCCGAGCGTGACGGTGGCCGCGAGCGTCCAGCCGTTCACCGTCCGGTCACCGCCCGCCGGGCGGCCCGTGCCGCCAGCGCGGCGAGGCCGGCCGCGCCCGCGCCGACCGCGAGCTCCAGCGTGTCCACCCCGCTGATGAAAACCAGCCACAGCACGGCGAGTGGGGCCCACCAGGCCAGGACTTCGGCGACGGCGAGGAGCGTCGCGCGCGGATTCATGCGCCACCTCCTCGGGGTCCGCTCACTCGCCCGTGCGGCGAAATGCCGGTTTCGCGGTTTCCGCGCCATCCAAACACCGCCCCGGGTGGGGGCGGTGGCGGCGCGCGCGGTCTCAGCCCGGAGTGCCCCGGCCGTACGAAGAGAAACGCCCGCGGATACGACCCGGGGCAGCGCGACGGCATTCTCGGCGGGTTCGGGGGTAATCACCTTACGACGCGGGGAAGTTGACAACTGGAGGACCGCATGGCCAAAGCAGCCTCACGTCCGCGTGCCGCGTTGCGCCTGCGTGCCACCAAGTCGAAGACGTCCGACAAGACCGGGGGCGGGTCACGGCCGGCCCGACGCGAGCGGCGCTTCCTGCCTTTCCTCGTCCGCCTGCTGGCGATGGTGTGTGCCTTCGCGTTCATGCTGGCGTTCGCCGTCGTACTGGCCCGGCTGACCCTGCGACCCTCCCCCGCCTCGGAGTCGCTGGCCCACACCAATCTGCATCCGGGGCGCACCCTGCGGGCCTATCTGGACCAGCCCGCGCTGCGGGACGCCGTCCGGCAGATCGGCGGAAACCTGCTGCTGGGCGTCCCGTTCGGCATCCTGGTGCCGGTGGTCGCACCGCGTACGCGCGGGATCCTGCGGGTGCTCCTGCTGACCGCGATCGTCATGCTGATGGTGGAGTTCGCGCAGGGCGCGCTGGTCACCGGACGGGCCTTCGACGTCGACGACGTCATCCTCAACACGGCCGGAGCCCTGGTGGGCTATCTGCTGCTGGGCCGGCGGCTGAGCCGGGCGGTGCACAGCTGAGGTCCGTGGCGACGGGCCGGGCTGGTTGTGAGCGGCGCCGCCGGCCGGCGGAGGTGACCGACCCGCTCGGTCAGTGGCGGGTCCAGGTGAACTTGTCCCCGCCCACCCAGCGGACCATCTCCGGATCGTCCAGGTCGTGGACCTGGATGCCGAAGGCCGCGGCGGCCTCCAGCACGTCCGTGACGGCCTTCGCCTCACCGACGACCTGGCCGTCGATCTCCACGATCCGGAACGGCGGCGTGCCCGGCTGTACCCCGAGCACCAGGATCCGCGGGTGGGTGATGTGCGGGCTCGACATTTCGGTCATGGATAGAGCGTAGAACGCAACCCGCGAGAGGGAGAGGCGTGCGTTCGCCCGCCAGCGGGTCGACGACGGCCGCATCGGCTTCGGTGCGGCGGTGTCCGGCAATGCTTCACGGGAGTCCGTTCAAGGTCGCCGCCAGTCGTCGCTGGCCAGATGCGATCCGGCCTCCGGACCCATCCGGAGCATGCCGCCGTCCACGCTCCAGGACGCGCCGGTGACGTACGAGGTTTCCGGGCCGGCGAGGAAGGCGATCACCGCCGCGACCTCGCGGGCGTCGCCGGGCCGGCCGAGCGGGACGCCGGGGCGGTACTCGGTGTGCGGGTCGGTGTCCTCCTGGCCGGTCATCGGCGTGGCGATCTCGCCGGGCGCCACCGCGTTGACGGTGATGCCGTGCTCGGCGAGTTCCAGGGCCATGACCTGGGTGAGCAGGCCGAGGCCGCCCTTGGCCGCGCAGTACGGCGCGGCGCCGACCAGGGGCTGGTGTTCGTGGACGGAGGTCACGTTGACGATCCGACCGCCGTCGCCCTGCCGGATCATGTGCCGCGCCGCGCGCTGCCCGCACAGGAACGGCCCGATCAGATCGACCTCGATGACCTCGCGCACGTCGTCGAGCTCCAGGTCGAGGAAGGGCGTCATGGTGCCCGTACCGGCGTTGTTGACCAGGACGTCGACGCGGCCGAGCCGGTCGCAGAGCTCGTCGACGGTGCCGGCGGCGGTGGGCAGCCGGGTGAGGTCCATCTGGCCCACGGCGGCTCGCCGGCCGTGGGCGCGGACCTCCTCGGCGGTCTCCTCGGCGCCCTTGAGGTCGCTGTGCCAGGTGATGCCGATGTCCATTCCCGCCCGGGCCAGGCGGACGGCGGTGGCCTTGCCGATCCCGGAGTCGGCCCCGGTGATCACGGCCACCTTGCTGCGCGATGCGGTGGGAGCGGACATGACAGGCCTCCTCGTGGGCGCGGGCGGGTGATGAGGCATCGCAGTACCCGGCCGGGTACCGGACAAACCGCCCGCCCGTCGCGCGACGGCCCCGGCCCTGGGGAACTCTGGAGGAGGAGGTGGCGATGGATCCCGTCGAGGCCCTGGAGCGGATCGCTTTCCTGCTGGAGCGGTCCCTCGCGCCGACGTACCGCGTGCGCGCCTTCCGTACGGCGGCCCGGGTGCTGACCGCGCTGCCCGAGGGCGAGGTGCGTGAGCGGGCGGACGCCGGGACGCTGGAGTCGCTCAAGGGCGTCGGACCGAAGACGGCGCAGGTGGTGCGGGAGTCGCTGGACGGCCGGGTGCCCGGCTACCTGGAGCAGTTGGAGGGCGAGGGCGCGGCGCCGCGCGCCCGGGGCGGCGAGCGGCTGCGGGCCTTGCTGCGCGGGGACTGCCATCTGCACTCCGACTGGTCGGACGGCGGCAGCCCGATCGAGGAGATGGGCCGGGCGGCGGCGCAGCTGGGGCACGAGTGGGCGGCGCTGACCGACCATTCGCCGCGGCTCACCGTGGCCCGCGGCCTGTCGCCCGAGCGGCTTCGCCGACAGTTGGAGGTCGTGGCGGAACTCAACGAGACATGGGCGCCGTTCCGCCTCCTCACCGGCATCGAGTGCGACATCTTCGACGACGGCTCGCTCGACCAGGAGCCGGAGCTGCTGGAGCGGGTGGACGTCGTGGTGGTGTCCGTGCACTCCAAGCTGCGCATGGACGCCCGCTCGATGACCCGGCGCATGGTGGCCGCCGTACGCGATCCGCACGCCGACGTCCTCGGGCACTGCACCGGGCGGCTGGTGACGGGGCGGGGGCGGCCCGAGTCGGAGTTCGACGCGGACGAGGTGTTCGCCGCGTGCGCCGAGTCGGGGACGGCCGTGGAGATCAACAGCCGGCCCGAGCGGCTCGATCCGCCGCGGCGGCTGCTGAGCCGGGCCGTGGCGGCGGGCGTGCTGTTCTCGATCGACACCGACGCGCACGCGCCCGGCCAGCTGGACTGGCAGATCCACGGTTGTGCGCGGGCCGAGGAGTGCGGGGTGCCCGCGGAGCGCGTGGTCACCACGTGGCCCCTGGACGAACTGCTGGCCTGGACCCGTCAGGGCCGGACTCCGGACCGAGTGGCGAACGCCTGACGTGGTACGTGAGGTGAGGGAGTCGTGGCGGACGGGCGGCGATCCTGACGGAGTGCCCCGCGGCGACGTGCTTGGCGGCGGTCGCGGAGCGCCTCGCTGGAGCACGGGCTTGGTGGCGATCGCGGCGCACCCCACGGCGTGACGTGCCGGGTGATGCGGATACCCGCTCCGGATGATCCGAGTGACAGATGCGGTACGAGCCCGTGGTGCCCGGACGGCCGATGCGCTACGACGGGAGGCGCACGCCGTCGACCGAGCCGCCCGAGCCGCCCGGGCCGCCTGGCGAAGCCCCGGCCGGGAGCGCGATCTGGTCGTGCAGTCGCTGAAGGCCGCGGCGGCGGCGCTGCTCGCCTGGTTCGTGGCGAGCGACTGGCTGGGCGACCCGATGGCCCTGATGGCGCCCTGGGTGGCGCTCGTGCTGGTCCAGGCCACCGTCTACAGCTCGCTGCGGCAGGCAGCGCAGCAGTTCACGGCGATCTGCGCGGGCTCGCTGCTGGCGTCGGCGGCACAGGCGCTCACCGGCGACACCCTGGCGGCCCTGGCCCTGTCGATACCGGTACTGATGCTGCTCGCGAACTCGCCCCGCTTCGGCGACCAGGGCATCTACGCGGCGACGACCGCGCTGTTCACTCTCACCTCGGACCCGGTCACGGTGTCGGCGGTCGGGCACCGCATGGGCCAGGCAGGGCTCGGCGCGGTGATCGGGGTCGCGGTCAACGCGCTCGTTCTGCCGCCGATCCACCTGCGGGACGTACCCGAGAACCTCGCGGCGCTCGCTCAGGAAGCGGGAGACGTGCTGCACAGCCTCGCCGGTGACCTGCGGCACGACGATGGGGACACGCAGTCCGCGGCCGGCTGGTCGAACGCCTCGGCACGGCTGGAGCGGCGCCTGGACGCGCTGCGGTCGGCCCGCGGCTGGAGCCGGGAGAGCCTGCGGCTGGCTTCCCGCCCGATCCGCGCCGTCCGCAGGGTTCCGCAGGCCGCCACCCCTGCCGAGTCGGAGGACGAACGCTGGAGCCGCGTCACCGGACACATCAGGGCGCTGACCCGGACCCTGGCGGTGGCGGCCGACGCCGACCGGACGCCCACACCGCCCGACGGCCCGGTACTGCGCTCGTACGCCCGGCTGCTGGAGCTGATCGGAGACGTCTGCCACGCGGAGAGCCGTCGTCTGCTGGGCGCCCACGCCGACATACGTCAGGACTGTGGCGTCGAAGACGCGATGCGGGAGCTGCACGAGAGGCTTCAGGACGGCCTGCTGGAGCATGCCGCGCACGGAGCCGCCCGGACGGCCGTCCTGGGGACCCTGCTGTTGCAGGCCGAGAACCTCTGGACGGAGACCGTGTCGGCTCCCGACGACCGTGACGCGCCTCACCCCGTAACGGGCTGAACGGAGGAACATCCAGGGGTAGTTGCCCGTTGAACAGGTCGTGGGTGCGGATGGGACAGTGTCCCCGGGCCTCAACCATTGCCCACAGGGACGATCGTTCGGCTGAAGCCCTGTGGAGCCTTTCGCCGAGAGGCGACCGCCATCCGTGCCCACCTTTTGGCCGCCCCGACCGTGATTCCCCCGTCCGGTCGGGGCTTTCTCATGCCCGGGCCCGCACGCCGCGGCCCGGGCTTGACTTCGAGAGCGCTCGAATTCGTAGCGTTGCGACCATGAGCACCGCACCCATGCCCTCGGAACAGCACAGGATCGGCTCGGGTTTCGGCGCCCGGAGCACCGCCGACGACGTCCTCGCCGGCATCGACCTGACCGGAAAACTCGCGCTCGTGACCGGCGGCTACTCGGGCCTCGGGTTGGAGACCACCCGCGCGCTCACCAAGGCCGGCGCCCGAGTCGTCGTCCCCGCCCGCCGCGCCGCCGCCGCGCACGAGGCACTGGACGGTGTCGACGGGGTCGAGGTGGACGCGCTGGACCTCGGCGACCTGGACAGCGTGCGCGCCTTCGCCGAGCGGTTCCTCGCCTCGGGCCGCACGATCGACTTCGTCATCAACAACGCCGGGATCATGGCCTGCCCCGAGACCCGGGTCGGGCCCGGCTGGGAGGCGCAGTTCGCCACGAACCACCTCGGCCACTTCGCCCTGGTCAACCACTTGTGGCCGGCGATCGAGCCCGGCGGCGCCCGGGTGGTCTCCGTGTCATCGCGCGGACACCACTTCGCCGGCGTCCGCTGGGACGACATCGACTGGCGGCGGGGCTACGACAAGTGGGAGGCGTACGGGCAGGCCAAGACGGCGAACGTCCTGTTCGCCGTCCACCTCGACCGGCTCGCCCGGGACCGCGGCGTGCGGGCCTTCTCGCTGCACCCCGGCGGCATCCTCACTCCCCTCCAGCGGCATCTGCCCAGGGCGGAGATGGTGGCGAGCGGCTGGATCGACGAGGACGGCAACCCGATCCCGCAGGAGGGCATGAAGACTCCCGAGCAGGGCGCCGCCACCCAGGTCTGGGCGGCGACCTCGACCCGGCTGGACGGCCTGGGCGGCGTGTACCTCCAGGACTGCGACATCGCCGAGCCCGCACCGGCCGACGGCGAGCGCACCGGCGTCAAGGCCTACGCGATCGACCCCGGGCAGGCGGCCCGCCTGTGGGAGCTGTCGGCGCAACGGACGGGCGTGAACGCGTTCGCCGCCCCGGACACCGGCCCGGACAGGTCCTAAGACGTCAAGCTGTCAGGCTCGTCGAGCTGTTTTCCCTGGGCCCGTACAGAGCGGCGGGTGCGCCGGTCATCAGCGCCCAGTAGCGGTCTCCGTACGACCAGTGCCACCACTCGGTGGGGTAGTTGACGAGGCCGGCCGCGCTCAGTGCCTCGCCCAGCACGGCGCGGTTGGCCCTGGCCGCGTCGCTGATGTGGGCCGCCGCGGTGTAGCAGGCGCCGTCGCTCTCCTCCGGATTGGCGTTCATGGGGGTGCCGAGATCGAGTTCGCGGCCGTCGGGATCGGCCAGTGTCAGGTCGACGGCGGCGCCCGCGGAGTGCGGGGCGATCTCAGGTGGGGAGACGTAGCGGCTGGCCGCCGTGCGGATTCGGTCGGCTGACCAGTCCGGATGGCCGGCGCGCAGTGCGTCGGCGTACTTCTCGAAGTAGGACCGCTGGAGGGCCGGCGGACGGTACCCCTCGACGAAGAGCAGGCGCAGGCCCCCGGGCAGCAGGGTCTGCGCCCTGAGCAGCCGGTCGAGCACGCCGTGGCGCAGGTGGACCTCCGCGCCGTGGGAGTCCTTGTGCTTGCGGTCGTCGACCAGGAGGGAGCCGCGGACGTCCGCGAGGCGTTCACCGCACTCCTCCATGGGAACGGCGGCGACCCGGGCGTCGGACATCAGGATGATCCCACTCATTGTCTCGCTCATCATCTCGCTCATCGTGTGATCATCTCCCGGCCGATGGTTGCCGTGGGGCGCGTGCATTTCTTTCGGCCGGGTACTCGGGCACTTTCCACGGACCCACGGCCGTAAGGAGCCGAAGGTGAGCACTTCAACGGGCAGCAGAATCGTCGTGACGGGCGCCACCGGCAATGTCGGCACCAGTGTGGTGCGTCTCCTCTCCGAGGACGCGAAGGTCGGGTCGGTACGGGGCCTGGCCCGCCGGACCCCCGACTGGTCGCCCCCGAAGACGGAGTGGTCGGCGGTCGACCTGGCCTCCGACCAGGCCGACCTCATCAGGGAGTTCGAGGGCGCCACCGCCGTGGTCCATCTGGCCTGGGCGTTCCAGCCGACGCACGACCCGGCGGCGACCTGGCGCACCAACGTGCTCGGCTCGATGCGAGTGTTCGACGCGGTGGCCGCGGCCGGCGTGCCGACGCTGGTGCACGCGTCGTCCGTCGGCGCGTACTCCCCGGGGCCGAAGGGGCACGCGGTGGACGAGTCATGGCCGACGCACGGCTGGCCGGACGCGGCCTACTGCCGGGAGAAGGCCTATCTGGAGCGCGCCCTGGACACCTTCGAGCGCGACCAGCCCGAGATCCGGGTGGTACGGATGCGGCCGGCCTTCCTCTTCAAACGGGCGTCGGCGAGCGAGCAGCGTCGCATCTTCGGCGGCCGTTTCCTGCCGGGCCCGCTGGCGCGGCCGGAGCTGCTGCCGTTCTTCCCCGACATCCCGGGCCTGCGGGTCCAGGCGCTGCACACCGACGACGCGGCGAACGCGTACTGTCTCGCCCTGCGCACCAACGTCAACGGCGCCTTCAACCTGGCGGGCGAACCGCCGGTCGACGCGGAGCTGCTGGGTGAGATGCTCGGCGCCCGCCCGGTACGGATGCCGCGCACGGCCGCCCGCTCGGCGCTCGCCGCCGCGTGGGGCCTGCACCTGCTACCCGCCTCCCCGCATCTCTTCGACGCGGTCCTGCGGCTCCCCCTGATGGACTGCACGCGCGCCAGCAGGGAACTCGGCTGGCGTCCGGAGCACACGGCGACCGATGTGCTGGAGGAATTCCTCCACGGCGTGCAAGAGGGCGCCGGCGCGAGGACGGAACCGATGGAGGGCCACAAGGTCGGCTGAGGACCGGCAGGACCCACGGCCAGGCGGTCAGGCGGTCAGGCGGTCAGGCGGAGGACTCGTCCGGTACGGGATGCTCGGGGTGCACGGTGCCCGATTGGGGGGCGCCCTGCCTGCCCGTGCCCGCCTCGTCGGTGTCGGGGACCTCGGCGGCGGTCTCGTCGGACTCCTCGGCCACGCCGCCCTCCGCTTCCGCGGGAGCGACCTCCCACGGGTCCTCGCCGGGGCTCACCTGCTGGTCGGGCAGGTCCCGCGGAACGGGATCACCGTTCTCGCCAGGTGTTTCATGGCGATGGTCGACCACGGCGTACTCCCTTCGCGCTCCCGTCGCGTCATTCGGGCGACACGCGAGTACCTCCGCGATGACCAGCGAAACGTCGGTACGCCGTCCGCTCCTCCAGGGCCGGGCACGGTCGTCTTCGCCGCTACCGTCAGGGAGTGACCGGATCCGGCTACGAGCGCCTGTCCGGTGCCAGCTCCTCGATCTCCTCCAGTGCCGCGACGAGTTCCGGGGCGACCGTCTCCTGGACCCAACGCGCCTGGCCGGCGTCGAACCCACGGGGAATCGTCTCGGTGAGCATGATCAGGTACAGGTAGGCGCGGTAGAGGGCGAGGCGAAGGCGGGCCGGGACGTCGAACTCGGCCCGGCCGCCGGCTTCCCGGTAGCCCGCGAGGAACGCCTCGTCCTTCCGTATGTCCCCCAGTAGCGCCAGGGAGACGAAGTCGGCGAGCGGATCCCCCCAGAACATGCGCTCCCCGTCGATGAGTCCGCCGATCCGGGGCCCCTCCCCCACCGGGCGGTCCACCAGGATGTTCCCCGGCCACAGGTCGAAGTGGACCAGGCACGGGACAGTGACCTCGTCCAGCGCGGGAGAGGCGGCCCGGAGCGTCCGGGCCACTTCGTCCGCGGGGCGAGGCAGCCGGGCGCCGTAGCGGCGGGCGTCGGCCAGGATGGCCTCGGTCATGGCGGTGAAGGCGGTCCGCCAGTCGGCGGCGAGGGGACCGAGGGCGCCGGACGGATAGCCGAAGCCGGGCCCGGTCACGCGGTGCAGCCGGGCCACCTGACGGCCCAACTCCGTACGCAGGAAGGTCCGTTCGACCTCGGTGAGCTCGCCGTCCCAGGGCTCCCCCGGGCAGGCCGTCATCAGCAGATGCGCTACGTCGCCGTCCCCGCCGACGGCGACGACATGCGGCGCCGGGACAGCGGCTTGGGCGGCCACGCGGTAGAACTCCGCCTCGGAGATCAGCAGTCGGCTCTCGTACCGCAGGGCCGGGGTGCTCTCCGCAGGGGCGACCTTCAGCACGTAACGGCTGCCGTCGGTGAGGAGGAGTTCCTCGACGGTGTTGTACGTGCCGCCGGACAGCGGGCGGAGGCGGGCGAGCCCGTCGGGCGCCAGGCGCGCGCTCTCCAGCACGCGCCGCGCCCGTCGCCAGGACTCCGCCGCCTCCGCCGAATCCGCCGCCTCCGCCACGTCCATGGAGTCCGTCACCTGTTCCTCCACCCCTTCCCCGATCAAGCCGGCCGCGTATGCAGGTCCTCCACGTAACACCCGGTCTCCACCAGCCCGTTGAGCCACAGCTCGGGGGCCGACTCGTCGGCGTCCGGCGGGCGGTCCCGGTACAGGGTACGGAACGCGTCCCGCACGCCCGGTGCCATGCGCGGACCGTGGCCGCGGACGCCGGCATACACACGCCTACGCACTGGGGGTACTCGCTCCCGGAACGTGGCCGCGGACGCCGACCACCGCTCCGTCGGAACGGGCGGTGCCCGCGCCTTCCGGGGCGCCGAAGCGGGCGAGGGTGTGCCACACCATCTTCAGGTCCTGCACCTCGTACCGCCCCGTGCGGGCGGCGTCGCCGATGATCCGCGGGTCTATCCGGCCGTCCTCGGCGATCCGGGCACCCAGGTCGGCGTACTCCTGGCCCCGGTAGTCCGCGTGGCGGCGCAGTTCCGCCACGGTGAGCCGGTAGCCGGGGTGCCACTCGACGGGGCAGGGCAGGCGCCGGGCCGCCGTCTCGACGGGCGTGCCGCGGTAACTCGCGTCGAGGACGAGCGCCTCCACGTCCCGGGCGAGGGCGACACCGGCGTGGACCTGGGCCTCGATGTAGTCGTTGAGGGCGTCCTGTACGTCCGTCTCGGCCAGCGCGATCAGGGACATCCCGGCGGCGACGCCGAAGTCGCCCGGCTCGGCCGCGCTGTCCGGATAGCAGAAGGTGGCGCGGGCGAGCGCGGCACCGGACAGCCGGAAGTGTGAGGAGCCGAACCGCGGGGCCGCACCGACCACTTGGCGGCGGAAGTTCAACGCGCCGTACACGGGCCGGTCGTGAGCGGCCGCGTCGTCGTAGGCGCCGCCGAAGATCCGGCTCTCCCAGCGCCAGCGGTCGCCGCCGGGACGCGCGGTGAGGCCGCCGTTGCTGGTGCCCGTGACGAACTGCGAGTGATACGTGCCGTCCTGGGCCAGCGCGTGCAGGATGGGCAGTTCGCGCACCAGCCGGTCCGGGTGGAAGTTCAGCGTGATGCGCAGATCAGGGGCTACAGGCGGCCCCTCCGAGACAGCCGCCACATGGAGCAGCGCTGCCCGCGCCCGCGGCGATCCGACGTCCCCGAAATCCACTGGTCTCTCCTCAACGGGCTGCCTACCCTAGCCGTGTGCCTAGTGCCCCTAGGTTTCTTTTCCGTGGCCACCCAGGAGGCTCCCCATGAGATCACTCGACGAGCAGGACATTCGCAACTCCTTTGTCAACTGCTCGAAGGGAGAGGCAAAACGCCTGGCCCTGCCCCGGGATCTCGACCAACGCCCCTGGGCCGACCTGGACTTCCTGGGCTGGCGGGATCCGGGAGCTCCCGACCGCAGTTATCTGGTCACCGAACGGGAGGGGCGGCCGGTCGGCGTGACGCTGCGTTTCCCGTCCTCGCGGCGCGGGTTCCTGCACCGCAGCATGTGTTCGCTGTGCCTGACCACCCATCCGGGAGGCGGAGTCTCGCTGATGACGGCCCGCAAGACGGGCGCGGCCGGCCGCGAGGGCAACTCGGTCGGTCTGTACATGTGCACCGACCTCGCCTGTTCCCTCTACGTCCGCGGCAAGAAGCTCCCCGAGACCGGCACCCGCTTCGAGGAGAGCCTCACGCTGGAGGAGCAGATAGCCAGGACGACGGGCAATCTCGCCGCCTTCCTCGACAAGCTGTACGTCTGACGCCGCTACCGGAATTTATTCGCAGTGCATCGGCCTTCAGGACTCTGCTGATGAATGCGTGATTCGGGTGGTCAGGCCGCGAGCATCAGAGCTTCGAGGCGGGAGGTGCGGGTGCCGCCGAGTGGGGTGCCGGTCAGCCATCGGTCGATGCGGATGAGGTTGATCGCAGTGGCGGCGAAGACGTGACCGAGGCGGGTCGCGGGTAGATCGCGGTAGCGGGTGCGGCGTAGGCCGGTGACACGCACGGCCTGGGAGATCGTGCCTTCGACCCCGGCCCGGATCGCGTAACGGTTCTTTCAATTGTCGCTCTCCTGGGCCTGGCGGACGGCTTCGAGGGCCTCGTGCCGTTCGCGGGGCAGGAAGGTGATGCCCCTGCCCCAGCGGCCGGAGAGGGGCTTGGTGCACGACGTCTGCTTCGGCCAGGGGCGGCAGTGCTCGGCGGAGAAAAACACCTTGAGGACCGGAGTGCCATTGCGGTGGTGTTTCTGTTCCCACCACTCGAAACTTCGGTGCCCGCCTGGACAGATGGCGCTCTCGTTGTCCCAGCCGATGGTGAAGTCGGCGAGGGAGAAGCCCTGATCCTCTCGGGTCTGGGTGGACCGGTTCGGTCATCTCCGTGTCGGCCACCACGGCATTGGTGCTGGCCACCTGCGTGATCACGTGCGGCGCATCCGGCTCGCAGGTCTCGGTCAGATGCGCCTTGTAGCCGGTCCAGCCCGAGCCACGCTTGATCCCGTAACCAGCATCGGTGCCATAGGGCGAGCACAACCGGTGATGAACCGGCGGGAGATCCTTGCCCTCCAGCAGGACGAATCCGTCCCGCCCAACCTGCTCAGACCACTGTTCACGGACCTCTTCGCCCTTGGGGAAGCGGTAGTCGTCCACGCGCGGCGCGTAGCGCTCGGCCCACTCGGCCGTGACCAGGCCGGACAACCACGCCGGGGCCGCGACCGCCAGCGCCTCCAGTGCGGCCCGCAGCGTCTCGCCGACCAACTCCATCCTGTTCAGCGTCCGCACCGCCGCCAGCACATGCGTCGAATCGGTCCGCTGCCGACCACCGGCCTTCAGCAGGCCCAGCCCGCGCAGGCGTTCCAGCACCAGCTCCAGCGTCGCCTGTTCCAGTCCGTGCTCAATGAGACGGGAACGGAACAGGCTCAGCACGGAAGCTTCGAACCCGGGATCGTCCAGCTCCAGGCCGAGCAGAAACTTCCAGTCAATCCGGGCCCGTACCTGGTCAGCGGCCTGTCGATCGGTCAGCCCCTCCGCGTACTGCAACACCGATACCAAAGCCAACGCCCCCGGCGAGACAGCCGGACGTCCCCGGACGGCAAACGCCCCGGCGAACGCCTCATCCTCAAACAGCGGGCCCAACGCCTCCCGAACCCGCACCGCCATCGTCCCCTTCGGGAACGCAGCCCGCACCACCCGGGCCGTCAGCTCCGGCACCCCACGATCAGCCGTGGCTCCAGCGACATCTCCCTCGGGCCTCCCGCCCACGACCACAACAATCGTGATCGGGGCGCCACCGACGGTTCCAGCGAAATAGGACCCGGATCAGAGCTTGTTGGCCCGCCAGTAGTGGCGCATCAGGTCGGGGAACTCTCCCCCAGCCTTCGGCCGGGAGGTGCCCCCAGGCGCAGGCGGCGGGGGGGGGAGACGCCCTTGAGGGAGTTGACCAGTTTGGTGACGGCGACCTTGGGCGGGAAGTTCACCAGCAGGTGGACGTGGTTGGTCTCGCCGTTGAACTCCACCAGGTCGCACTCGAAGTCCGTACACACCGATCGCCACATCTCACCCATAACCCAAGTTTGTAGGGTGACAGTCATGCAGCTCAGGTACGCCTTCAGGTTGTACCCGGACGCCGGCCAGCAGATCGCGTTGGCGAAGGCGTTCGGGTGCGCCCGTGTCGTGTTCAACGACGTGGTCCGCGCCCGTGAAGACGCCCGTAAGGCAGAGCAGCCGTTCCCGACGGCCGGTCAGCTGTCCGTGCGCCTGATCACCGAGGCCAAGCGGACAGCCGAGCGGTCCTGGCTGGGCGAGGTCTCCGCAGTGGTGCTCCAGCAGTCCCTGCGGGACGCCGACACCGCGTACCGCAACTTCTTCGCCTCCCTCAAGGGCACCCGCAAGGGTCCCAGGACCGGTCCGCCCCGCTTCAAGTCCCGCAAGGACGCCCGGCAGTCGATCCGGTTCACCGCCAACGCCCGCTGGAACATCACCGGCAGTGGCCGTCTGAGCCTGCCGAAGATCGGTGAGGTGAAGGTGAAATGGTCCCGCACGCTGCCCACCACCCCCACCTCCGTCACCGTCATCAAGGACGCGGCCGGCAGGTATGTCGCCTCCTTCGTCATCGACACCGACTCCGCCGCCGACGCGGCCCGGATGCCCGAAACCGACCGCACCATCGGCATCGATCTCGGCCTCACCCTCCCCCACGCTCGGCTCCGCTCGCGCGGGGGGACCCCCATCGCGGTCCTGTCCGACGGCACGAAGATCGACTCTCCGCGCTTCCTGCGGCGCGCGGAGAAGAAGCTGAAGAAGGCCCAGAAGGAACTGTCCCGCAAGCAGAAGGGATCAAAGAACCGCGCCAAGGCCCGCCTGAAGGTCGCCCGCGCCCACGCCAAGGTCACCGATGCACGCCGTGAGTTCCACCACCAGCTCTCCACGAAGCTGATCTCCGAGAACCAAGGGATCGCCGTGGAGGACCTGTCGGTGGCGGGACTGGCCCGCACGAAGCTGGCCAAGTCCGTGCACGACGCCGGATGGTCATCGTTCATCGGCATGCTGGAGTACAAAGCGGAACGGTACGGCCGCACCCTGGTCACGATCGGCCGGTTCACACCGACCTCCCAGACCTGCTCCACCTGCGGCGTCAAGGACGGGCCCAAACCCTTGAACGTGCGGGAATGGACCTGTACCGCCTGCGGCACCGTCCACGACCGGGACACCAACGCCGCGATCAACGTCAAGACGGCCGCCGGACTGGCGGTGACGGCCTGCGGAGCGCCGGTAAGACCAGGAGCAATCCCGGCACAGCGCGAAGAAACAGGAAGCCACGGATTCCCGACCGAACCCCGTGCCGCGTAGCGGCGCAGCAACAAGTCGAGAAGGCCAGAATCCTCGGGCTTCAGCCCGAGGTGCAAGTCAATGGTCCCGCAGCCGTGCCGCCTCCACGCGATGGAGGTGTATCAGGACGTCATGGCTACGGGCGAGCGCGATGTCGTGCGGGCCGTCCGGGTAGGCGGTGCCGATGCTTCGCGTCGGCCGGGCCAGGTACAGCCACTCGCGGGCCGGTGATCCGGCGGAGCGCAGGTCGAGTACGTAGTCGCGGTGGCGTACCCGGTCGAGGGTCCGCTCGTTGCTGCCCGGGCCCGGTGGTCCCAGTGTCCAGCGACGGATGGCGGCCCCGTCCTGACCGGTGGCGTTGAACGAGCCGTGGTGGAACGTCAGACCTATGTTCACGTACCCGGAGCCGAGCCTGTCGCGCAGGAAGGCGCCTTACACCTTCGGGTAGGACGAGGGGTCCTCCGGCACATAGCCGACATGGTTGTTGTGCGCCGACAGCAGCACCTTGGTGCCGGTGTGCTGCTGCCACCGGAGGACGTTGGCGGCCATCGTCCGGTCGCGGTAGCGCATGCCTTCGGCGATCTGCGCGGGGGCCTCCAGATCGAACGCGTACTGGCGGGCGGTCTGGTCGATCACCGTCGCGTTCCGCACAGCCCGGTCGTACGCCTCCAGGTCGGTGCCCGGGCCCTGCCGCCTGAGCAATTCCAGCGCCTCGCCGGTGCGGTCGGCCATCTCCGTCCGCTCGGCGTAGGGCTTGTTCAGGTACCGCTCGATGTACGTCCCCGTCGACACGGTGGGCCTCAGGCCCCGGTAGAGCTCGGCGAGGCGGGCGCTCGACTCGGGACGGGTGTGGGCCACAAAGTCCGTCACCGCGTCGTACAGTTCGGGGCCCGTCCAGGCGATGTCGTCGCCCATGAAGCGGACGGGGTCGCCGGGATGACGGACGTTGTACGCCCGCATCCACTCGACGAGCCGCAGATAGTCGGTGTTGTTCCACCACAGGTAGTCGCGCTGGAACTCGTCGCGCATGATGCGCCGGGGGTCGCCCTTGCCGTGCACCACGTAGTCGTCGAGGCGCAGGCCCGTGCTCCAGGGGGCCTCCAGGGCGAAGGTGCGGAAGCCCTTCTCCTCGACGAGGTGGCGGAACACGCGGTCCTTGAGGGCGAAGAAGTCGTGCGAGCCATGTGTGGCCTCGCCCAGTCCGACCACTTCGGCGTCGCCGACCATGCGGTCGAGGGCACGCAGATCGCCGCTGTCACCGCCGGGTTCGACGCTGCGCAGCGGGTGTGCGGCGCGGTCGAGGGCGGCGACGACGGACGCGGTCGTCGATGCGGGGGTCACCGTGTCCGCCGGCCCTCCGGCCACGGCGGGGCCGGCCGACACGGCGGTGCTGAGCGCGATGAGCAGGGGCAGGAGTAGTGCGGTCCGTTGCCATTTCATGATCCAAGACTTCCGTCCCGAAGGGGCTGGGACCATCCGGGAGTCCGCAGAAACGGGGTGCGGACAACCGCAGGGCGATGACGGAGGTTTTCCTCAGGGTCTACGCTTCCTTGCGGACACTTACGGTCCTCAATGCGTACCTGCGGTACATACGTGGAAGGGGACAGCGCGAGGATGCGAGACGTACGTAAGTGGCCGACGTCCCTCGTGCGCTTGGTGAAGCGGCACCGGGACCCCGTGGTCGTGCAGGCGTTGCGGTCGTCGGCCGCGGCGACCATCGCGTATGTCATCGCGTTGCGCCTGAGCCCCGAGGCGGCGCCGCTCACCGCGCCCCTGACCGCGCTGCTGGTCGTCCAGGTCACCCTCTACTCCACGCTCACCACCGGCATCCGCCGGGTGAACTCCGTGGTGGCGGGGGTCCTCGTCGCCATCGCCTTCAGTCTGCTGGTGGGGCTGACCTGGTGGAGCCTGGGACTGCTGATCGTGGCGGCGCTGGCCGTCGGGCACCTGGTGCGGGTCGACGAGTTCGTGCCCGAGGTGGCGATCAGCGCGATGCTGGTGCTCGGGGTCACCACCGTCGGGGACACCGCGTGGGCGCGGGTGCTGGAGACACTGATCGGGGCGGTCGTCGGGCTCGGCTGCAATCTGCTCTTCGCCCCTCCGGTGTGGGTGGGCGAGGCCGGGCAGTCGATCGAGGGGCTGTCCCGCCGGGTCAGACAGTTGATGCTGCGCATGGGCGAGGAGGCCGCCGGCCGCACCCCCGTCGAGCGCGCCACGGCCTCACTGCACGAGGCGCGCCGCCTCGACCACGACATCGTCGAGGTGGACGCGGCCCTGCGGCAGGCCGAGGACAGTCTGCGGCTCAATCCCCGTGTGAAGGAGGGGCTGCTGCACCGGGTGGTGCTGCGCACCGGTCTGGACACGCTGGAGATCTGCACGGTCGTGCTGCGGGTGCTCGCGCGCACCTTCACCGACCTCGCCAAGGAACGCGAGTTCGAGCCGCTGTTCGCGCCGGGGACGGGTGCCGCCGTGGAGCAGCTGCTGTCGGAGATCGGCGACGCCGTGGTCAGCTTCGCGGTACTGGTCACCACCCCGGTGAGTCTGAACGCCGACGCGGCGGAGTCCCGGCTGGCCGCCGAGCTGCGGCAGGCCGTGGCCACCCGCGACAAGCTGGCCCAGCTGCTCCTGGAGGAGGTCCAGCGCGACGCCGGCCAGTGGCAGCTGCACGGCGCCGTCCTCACCGAGGTCAACCGCATCCTCGACGAGCTCGACACCGAGCACCGCTCGCGCCGCCTCCTGGAGGAGCTGGACCGCACCGCCCGCGAGCAGCGCGAACGCATGCCACGGCTCACCCGCCTGTGGGAGAGCGTGCCCGCACCACTGCGCCGCGGCCGCACGGGAGCCGACCGTCGTTCCACGTGACGACGCGCCCAGCGCAACGCACGATGCCGTTGTTGCACGTGACAGGTGATCCACGCGAAGGTGGCAGTCACGAACGGAACGACCGACGACCTGAGGTGTGGACATGGGCAGTGGCGGCTGGAGCAGGCGCCGATTCGTCGGCGCTCTCGCGGGAGCGGCCTCCGCGGCCGCGCTGCCGGCCTGCGACGACGCGCCGCCGACGACCGATCCGACGGCTGATCCGACGATCGATCCGACGGCCGCTGAGGCGAGCACGAGCACACCCAGCGAGCCGCGCGAGAGCCCTGCGCCTTCCGGCCCCCGCCCGCTCTACCTCGGCACCTACACCTCCGCCGAAGGCGGCGGCAGGGGCATCGGTCTCGCCACGTACGACGCCGGAAGCGGCCGTATCACCGCAAGCGGCACCCTCACCGGCGTGGACGATCCTTCGTACCTGGCGCCGCATCCGGACGGCCGCACGCTGTACGCGGTGAACGAGCGCGAGGACGGCGCGGTGACCGCCATACGGCCGGCAGACCGCAGGATCCTGGGCAGCCGGAGCACCGGCGGCGCGAGTCCCACCCATCTGTCGGTGCATCCGGGCGGGCGCTGGCTGCTCAGCGCCAACTACGGCTCCGGCAGCGTGGCCGTGCACCCGATCGACACCTCGGGGGCGCTGGGCGAGCGCACCGACCTGGTCACGCACTCCAGTCCGGCGCCCGGTCCCGGCCAAGAGGGCCCGCACGCCCACCAGGTCGTCACGAGCCCCGACGGCGGCCATGTGCTCGCCGTCGACCTGGGCACGGACACCGTGTACACCTACCGCCTGGACGAGAAGAGCGGCCGGCTCACCGAGGTCGCGCAGGCCCACACCCGGCCGGGCGCCGGTCCGCGTCACCTCACGTTCCACCCCGGAGGGCGGTTCGCCTATCTGGCCAACGAGGTCGACAACACGGTCGCGGTCTGCGCGTACGACCGCTCCGGCGGCCGGCTGACCGTCGGCGAGGCCCAGTCCACGGGAACAGGGTCCGGCACCAGTTACCCGGCGCAGATCCTGGTGACGTCGAACGGCGCCTATGCCTATCTCGCCAACCGGGGCCACAACAGCCTCACCCGTTACGCGGTGGAGGCCGACGGCGCCCGGCTCAGGCTGCTGGACACGGTGCCGGTGGCCGGTGACTTCCCGCGGCAGATCGCCTTCTCCCCGGACGGGACGCTGCTGTTCGCGGCGAATCAGAAGTCCGGCACCGTGAGCGTGTTCCGGGTGAATACGCGCAGCGGTGAACTGCGGCTCGCGGGCGAGCCGTTCGCCTCACCCGTCGCCGTCTGTGCGCTGCCGCTGTAGGGCCCGCGGGCAGGCGGCGGCACTGGCCTGGGTGAGCAGGACGTGCATGCGTTCCGTGAGTTGGGCGATGTCGTCGGCGGGCCGGTGGAACGCCAGTCGTACGTCGCCGTGGGCCCGGGCGCGCTCGATGCGCAGCGTCAGTCCGTGCCGGTCGACGGCGAGCGGCTGGACGCGGACCGCGCCGTGCAGGCTGTCGGAGTCGACGAGGCGGGTGAGCCGCTCGACCGCGTCGGCATGGCAGTCGGCGAGGTGCGTGAGCAACCGGGCCTCGGCCGTGGCCAGCGGATCGGGTACGGCGGCGGCGAACTCGCCGAGGCCGACGACCACCGCGCCGGACGGCTCGCGCAGCACGACACGCGTGGCCTGGCAGGCCAGCTTGCCGTCCGCGGGGACGAACCAGCCCGCGAGCCAGAGCCGGGTGCGGATCCGGTTGCGCACGGGGACGGGCGCGACGTCGGCGAACTCCAGGACGGCGGACGGCTCGCCGCGAGGTGCGCAGATCGCCGCCGCGAGCAGCATGCTCTCCTCGGGTACGTCCAGGAGCACCCCGCCGTCCTCGGTCACGGTGTGCGCGCCGACGAACTCCTCGCGGGCGCCCTGAGCCGTCACCGCACAGGACCATGCGGCGGCAAGCACGGACCGGGCCCGCTCGGCCGCGGAAGGCGCGGCCGTCCAGGTTTGGCTGTCACCCATCCCAAATACCTCCTTAGGTAAGCCTTGCCTAACCTATCGAAGATCGGCGAGGAAGCCAACCAAGAACCGCCCATGAACCGGTGCGCTTCAGGACGACCGGTACGCCTCAGGACGAGATGACGCCCAGCAGCGCCCGTGCGCACAGATCGCGCACCTGCTCGCGCGGGAGATCCGGGCCCCGGAGCCACTCCAGACAGACCGCGGTGGTGAAGGCCAGCCAGCCCCGGACGGCCAGGCCCAGATCGGGCCGCTCCCGCGCCGCCGCACCGAACTCGGGGTCCGCGGCCAGTGCCGCGAGAATCCGCTGCTCCTGTGCGGCGAGGGCCCGCCGGTAGACCGTACGCACCGTCTGGTCGCCGGCCGCGTCGGCCCGGTGGAAGGCGCGGTAGCCGTGCGCATGGGCCTGGACGTACTCCAGATACCTGTCGAGACCGGCGGCGAGCTGCTCGCGCACCGGGACCCCGGGCACGGCTTCCGTCATGCGCAGCATCCGCTCGCTCTCGCGCTCGACGACCGCCGCGAAGAAGTCCCGTTTGGTCGGGAAGTAGTGGTAGAGCAGCCCTCGCGAGACACCGGCGATCTCCGCGACCTGCTCGATCCACACCTCGTCGTAGGGGCTCTCCGAGAACAGTCGCGCGCCCACCGAGAGCAGTTGCTCCCTGCGCTCCCCCGTGCTGAGCCGGCGGCGTGTGCGCTCGCCCTGTTCCGCGGCCATGCCCGCACTTTACTTGACCGCGCTTCACCGGCGGGACCAGACTGAGACGCTATTGAACTCATGTACAACGTGCTCAATCCGCCGCTGGAGCGAGGGAGATGGCGTCATGGCGCAGACGATGACAGGGACCGGGCTGCCGAAGGGATTCCGTGGCGCCGAGCTGGGCTGGCCCCAGCTGGACCGCATTCCGCGTCCGCCGCACCGGGTCCCGCTGCTGGGTGACGTGCTCGGCGCCAGTGGGCGCACGCCGTTGCAGGACACCCTCGGGCACGCCCGGCGGCTGGGTCCGATCTTCCGGCGCAAGGCCTTCGGCAGGGAGGTCGTGTTCACCTGGGGCGCCGATCTCGTGGCCGACCTGGCGGACGAGTCGCGGTTCGCCAAGCATGTGGGGCTCGGGGTCGCCAACCTGCGGCCGGTCGCCGGGGACGGGCTGTTCACGGCGTACAACCACGAGCCCAACTGGCAGCTGGCGCACGATGTCCTGGCCCCGGGCTTCAACCGGGAGGCCATGGAGAGCTATCACGGGACGATGCTGGCGGTGGCCGGGCAGCTCACCGACCGCTGGGACCGCGAAGTGACGGCGGGCCGTGCGGTGGACGTGCCCGGCGACATGACCAAACTGACCATGGAGACGATCGCGCGGACCGGCTTCGGGCACGACTTCGGCTCCTTCGAGCGCCCCCGGCCGCATCCCTTCGTGACCGCGATGGTGGGCACGCTCAGCTACGCGCAGCGGCTCAACACCGTGCCCTCCCCGCTGCTGCTGCGCCCTGCCGCCCGCCGCAACGAGGCCGACATCGCGTATCTCAACCGCACGGTCGACGACCTGATACGCGCCCGGCGCACGGCGAGCGGGGGCCCGGACGGGGACGGGGACCTGCTGGACCGGATGCTTCGCACGACCCACCCGGTGACCGGCGAGCGACTGTCACCGCAGAACGTCCGGCGTCAGGTCATCACCTTCCTGGTCGCGGGCCACGAGACCACCTCGGGCGCGCTCTCCTTCGCCCTGTACTACCTCGCCCGCCATCCCGACGTCGCCGCCCGCGCCCGGGCGGAGGTGGACCGCGTCTGGGGCGGCGCGGCGGTGCCCGGCTACGACCAGGTGGCGAAGCTTCGTCATGTGCGCCGGATCCTCGACGAGTCGCTGCGGCTGTGGCCGACGGCGCCCGGCATCTCCCGGGAGGCCCGCCAGGACACCGTGCTGGCCGGGACGCACCCGATGCTGCGGGGCGCCTGGACCCTGGTCCTCACGCCGATGCTGCACCGGGATCCCGCGGTCTGGGGCGCCGACGCCGACCGGTTCGACCCGGACCGCTTCGAGGCGAAAGCCGTACGGTCCCGTCCTGCGCACACCTACAAGCCGTTCGGGACCGGGGCGCGGGCCTGCATCGGGCGGCAGTTCGCCCTGCACGAGGCCACGTTGGTCCTGGGCCTGCTGCTGCGCCGCTACGAGCTGGCGTCCGACCCGGACTACCGGCTGCGGGTGGCCGAGCGGCTCACGCTGATGCCCCAGGGGCTGCGGCTGCGCCTCACGCGGCGGGTGGCCGCGCCCGGAGTGGCGTCCGCACCGGTCGTCGACGAGGCTCCGTCAGAGTCGGGCTGTCCAGTGCGCGGGACGGGTGACTGACTCGGGCAGTCGGGTGCCCGCGCCGCCCCGGGCGGCGTTCAGCTGGGGCTGGGTGAGGAAGAAGGCGCCGGTCAGGTCGGCGTCCGTGAGGTCGGCGTCGCGCAGGTCGGCACCGATCAGATCCGCGCCGCGCAGGTCGGCGCCGGTGAGGTCGGCGGCGATGAGGTAGGCACCGCGCAGGTTGGCACCCCGCAGGTCGGCGCCCTTGAGGCGGGCGCCCATCAGGTCCGCGCCCCGGCGGTTCTTCTTCTTGCCGCGTATCCCCGCCCGCGCCAGCTCGCTGGTCTTCAGCAGGAGCACGTTGACCTCCTGCCGGTGGGCGGCCACGTCCAACGCGCCGAGTTCCTCGGGGGTTTTGTGGGTGAGCCGCTCGGTCTCGTCCAGGGCCCGGCGCAGGCCGTCGTGGACGGGGCGGGCGGCCGGCAGGGTGAGCGCCTCGTTGAGGTACCAGAGCAGTTCGTGGAGTTGGCGCACGACCGGGAAGACCTCGGCCATGTGGCGGGCCTGCTCCGGCGGGCTCGTACGCCAGTCCCGGCCGCCGAAGGTGATCTGCGAGACCTTCTGCCCGGCGCCGAAGCAGTCGTACACCGTGCAGCCGTTGAAGCCCTTCTCGCGCAGCTTGGCGTGGATGCCGCACCGGTGGTCGCCCCGGAGGTTCGGGCAGGGTTTGCCGGCCTTCTTGTCGATAGCGAAGTCGGCCGAGGCGGCGAAGGGCAGGGCCACGCAGCACAGCCCGAAGCACTGCTCGCAGTCGCCGCGCAGGCCGGCCAGGTCCGTCGTGTGGTCTCGCATGCCGCCAGCCTACTTACCCGCAGGTCATGATCCGGGCCATGATCCGGGCTCCGCGGGGGAGCGAAAACTCACCGACGAGTTTCCGGGACTGTGGGGGTCCCCTCATCCAACGGAAAACTGGCTCGGCTATCACAGAGATGCGAGCCGAACGGGCAGGAGCCGTATCCGGACCGAGGAGTGACGTCATGTGCAGCCACCAGCCGGCGTGTCCCGCCGCGGAAAGCCCCGACCACCACGACGCCGTGATCGTGTCGGCCCACCCCGAACAGGGCTGGAGCCTGCTGTGCAACGGCACCATCGTCTTCGACGACACCGGTGAACTCCTGCCGGACGGCCGGGTCGTGGGCCCGCACCGCACCGCGGGCTCAGTGACCGTGGCCGCCTGAGTCAGCCGGTCACCTCCGGCAGTTCCAGGCCGGCCAGACGCTCGGGGTCGGCCAGGATGTGCAACTCGGCGATCCGGCCGTCGACGACGGTGATGCCCGTGACCGACTGCAGTCGCCCGTCGACGACGGTGAAGGTGCCGATCGCTCCGTTGACGAGCGCGACCCGCGTGAACGGCGCGAACCGCCGGAACATCAGCGACTGTTCGGCCACTGTCTTGGCACCGCGCACCAGCTTCGACGCGGCCGCGCCGCCGACCAGGGCCCCGGAGTCGACCCGCAGCACGATGTCCGGGTGGAGGACGGCGACCAGGGCCTCGAAGTCCCCGGCTCGGCTGGCGGCGATGAAGGCGTCGACGACCTCGCGCTGCCGGCCGAGGTCCGGCTCGGCCGAGAGTGTGGCCCCCTGCACGCGGCGCCGGGCGCGGCTGGCCAGTTGCCGGGTCGCGGCCGAACTGCGGTCCACGATCGGCGCGATGTCGTCGAACGGCACCGCGAACATGTCGTGCAGTACGAACGCGAGCCGCTCGGCGGGCTCCAGTGTCTCCAGGACGACCAGCAGAGCCAGGCCCACCGAGTCGGCGTGAAGCGCCTCCTCCTCCGGGTCGGTCCGGGTCAGGGGCCGGATCACGGGGTCGGGGACGAAGGTGTCGTCCAGGGGGTCCTCACGGCGTGCGGTGCGCGAGCGCAGCAGGTCGAGGCAGACCCGGCCGACCACGGTGGTCAGCCAGCCGCCGAGGTTGCGGATCTCGTCGGCGTCTGCGCGGCTCAGCTTCAGCCAGGTCTCCTGGACGGCGTCCTCGGCCTCGGCCAGCGAGCCGAGCATGCGGTAGGCCACCGCCCGCAGGTGTCCGCGGTGTTCCTCGAAGCGGTCCGCCAGTTCCGTCTCGTTCATGCCGTCCCCCATGTCCGTTCCGGCGCGGTGCGCAAGCGTGATGATCCAACCACGCCCCGCGCCGCAGTGTGAACGTCATGTGCGCGCGGCGGCTCGATAACGCCGAGTCTTGGCCGTCTTCGGCGTCAGGGCGCTCGGCGACCATGGAAGCGCGACTACACCTCGTCCCGGGTCAGCGCCAGCAGCCGGTCCAGGACGCGGGGGCCGCCCGCCCGTACGCCGTCGTGCTCGAACTCGTCGGTGACCCAGGTGCGCAGGCCGCGGATCGCCCGGGCCGTCGCGAGGGAGTGCGCGGAGTCGACGTACATGTCGTCGTGGTAGACGGCGGCCGCGACCGGCACCTCGTTGGCGGCGAGGCGGGCCGGGTCGTACAGCGGCTTCCAGTCGGTGCGGGCGGCGAGCAGGTCGGCGGTCTCGCGCAGCGGGCGCAGGGCCGGGTCGCAGTCGAACATCCAGGGGTGGACGGATTCGCCGGTGAAGAGCAGCGGTCCGTCGCCCGCGAGGGTCTTGGCGGCGTCGAACTGCGGGAACTCGGCGCGGACGCGCTCGGCCGACCAGGCGGTGGGGCGCTCGTCCTGGCCGTAGATCGCCTCGTGGACGAGGGCGTACAGGGGGTGGCCCGCGTACGACAGCAGGCCCTGGACCTCCTCCTGGAACGCGTCCGACAGGGCCGGGCCCTGCGGGGTGCGGACGAAGGCGTGTTCCAGGAGGTAGTGCAGCCGGTGGCTGCCCTCGCTGCCGCCGAGGAGGATGCCGAGGGACTGGAAGGCCTCGGCGGTGAGCCGGTAGCCGTTCGGCAGGAGCGGCTGGTGGTGCAGCACGTACTCGGCGATCCGCCGAGCGCGTTCGACGTCCTGCGGGTAGCGGCCGTAGTGCGCGGTGACCTTGCGTTCGATACGGGGGTAGGCGGCCCGGTACACGTCGTCGGCGTGGGCGTCGAGCGAGGGCAGACCGCCGGTGACCACGGCGGTGCTGAGGCCCTCGGGGGCGGTGGAGAGGTAGTTCACCGTGCAGAAGCCGCCGAAGCTCTGGCCGAGGACGGTCCAGGGCGTGCCGCCGGTAACGGATGGGCGGATCGTCTCGCAGTCACGGACGATCGAGTCGGCGCGGAAGTGCGTGAGGTAGTCGGCCTGCTCGGCGGGGCCGCCGCGCAGCGGGAGCGTCTGGCGGCCCGCGGGCGTGGAGTGGCCGGTGCCGCGCTGGTCCAGGAGCAGGACGCGGTACTCCTTCAGGGCGCGGCCGAGCCAGGCCTGCTTGCCGACGAACCGGTGCGCCCCGAAGCCCGGACCGCCCTGGAGGTAGACCAGCCACGGCAGGTCCTGGTGCGCCTTGTCGCTCGCGACGACCTCGCGGGCGTAGAGCTCGATCGTCTCCCCCGCGGGGTCGTCGTGGTCGAGGGGCACGGTGAAGTGGCGGTCGGTGAGGACGACGCCGGGCTGGCGGTAGCTGACGGTCAACGGGGCTCCCGGTGCGGACGGACTGCTGGCCGCGTACCAGTTGAGCACATGTCCCGGCCGTCGGCCGCGGCCGGGATCACGGGCGCTACTGAACGGCGGCTCAGCGGGCCGACAGGCTGGAGCGTCGTACGACCAGTTCGGGCTGGAGCACGACCCGTCGGTGCTCGTGCCCGTGCGGCGCGGCCTCCGGCTCCGTCTCCTCCAGGAGGAGTTCCGCGGCCAGGGCGCCCATGGTGACGGCGGGCTGGCGGACCGAGGTGAGCGGGACGGCCGCGGCGGCCGCGAACTCGATGTCGTCGTAGCCGACGATCGCGAGGTCGTGGGGGACGCCGACGCCGGCCGCGTACATGGCCTGAAGGACACCGAGGGCGAGCAGGTCGTTGGCGCAGAACACGGCCGTCGGGCGGTCGGCCAGGCCGAGGAGGCGGGCGCCGGCGTCCCGGCCGGCGGCCACGTCGAGCCGCTCGGTCGGCAGCTCGCGCATCGCGTCGGGGCCGAGACCTGCCTCGGCGAGCGCGTTCAGGGCGCCCGTACGGCGGTCCCGGACCTGGTTGAGGCCGGGCGGGCCGCTGACGTACGCGAGGGAGCGGTGCCCGGCGTCCACGAGGTGGCGGACGGCGAGCGCGCCGCCCGCCACGTCGTCGACGGAGACCGAGCACTCGGTGGTGCCCTCGGCGACCCGGTCGACGAGGACGAACGGGATGCCGTGGCGCCGGAAGGAGTCGATGTTGCGGCCGGTCGCGTCGGCGGGGGTCAACAGCACGCCCCGGACCCGCTGTTCGGCGAAGAGCGACAGGTACTCGGCCTCCTCGCCCGGGTTCTGGGCGCTGTTGCAGACCATCACACCGAGTCCGGCCTCGCGCGCGGCCCGTTCGGCACCGCGCGCCACGTCGACGAAGAAGGGGTTGCCCATGTCGAGGACGAGCAGGCCCATGATCCGGCTGCGGCCCGCGCGCAACTGGCGCGCGGACTCGCTGCGGACGTAGCCGAGCCGGTCTATCGCGGACACCACCCGCGCCCGGGTCTCGGCCGCGACCGTGTCCGGACGGTTGATGACGTTCGAGACCGTGCCGACGGAGACTCCCGCGGCACGGGCGACGTCCTTGATACCCACCGACTGGACCATCAGGCAGAGACCTCCAGGAGGGCGGGGGATGGCCGGAAGGCCCTCACATTACCGTGACGCATCGCGTGTCCGGCCCGGTCAGGCGGGCAGTGCGAAGTCGACGACGTGGAGCGCCGAGGGTGTCGTGCCGCTCGACTTCTCCTGGTACATGAACGACAGGACGTTGTCCGCCTTGAGCCTCATCTCGTCGATCACGACCTCGCCGAAGGCGTTGAGGCCGCTGCCGTCGAACAGGAGCTTCCAGTCGGTGTACCCGGAGGCCGCGGAGGCCGCGGCGATCCGGCCGAAGGGGAAGATCGCGTACGCGTTGTTGTACTTGTCCAGGACGAGCTTGGTGCGCTGGGAGGAGTTCAGCGGGACCGGGATCTCGGTCTTCTGCCAGGTGCCGGAGGCGTTCTTGCGGACGTGGAAGGCGCGGCCGTTGGCGGTGCGGTCGGCGGCGTAGTTGGTGGTGCACTGGCCGAAGCGGCCGGGGACGTAGCTGATGATCGCGTGCGGCCGGCCCGCCGAGTCGGTGGCCTGGCTCTCCTGGTTCATCAGGGAGTGGTCGGGGTTGAGCGGGTCGATGACCAGGCCGCTGTCCGTGACGGCGACCTTGTCGGAGCCGCCGGTGGTGCCGACGACGGTGCCCGCGTTGTTCCGCCAGGTCCGTCCGCGGTCGTCGGAGTAGACGTAGCCGGTGTCGTGGTTGGTGATGCCGCCGCCGTTGCACATCACGGCGCCGTTCTGCTCGCGCCAGGTGAAGAAGGAGTGCAGCCGGCCGTTCGCGTCGTAGTCGATGCCGTGCAGGTACATGTTGCGGGCCGTGCTGGAGCCGTGCTCGCTGGTGTAGGTGCCGGTGGAGCTGGTCCACTCGCCGAGGTTGGTCCACTTCGTGCCGTCGTACTCGGCGAGGGCGTTGCGGCCGTTGCCGGACACGGCGACCCGGTAGCTCAGCTGGAGCTTGCCGTCGGGGGTGGAGACGAACTGGGGGTAGGTGAACTGCGAGGTGAGCGCCAGTCCGTCCAGTGTGGACTGGGGTGCGCCGAAGCGGCTCGCGGTCCAGCTCAGCCCGGACGGGTTGTCCATGAGCCCGGCCGCCGACTTGACGTAGGTGAAGCCGTCGCTGTGGGAGTCCATGTTGAGGTGCAGGCGGCCGTCGACCTTGGAGACGCCCATGGAGATGACGTTGTGGGAGTCGTTGTAGCGCAGTGTGTGGCCGACCTTGACGGTGGACCAGGTGCTGGAGCCGAGGACGCGGCGGCCGACGACGGCGTTGCGGTCGGCGGTGTACCAGACGGCGTACTGGTAGCCCTTGTAGGTCAGCAGGCCGTTCTTCTGGAAGGAGTTGTTGTTGACCAGGCCGTCGTAGGACACGAAGAAGATGGCCTGGCTGTCGAGGGTGGTGTTGCCGGTCCGGGTGACCGAGGGGCCGGGGTCGGCGGCTCGTGCGGTACCGGCGGCGAATACGGGGGTCATCACGGCTCCGGCGAGGGCGGCGCCCAGCAGAGTACGTCTGTTCATCTCGGGGGACTCCATTGTCGGGCGAGGTGAGAGCAGGGGTCAGGCGAGGTGGAACACTTCGGTGAGCGGTTTCATGGCCTCGTCGGGCCGGGCGCCGTCCAACGACTCGAAGAACGGCGCCATCTCCGCCTGCCAGCGGGCGTTGATGTCGGTGGCTTCCATGCCGGCCTGGGCGGCGGCGAAGTCCTCGGTCTCCAGGTAGCCGACGAGCAGGCCGTCGTCACGCAGGAAGAGCGAGTAGTTGTGCCAGCCGGTGGCCGTCAGAGCGTCGAGCATCTGAGGCCACACGGCGGCGTGCCGCTCGCGGTACTCGTCGAGACGGTCCGCCCGGACCTTCAGCAGGAAGCACACGCGCTGCATCAAAAACCCTCCGATGCCTAGAAGTTGAACTGGTCGACGTTCTTCGCGTCGAACACGGTCGGCTTGCCGAGGCTGATCACGCCGTCCTTGCCGATGGTGTACTCGCCCATGTCGCCGGCCTTGAAGGTCTCGCCCTCCTTGCCGGTGATCTGCCCGGAGACCAGGGCGACGGACGTGCGCGCGGCCAGCTCGCCGAGCTTCGCCGGGTCCCACAGCTCGAAGGCGTCGACGGTGCCGTTCTTGACGTACTTGCGCATGTCGTTCGGGGTGCCCAGGCCGGTCAGCTTGACCTTGCCCTTGTACTTGGAGCCCGACAGGTACTGCGCCGCCGCCTTGATGCCGACGGTGGTCGGGGAGATGATCCCCTTCAGGTTCGGGTACTCCTGGAGCAGGCCCTGGGTCTGCTGGAAGGACGCCTGGGCGTCGTCGTTGCCGTACGCGACCTTGACGAGCTTGATGTCCTTGTACTTCGGATCCTTGAGCTCGTCCTTCATGAAGTCGATCCAGGTGTTCTGGTTGGTCGACGTCTGTGCGGCGGACAGGATCGCGATCTGGCCCTTGTAGCCGATCTGTTCGGCGAGCAGCTGCACCTCGGTGCGGCCCAGGTCCTCGGCGCTGGCCTGCGAGACGAAGGCGTTGCGGCACTCGGGGTTGGTGTCCGAGTCGTAGGTGACGACCTTGATGTCGTTCTTCATGGCCTGCTTGAGCGCGGTGCACAGTGCGCCCGGGTCCTGCGCGGAGACGGCCATCGCGTCGACCTGCTGCTGGGTGAGCGTGTTGACGTAGGAGACCTGGCCGGCGGTGTCGGTGGCGCTGTTCGTGCCGACCTCCTTGTAGCTGGAGCCCAGCTCCTTCAGGGCCGTCTCGCCGCCCTTGTCGGCGATGGTGAAGTACGGGTTGTTGACCTGCTTGGGCAGGAAGCCGACGGTCAGGCCCTTCTTGAGGGCGGCGTTCGGGTCGGCCTTGCCGGCCGAGGCGGCGGAGCCGGTGCTCTCGCTCTTCACGTCCTCCTTGGTGGTGCCGCCGCAGGCGGTGGCGGCCAGGGCGAGGGAGGTGACGGCGGCGAAGGCCACACAGGTGCGGCGGAGGGTCGACTTGCGCATGACGAGGGTTCCTTTACGAGGGTGAGCTGAGGGAGGAGGTCGGAGTCGAGGCGGCTTTGCGGCCCGCCCTCGCGACGGAGATCTGCCGTGCGACCCGGGGGGCGAGCACGGAGACGACGAGCAGAACGCCGGTGACGACGATCTGCGACTGGGCGGAGACGTTCAGGAGGCTCATCACGTTCTGCAGCGCGCCGAGCAGGAAGACTCCCGCGATGGCGCCGCCGAGCGTGCCCTTGCCGCCGTCGAAGTCGATGCCGCCCAGCAACACGGCGGCCACGACGGACAGTTCGAGGCCGGTGGCGTTGTCGTAGCGGGCGCTGGCGTAGTGCAGCGCCCAGAAGATGCCGGTGAGTGAGGCCATCAGACCGGTCAGCGTGAACAGGATCAGCTTCTGCCGCTTGACCCGGATCCCGGCGAAGCGCGCCGCCTCCTCGTTGGCGCCGATCGCGAACAGCGACCGTCCGAACGGGGTGGCGTGCAGGGCGACCACGGCGATCGTGAGCAGCACCAGGAAGGGCAGGAAGGCCTGCGGGATGAAGGTGTCGCCGATGCGTCCGGCCGCGAAGTCGAGGTACTGGGTGGGGAAGTCGGTCACCGCGTCGGAGCCGAGCACGATCTGGGCGATGCCCCGGTAGGCGGCGAGGGTGCCGATGGTGACGGCGAGGGAGGGCAGTCCGAGCCGGGTCACCAGCAGGCCGTTGATCAGCCCGCAGACGACTCCGAGCAGCAGGCAGATCGGGATGATCGCCTCGATCGTCATGCCCTGGTTCCACAGGTACCCCATCACCGCGCCGGAAAGACCGGCCGTGGAGGCGACCGACAGGTCGATCTCGCCGGAGACCACGAGCAGGGTCATCGGCAGCGCGATCAGCGCGATGGGCAGGGTGTTGCCGATCAGGAACGACAGGTTGAGGGCGTTGCCGAAGCCGTCGACGGAGGAGAAGGACAGCAGCAGCAAGGCGATCAGGAGGGCGCCGACGGCTGTGTCCCAGCGGACCGCGCGCGTGAGGGACTCAGGCATGGCGGGCGTTCCTCTTCTTCAGGGCCGACTTCTTCAGGGCCGACGCCACCCGCAGCGCGACCACACGGTCCACGGAGATGGCGAGGATGAGCAGGATGCCGTTGATGGCGAGCACCCACACGGAGCTGACGCCGAGGGCGGGCAGCACGCTGTTGATGGAGGTGAGGAGCAGCGCGCCCAGAGCGGCCCCGTAGACGCTGCCGGAGCCGCCGGTGAACACCACTCCGCCGACCACGACCGCGCTGACGACGGTGAGTTCGTAGCCGTTGCCCGTACCGGAGTCGACGTTGCCGAAGCGGGCCAGGTACATCGCGCCCGCGAGTCCGGCGAGGGCTCCGCAGAAGGTGTACGCGGCGAGGATCCGCTTGCGCACGGGGATGCCGGCGAGGCGGGCGGCCTCGGGGTTGGAGCCGAGCGCGTACAGCTCGCGGCCGCTGCCGAAGTGCTTGAGGTAGTACGCGGTCGCCACCAGTACGGCGAGGGCGATCATCGCCAGCCACGGCACGGCGGAGATGCCGCCGGAGCCGAAGTCGACGAAGCCGCCGGGGAGATCGGCCGCCGTGATCTGGCGGGAGCCGACCCAGATGGAGTCGATGCCGCGGATGATGTAGAGGGTGCCGAGGGTGACGACCAGGGCGGGTACCTGGCCGAGGCTGACGAGGAGTCCGTTCAGCAGGCCGAAGCCGATGCCGAGCAGGATCGCCAGGACGACGGCCACGACCGGGTTGCCGCCGCCCTGGAGGTACGTACCGGCGGCGAAGGCGCTGATACCGAGGGTCGAGCCGACCGACAGGTCCACGTTGCGGGTGATGACGACGAGCGACTGACCGGTGGCGACCAGCACCAGGATGGTGGCGTTCAGCAGCAGGTCCTTGATGCCCTGCTCGGACAGGAACTCGCTGTTGCCCGCCTGGGTGACGGCGATCATCACCAGGAAGACGGCCAGGATGGCGAGTTCGCGCATCTTGAAGACGCGGTCGACCAGCCGGGTGCCGCTGGACTTGGGCACGTCCGCGACGGGGGTCTCGTTCGGGGTGAGCACCGTCATGCGGCGGCCCTCCCGGTGGCTGCGGCCATCACGGATTCCTCGGTGGCTTCGGAGCGCGGTATCTCGGCGGTGAGGCGTCCCTCGTGCATCACGAGCACGCGGTCGGCCATGCCGAGGATCTCGGGCAGGTCGGAGGAGATCATCAGTACGGCGACCCCGTCGGCGGCCAACTGGCTCAGCAGCCGGTGCACTTCGGCCTTGGTGCCGACGTCGATGCCGCGCGTCGGCTCGTCGACGATCAGCACCTTGGGGCCGGTGGCGAGCCACTTGGCCAGTACGACCTTCTGCTGGTTGCCGCCGGACAGCGTGTTGACGGTGTCGGCGATCCGGGCGTACTTGACCTGGAGCTTGACGGCCCAGTCGAGGGAGCGGCTGCGTTCGGCGCCGCGGTCGACCAGGCCGGCCTTCACCGTGGTCCGCAGACCGGTCAGGCCGATGTTGCGCTCGATGGACATGTCCATCACCAGGCCCTGGGCGCGCCGGTCCTCGGGGACGAGGGCGAGCCCGGCGGCCATGGCGGTGGAGGGGGCGCCGTTGGTCAGCTTTCTCCCCTGGATCTCGACTTCGCCCGCGTCCCAGCGGTCGATCCCGAAGACGGCCCGGGCCACTTCCGTGCGGCCGGCGCCGACGAGCCCGGCGAGACCGACGATCTCCCCGTGCCGCACGTCGAAGGACACGTCAGTGAAGACGCCCTCCCGGGTCAGGCGTCGCACGCTCAGTGCGACCTCGCCCGGCCGGACGTCCTGCTTCGGGTACAGCTCGTCGAGGTCGCGGCCGACCATCCGCCGTACGAGATCGTCCTCGGTCATGCCGTCCAGGGACTCGCTGGCGATCAGGGCGCCGTCGCGCAGGGTCGTCACCTGCTGGCAGATCCGGAAGATCTCCTCCAGGCGGTGCGAGATGAAGAGAACGGCGGCGCCCTGCTCGCGCAGGGTGCTGACGACGCCGAAGAGGCGGGCCACCTCGCTGCCGGTGAGGGCGGCCGTAGGTTCGTCCATGATCAGGACGCGGGCGTCGAAGGAGAGGGCCTTGGCGATCTCGACGATCTGCTGGTCGGCGATCGACAGGCCACGGGCGGGACGGTCGGGGTCGAGTTCGACGCCGAGCCGCCGCATCAGGGCGAGCGTGACCGCGTGGGTGGCCTTGTGGTCGATCCGGCCCAGGGCGCGCCGCGGCTGGCGGCCCATGAAGATGTTCTCGGCGATCGACAGGTCGGGGAAGAGCGTGGGCTCCTGGTAGATCACGGCGATACCGGCGTCGCGGGCGTCGCCCGGGCCGTGGAAGAGGACGGGCTCGCCGTCGAGCAGCACGTGGCCGGCGTCCGGTCGGTGCACCCCGGCGAGCGTCTTGATGAGGGTCGATTTGCCCGCGCCGTTCTCGCCGGCGAGTGCGTGTACCTCGCCGGGGAACAACTCCAGGGACACGTCCCTGAGTGCGCGCACCGCTCCGAAGGACTTGGAGACGTCCTTGAGCGACAACACCGGGGCCGGACCCGCTTTGGACGGGTGGGTCATGAGGGGCTCCTCGACAACGCCGGCGGAGGCCGTCACAGCGTCGTGAAAGGTTTCAACTTGGTTGCCGGGACGTTAGGCGCGCCAGCCATGTCACGTCAATGGGTCCGGATCGAAAAACTTTCGATAGCCAAAGGTCACACTCCGGACACGACCGACAGGGTTTGCCGGAACCCTTGACACCCCTACGGGGGACCCATACCTTCGCGCTTTGAATCGATTCATATCGCATGGCTGACAGAGGAGCCCCGAAGTGACCGAGATCGCCGCGGTGAAGACCGCTCTCAAGACCCAGGCAGTCGAGACGCCGTCATGGGCGTACGGGAACTCGGGCACACGCTTCAAGGTGTTCGCCCAGCAAGGCGTCCCACGGACGCCGCAGGAGAAGCTGGACGACGCGTCGAAGGTCCACGAGTTCACCGGCGTCGCGCCCACCGTCGCCCTGCACATCCCCTGGGACAGGGTCGAGGACTATGCCGCGCTGGCCAAGCACGCCGAGGACCGCGGTGTGCGGCTGGGCGCGATCAACTCCAACACCTTCCAGGACGACGACTACAAGCTCGGCAGCGTCTGTCACCCGGACGCGGCGGTGCGGCGCAAGGCGGTGGACCATCTGCTGGAGTGCGTCGACGTCATGGACGCGACCGGTTCCCGGGACCTGAAGCTGTGGTTCGCGGACGGCACGAACTATCCCGGGCAGGACGACCTCCGAGCGCGCCAGGACCGGCTGGCCCAGGCGCTGGCACAGGTGTACGAGCGGCTCGGGGACGGGCAGCGGATGCTGCTGGAGTACAAGTTCTTCGAGCCGGCCTTCTACGCGACGGATGTGCCGGACTGGGGGACGGCTTACGCGCACTGCCTGAAGCTGGGCGAGAAGGCGCAGGTCGTGGTGGACACCGGGCATCACGCGCCCGGCACCAACATCGAGTTCATCGTCGCGACGCTGTTGCGGGAGGGGAAGCTCGGCGCGTTCGACTTCAACTCGCGGTTCTACGCGGATGACGACCTGATGGTGGGGGCCGCCGATCCCTTCCAGCTGTTCCGGATCATGTACGAGGTGATCCGCGGGGGTGGGTTCACGCCTTCGGTCGCGTTCATGCTCGACCAGTGCCACAACATCGAGGCGAAGATTCCGGCGATCATCCGGTCGGTGATGAATGTGCAGGAGGCGACGGCGAAGGCGTTGCTGGTGGACGGGGAGGCTTTGGGTGCGGCCCAGCGGGCGGGGGATGTGCTGGAGGCGAACGCGGTGATCATGGATGCGTACAACACCGATGTGCGGCCGTTGCTGCGTGAGGTGCGGGAGGAGATGGGCTTGGACGGGGATCCTCTTGCCGCGTATGCCCGGTCCGGGTGGGCTCAGAAGATCGTTGCTGAACGGGTTGGTGGTCAGCAAGCGGGTTGGGGGGCGTGATCGTCTGCCTGGATCTGTTGTCTGGCGGCTGCGGGCCGTCTGTGGCTCGTCGCGCCCACGCGGCGGAGCCGCATATTGATACAGCCCCGCGCCCCTAGGTAAGTGCACTCGCCCTCTCTCTAACAAGGACTGGAAGTTCATGGCATCCCACCCCGAAGCTGCCGCTCTCCTCGCCCGATCCAACCGGCTCGGTGCTGATCCCCGTAACACCAACTACGCCGGCGGCAACACGTCCGCCAAGGGCACCGACACCGATCCCGTCACCGGTGGTGATGTCGAGCTGATGTGGGTCAAGGGGTCCGGGGGGGACCTCGGGACGCTGACCGAGGGTGGGCTGGCCGTGTTGCGGCTGGACCGGATGCGGGCGCTCGTCGACGTCTATCCGGGGGTGGAGCGCGAGGACGAGATGGTCGCCGCGTTCGACTACTGCCTGCACGGCAAGGGCGGGGCGGCTCCCTCGATCGACACGGCGATGCACGGGCTGGTCGAGGCCGCCCACGTGGATCACCTGCACCCCGACTCCGGGATCGCGCTCGCCTGTGCGGCCGACGGGGAGAAGCTGACGGCCGAGTGTTTCGGCGACAGCGTGGTGTGGGTGCCGTGGCGGCGGCCCGGGTTCCAGCTCGGTCTGGACATCGCGGCGGTCAAGGAGGCCAACCCGCGGGCGATCGGCTGTGTGCTCGGCGGGCACGGGATCACGGCCTGGGGTGACACGTCCGAGGAGTGCGAGCGCAACTCGCTGCACATCATCCGGACCGCGGAGGCCTTCCTCGCCGAGCGCGGGAAGTCCGAGCCCTTCGGTCCGGTGATCGAGGGGTACGAGACGCTGCCCGAGGCCGAGCGGCAGGAGCGGGCCGCGGCCCTGGCGCCGTACGTCCGTGCCGTCGCCTCGCAGGACCGGGCGCAGGTCGGTCACTTCACCGACTCCGACGTCGTCCTCGACTTCCTGGCACGCGCCGAGCACCCGCGGCTCGCCGCGCTCGGCACCTCCTGCCCGGACCACTTCCTGCGGACCAAGGTCCGCCCGCTGGTCCTCGACCTGGCGCCGGCGGCTCCCCTCGACGAGGCGATCGCCCGGCTGAAGGAGCTGCACGCGGAGTACCGGGAGGAGTACGCGGCCTACTACCAGCGGCACGCCCTGCCCGACTCCCCCGCGATGCGCGGCGCCGACCCGGCGATCGTGCTGATCCCGGGCGTCGGCATGTTCAGCTTCGGCAAGGACAAGCAGACCGCGCGGGTGGCCGGCGAGTTCTACGTCAACGCGATCAATGTGATGCGGGGCGCCGAGGCGGTCTCGACGTACGCGCCCATCGAGGAGTCGGAGAAGTTCCGCATCGAGTACTGGGCCCTCGAGGAGGCCAAGCTCCAGCGGATGCCGAAGCCCAAGCCGCTCGCGACGCGCGTCGCGCTCGTCACGGGCGCGGGCAGCGGGATCGGGAAGGCGATCGCGCAGCGGCTGGTCGCCGAGGGGGCGTGTGTGGTGATCGCGGACCTCGACGCCGAGAACGCCTCCCAGGTCGCCGAGGAGCTCGGCGGGCCCGACAAGGCCGTCGCCGTGACCGTGGACGTGACGTCCGAGGAGCAGATCGCCGACGCCTTCAAGTCGGCCGCGCTCGCCTTCGGCGGGGTCGACCTCGTGGTCAACAACGCCGGCATCTCCATCTCCAAGCCACTGCTGGAGACCTCGGCCAAGGACTGGGACCTCCAGCACGGCATCATGGCGCGCGGTTCCTTCCTCGTCTCACGCGAGGCGGCCCGGGTGATGATCGCCCAGGAGCTGGGCGGCGACATCGTCTACATCGCCTCGAAGAACGCCGTGTTCGCCGGTCCCAACAACATCGCCTACTCCGCGACCAAGGCCGACCAGGCCCACCAGGTGCGGCTGCTGGCCGCCGAGCTGGGCGAGCACGGCATCCGCGTCAACGGCGTCAACCCGGACGGGGTCGTGCGCGGCTCCGGGATCTTCGCGGGGGGCTGGGGCGCGAAGCGGGCGGCCGTGTACGGGGTGCCCGAGGAGAAGCTGGGCGAGTTCTACGCCCAGCGGACCATCCTCAAGCGGGAGGTCCTGCCGGAGCATGTCGCCAACGCCGTCTTCGCGCTGACCGGCGGGGAGCTGACGCACACCACGGGGCTGCACGTCCCGGTCGACGCCGGCGTCGCGGCCGCCTTCCTGCGATGAGCGGGGCTGTGAAGTCGTACGCCGCGGTCGACCTCGGCGCGTCCAGCGGGCGTGTCATGGTCGGCCGCGTCGGCCCCGACAGCCTGGAGCTCACCGAGGCACACCGTTTTCCCAACCGGCCCGTCCGGGTTCCGGAGGGCTTGCGCTGGGACATCCTCGGGCTCTACGGGGGTGTCCTGGACGGGCTGCGGGCGGCGGGAGCCCACTGCGGCGGCCGGCTCGACTCCGTCGGCATCGACAGCTGGGCCGTGGACTACGGCCTCCTCGACGCGGACGGGGCCCTGCTCGGCAACCCCGTGCACTACCGCGACGCGCGGACCGAGGGCATCGCGGAGAAGGTGTGGGCGAGCGTGCCCGCTCCCGAGCTGTACGCGGCGACCGGCTTGCAGTACGCGCCCTTCAACACGCTCTACCAGTTGGTCGCGGCTCGGGCGTCGGATCAACTGGCTTACGCGAAGCGGCTGTTGCTCATCCCCGACCTTCTCGCCTACTGGCTCACGGGTGAGCAGGGCACCGAGCTGACCAATGCGTCGACCACCCAGCTGATCGATCCCCGGACGCGTGCGTGGTCGTACGACATCGCCTCCGCACTCGGCATCGACCTGGGCCTGTTCGCTCCGCTGCGGCAGCCCGGTGATCCGGCGGGGGTGCTGCGGGCGGAGGTGCTGGAGGAGGCCGGGCTGAGCGGGCCGGTGCCGGTGACGGCGGTCGGCTCGCACGACACCGCGTCCGCGGTGGCGGCCGTCCCGGCCACGGACGAGCGGTTCGCCTACATCTGCACCGGCACCTGGTCCCTGGCCGGTCTGGAGCTGGACGCGCCGGTGCTGACGCAGGAGAGCCGCCTGGCCAACTTCACCAACGAGCTGGGGCTGGACGGCACGGTCCGCTATCTGCGCAACATCATGGGCCTGTGGCTGCTCCAGGAGTGCGTACGGGCCTGGGGCGAGCCGGATCTCGGCGCGCTGCTCCTCGACGCGGCCAGGGTGCCCGCGCTGCGGTCGGTCGTGGACGCGGGCGACGCGGCGTTCCTGGCGCCGGGCCGGATGCCGGAGCGGATCGCCGAGGCCTGCCGCGCCTCGGGACAGCAGGTGCCCGAGTCCCCCGCCGAGATCACGCGCTGCATCCTCGACTCCCTGGCTCTCGCCCACCGCAAGGCCGTCGAAGACGCGCAGCGGCTGGCCGACCATCCGGTCGACGTCGTGTACGTCGTCGGCGGCGGCACTCGCAACGCCCTGCTCTGCCAGCTGACCGCCGACGCCTGCGGGCTGCCGGTGGTGGCGGGCCCGACGGAGGCGGCGGCTCTCGGGAACGTCCTGGTGCAGGCCCGGGCCCACGGGCTCGTCGGCGACCTGGCGGGAATGCGCGGACTGCTCACCCGTACGCAGCCGCTGACGCACTATGAGCCGCAGGGCGACACGGCACGGTGGCGGGCCGCGCAAGCCCGGCTTACCGCCGGATGACGGGGACTCCCGGGTACCGTGCACCCCGACTACGCTTCACTCATCCGATGATCGACCACGAGGAGCCGCGATGCGTGTCGCCCTGTTCCTGACCTGTGTCAACGACACGCTCTACCCCGACACCGGGCGCGCCGTCGTGAAACTGCTGACCAGACTGGGCGTCGACGTCGACTTCCCGATGGCTCAGACCTGCTGCGGGCAGGCGCACTACAACACCGGGTACCGGCATGAGGCCGAGCCGCTGGCCACGCATTTCTCCGATGTCTTCCGGGACTACGAGGCGATCGTGACACCGTCCGGCTCGTGCGGGGCGATGGTGCGGGAGCTGTATCCGCGGATGGGTGAGCGGGCCCGGGCCGAGGGCCGCGGGGACACGCTCGCGGCCACCTTGGCACCGGTCGTACCGAAGACGTACGAGCTGACCGAGTTCCTGGTGGACGTGCTGGGGGTGACTGATGTGGGGGCGTACTACCCGCATACGGTGACCTACCACCCGACCTGTCACGGGCTGCGCAGCCTGGGTCTGGGCGAGCGGCCCCGTC
The DNA here is from genome assembly GCF_040654815.1 of Streptomyces sp. NPDC050619. Classification (NCBI taxonomy): domain Bacteria; kingdom Bacillati; phylum Actinomycetota; class Actinomycetes; order Kitasatosporales; family Streptomycetaceae; genus Streptomyces; species Streptomyces sp. NPDC050619. Next base: position 370,215 of record NZ_JBFAIR010000003.1, on the reverse strand, counting down.
GGCTGCTCCAGGCCGTGAAGGGGCTGGAGCTGGTCGAGTTGCCGGGGGCCGACGAGTGCTGCGGCTTCGGCGGCACCTTCGCCCTGAAGAACGCCGACGTCTCGGCGGCGATGGGCGCCGACAAGGTGCGCAACGCCGAGTCGACGGGCGCGGACGTGCTGTGCGCGGCCGACAACTCCTGTCTGATGCACATCGGCGGGACGATGACCCGGCTGAAGACGGGGATGCGGCCCGTGCACATCGCGGAGATCCTGGCCAGCACGGAGGAGGAACCGGCGGCATGAGCGGCACGTTCGTAGGAATGCCGGCCTTCCCGAAGGCCGCGCACGAGGCGGTCAACAACCCGACCCTGCGGGGCAATCTGCGGCACGCCACGCACACCATCCGCGCCAAGCGGGAGAAGGCCGTCGCGGAGGTGTCCGACTGGGCGGCCCTGCGGGAGGCCGGCAAGCGGATCAAGGACCACACGCTCCATCATCTCGACCGGTATCTGGAGCAGTTGGAGGAGTCGGTGACGGCGGCGGGCGGCATCGTCCACTGGGCCGCCGACGCCGACGAGGCCAACCGGATCGTGACCGAACTGGTCAAGGAGACCGGCGAGTCGGAGGTCGTCAAGGTCAAGTCGATGGCCACGCAGGAGATCGGGCTCAACGAGGCCCTCGAAGCCGAGGGCATCGGTGCCTACGAGACCGATCTCGCCGAGCTGATCGTGCAGTTGGGCAAGGACCGCCCCTCGCACATCCTCGTGCCGGCCATCCACCGCAACCGCGGCGAGATCCGGGAGATCTTCGCGCGCGAGATGAGCGAGTGGGGCCGCCCGGCACCCGAGGGCCTGACCGACACACCCGCCGAACTCGCCGAGGCCGCGCGGCTGCACCTGCGGGAGAAGTTCCTGCGCGCCAAGGTCGGTGTCTCCGGCGCCAACTTCATGGTCGCCGAGACCGGCACGATGGTCGTCGTCGAGTCCGAGGGCAACGGGCGGATGTGCCTCACCCTGCCCGAGACACTGATCTCCGTCGTCGGCATCGAGAAGATCGTGCCCACCTGGCGGGACCTGGAGGTGTTCCTCCAGACCCTCCCCCGCTCCTCGACCGCCGAGCGCATGAACCCGTACACGTCGACATGGACCGGCACCACCGACGGGGACGGCCCCCAGACCTTCCACCTGGTCCTGCTGGACAACGGCCGCACCGACACGCTCGCCGACGAGGTCGGCCGCCAGGCCCTGCGCTGCATCCGCTGCTCGGCGTGTCTCAATGTGTGCCCGGTGTACGAGCGGGCCGGCGGGCATGCGTACGGCTCGGTCTACCCGGGCCCGATCGGCGCCATCCTCAGCCCTCAACTGCGGGGCACGGCAAGCGAGATCGACGCCTCGCTGCCGTACGCCTCCTCGCTGTGCGGGGCCTGCTACGAGGTGTGCCCGGTCGCCATCGACATCCCCGAGGTCCTGGTGCATCTGCGCGAGCGGGTCGTGCAGGGCGGTCCGGTGACGCGGGAGGGCAACAAGGTGGTGCTCAAGCCTGCGAAGGGACACGCCGCCGAGCGGGCGGCGATGCGCGCGGCACGCTGGGCGTTCGCGCGTCCGGGCGCGCTGCGCGCCGGCCAGCGGCTGGCCTCGCGCTCCCGCCGCTTCCATCCGCGCACCCTGCCCGGTCCGGGCAGCGCGTGGAGCGGTACGCGGGATCTGCCGCCGGTGCCGGCCGAGCCATTCCGCGACTGGTGGCAGCGCACGCGGGGTGGAAAGGACGACTCGAAGTGAGCAGCAGGGAACGGATCCTGGGCCGGGTGCGGCGCGCGCTGGCGGACGTGGAACAGGACGACACGCCGTACGAGCAGGCGTTCTCGCGCGACTATCTGCGCGAGCACGGTGACCGGCGTGTCGCGGAGACGGTGGAGTTGCTGGCCGAGAACCTGGCGGACTACCGGGCGATCGTGCACCGCTGCACGGCCGAGGACCTGGCGGCGACGATCGCCGGGATGCTGGCCGCGCGGGGCTCGCGGACGGTGCTCGTACCGCCGGGCCTCGATCCCGGCTGGCTCGCGGCGGCCCACGCCGAGCAGGTGCCGGACCGCGCCGAGAGCACGGCGTACGAGCTCGACCGGGTCGACAGTGTCGTCACCGCGTGCGCGATCGCCGTCGCCGAGACCGGCACCATCGTCCTGGACGGCTCCCCCGACCAGGGCCGCCGCCGCATCACGCTCGTCCCCGACCACCACATCTGTGTCGTACGGGTCGCGGACCAGGTCGTCTCCTCGGTCCCGCAGGCTCTCGAACGCCTCGACCCGGCCCGCCCGTTGACCTGGATCTCCGGGCCGTCGGCGACCAGCGACATCGAGCTGGACCGGGTCGAGGGGGTGCACGGTCCGCGCACCCTGGAGGTGGTGCTGGTGGGCGATCAGGCGAGCGCGGAGGTCACCTCGTAGCGGCCGGACGGGAGCCGGTAGGAGGCTGTGCCGTCCGCGAAGCCCAGATATTCGACGCCCTCGGCGCGGGCCAGGGGTGAGCGGTCCTCGCGGACCGTGTCCGGGTCGGCGGTGGGCAGGCGCAGGGTCGCCGTGCTGTTGGCCGGGACCACGGCCCGGTAGGTCAGCCTCCCGTCCTTCGCCGTCCACTCGCTGACGATCTCTCCGTACGGCGACAGGTGCGACGCGGCCACCTGGCCGATCCGGCCGGTCGGGTCGAGGTGCGGGCGCAGGAAGAAGTGGCGGAAGCCGGGGTGCTCCGGGTCCTTGGCGATGCCGGCCATGCTTTCGTACATCCACTCCATGATCGCGCCGTAGGAGTAGTGGTTGAACGAGTTCATGTCGACCGGGCCGAAGCCGTCCTCCTTCGAGTACGAGTTCCAGCGCTCCCAGACGGTGGTGGCGCCGTTGTCCACCGAGTACAGCCAGGACGGCATGGCGTTCTGGTGCAGCAGCGCGTACGCCAGGTCGACGCGGCCCTCGTCGGTGAGGACGGGGGCGAGGACGTTCACGCCGAGGAAGCCGACGGAGAGGGTGTTCTCCGCGTACTTCACGCGGGTGCTGTCGGGATGGGCGGCCTTGTAGGCCGCGTCGTTGCCGATGTTCTCGGCGAGCAGCGTGACCAGTTGGCGACGCTGGGCCTCGGTGTCGTACAGGCCCAGTTCGAGGGCCCACAGCAGCGCGGTCTGGCTGTCGTCCTCGGGCTCGCCCGCGTTTCCCCCGGGCGTCCACGGCGGGGCCTCGCCGAGGCTGGAGCGCAGGGTGAGGGTGCCGTCCTCGGTGCTCAGGTACTTGGTGACGAACGCCCGCTTGATGTGGGTGAAGAGCTCTTCGTACGTGCGGGTCTCTGCGGTGCGGCCGGTGGCGCGGGCCATGTCGGCCATGAGCCGGGCACTGTAGCCGTAGTAGACGTCGCTGATGAGCTGGGTGCTGGTCACCTGGAAGGCGAGCCAGTCGCCGAAGACCGCGCCCTGGCCGGCGTAGGTGTCGCCGGTCCGCTGCCGGATCCAGTCCAGGTACTTCGTCATGGCCGTCCAGCCGCGGTCGATGATCGTGGTGTCGCCGGACATCTGCCACACCGTCCACGGCACGACGACCCCGCAGTCGGCCCAACCGCTCGCCGGTACCGGCTGGTTGTAGCGGGCTCCGGGGGCGATCCAGGTGAACTGGGCGCCGTCCGCGCCGTAGACGCGCTGCGAGTCGATCAGGGTGTCCTGGAAGTGGCTGAGGAAGGCGACCGCGTCGGCGTTGTAGAGGCCGGTGAGGGAGAAGAGCTGGGTGTCGCCGGTCCAGCCGCAGCGTTCGTCGCGCTGCGGGCAGTCGGTGGGCACCCACAGGTAGTTGCCGCGCTGGCCCCAACGGACGTTGCTGATCAGCTGGTTGACCTCGGGGTCGTCGGTGGTGACGGTGCCGATGTCGCGAAGTGCGGAGGTGGCGACCCGGCCGGTGAGTTCGGTGAGGGTGACGGTGTCGGTCGTCGTGACGGAGAGGTAGCGGAAGCCGTAGAAGGTCAGGGAGTCCTGGTGGGTCTCGCCGTCGGGGTCGCCCTTGAGGACGTAGGTGCTGGTGGCCTTGGCGGTGCGCAGGTTGGCCCGGTAGACCGAGCCGACGGGTCCGTCGGCGCCGGCGCTGTCGTCGTTGAGCATCTCGCCCGGTTCGAAGGTGACTTGGGCGCCGGCCGGGCCGCGGAGGGTGTAGCGGGGGACGCCGACCAGGTTCTGGCCGAGGTCGATGACGGCGGTGTCGCCGGGGTGCAGGGTGACGGCCGCGGTGGCGGCCTCGGCGGGATCGGTGATGGTGCGGGAGGCGTCGACGACGATGCGGCCCTTGTCGCCCGGGCTGCCGTCCTGGCCCGTCACACCGGTGCAGACGGTGACGGATTGGGGCGCGCGGTCCCACTCGGGCATCAGGCGGGCGCTGTCCGCGGGACAGGCGACCAGTTTCGCGTCGGGGAACCGGGTGGCGTGGTCGTGCTCCTCGACGCCCGCCCATCCGGAGGTGTCGAAGCCGCTCGCCGTCCAGCCCGGGAGCTCCTTGCGGGCGTCGTAGGTCTGCCCGTCGTAGATGTCGTCGGCGCGGTAGGGGCCGGTGTCGGTGGCTCTCCAGTCGTCGCCGGGTGCGGTGACGATCGTCTGCCGCGATCCGTCCGCGTACCGGATCAGCAACTTCGCCTTGAGGGCCAGGCGGTTGCCGTCCGCCGCGTAGTAGGCGCTGTTCTCGGAGATGCGGCCGTTGTACCAGCCGTTGCCCAGCACCGCACAGAGCGTGACCCGCCCGCGGCCCGCCATGAGGTCCGTGACGTCGTAGGTCAGGTAGTTGACGGTGCTGTCGTAGTTGGTCCAGCCCGGGGCGAGCAGCTCCAGCGTGGTGCCCTCGCCCTGCGGTACGCAGACCCGGTGGCCGTTGACGTAGGCGTCGTACACGCCGAGGGCCGAGACGTACAGCCGGGCCTCGCGCACCTGACGCTGTTTCAGGGCCGTCTCGTGGCGCAGCAGCGGGGCTCCGGCGCTGTTCGGCTCCTTGCCCCCCATGGTGATCCAGCGTGCGCCGTCCCAGCCGGCGGTGCCGTCGGTGCTGAGCAGTCCGGTCTCGAAGTGGGCGGTCGGGGCGGCGGGGACGGCGCGGCCGTGCTCGTCCCACACCGTCACCGTCCAGTGGTAGCGGGTGGAGGGGCGCAGGTCGGGGCCCGCGTAGCGCACCGCGACCGAGTCCGGCGAGGTGACGCGGCCGCTGTTCCAGACGTCGGCGCGGGAGTCGGTCAGGCGGTCGGGCGAGGTCGCCACGAGGATCCGGTACGCCGTCTGCCTGCGGCCCCGGACCGCGGAGACCGTCCGCCAGCCGAACCGGGGCCGTGCCGTGTCCACGCCGAGCGGGTTCGTACGGTGCTCCACGGTCAGCCCCGCCACGGAGGTCCGGCCGGGGAGCGGGACGGCCCAGGCCGTGCCCCCGCCACCCACGCCGCCCGCCATGGCCAGGGGCACCGCGCCCAGGGCCGTCGTCAGTACCGTCCTGCGCCTTATCGTCCCGCGCTCCTGGTCGTTCGCTCCGTCATTCACGCCGTTGTCCCTTCGGCCGTCGGAGTTGTATCGATTCAGCCGGCTCGGCGGTTGAAGCTAGTGGCGCATGCGACACGTGTCCACGGCTGCGACAGGGTGAGTTGGCGACAGTTTCCAACAGAACCCGTCACGTCGAGTGCCGTAGGAATTGAAACTTTTCAAAAACGGAATCGCGGACTCGTCAGCCAGTGGGACCCATGGAGGCGCGCCTCAGTGCCCGTAGGCGGGCTCGACGCAGCCGCCCTCCATGTAGGGGCCGTGGGCCTCGATCGTGTCGCCGTGGCCCGGCACCAGCGTGCCGGTCAGGCACACCCCGTCCAGGCCGATGACGAACCGGACGGTGTCGTCCGGTTCGTCATCGGCCTGGATCTCGTCGACCTCGTAGCCGTAGCCGAGGCGGGACAGTTCGGTGTCGACCCGGGCCTTGTCCACGGGGACATCCTTGAGTTTCTCGGTCAGCCGTTCGACATGGACCTCGCCCCGGCAGACGGCCAGGCCCTCGAGGGGCAGGGTCTGTCGGTAGGCGTTGTTGTCGGCGTAGTTCGGGGGCTGATCCCCCACCGGTTCCGTCGGGGGCGCGCTGGTGGTTTCCTCGGCCGACGGCCGCGGTGTCGTCGAACCGCAGGCGGTGTCCTCCAGCTTCCGCAACTCGGCGCTGATATGGCGCGGCTGGGGCGATGACGACGTCGGAGCGGAGGTGTCCGGGGCGGCGGCGGTGGTCCCGGATCCGGCGTCCGCCGCGCGGGTGCTGCCACACCCCGCGAGGGCGAGGGCGACCGTCGTGGCCAGGGTCGCCAGGGCGGTGCGACCAACCGTGTTTCCGTGCGTCCGCCGGACCATGTTTCTGGGCGTCCGCCGGACCATGTTTCTGTGCATCCGCCGAGTTGATCAGGCGTGGCCGACCGGGGCTGTGGCGGAGGCCATAACTCCGGTCACAGCCCTGTCACGGCTGTCCGCGGAGGGCTGTGGGCGGGGGACGGCCCCGCGTCGGCCCTGGGCGCGGGCTGTCAGGCGTAGACGAGTTCGGCCTGCCACTGGTCCTTCGGCTGGTGGTGAAGGTCGAGGTAGGCCGCGGCCAGGACGTCGGGGGCGAAGCGTGGGTCCTCGCCTCCGATGGCGCCGGCAACGGTGACCGTGGAGACGTGCACGCCCGAGTCGCGCTGGTCGTCGTGGAGGACCTGGACGTAGGCGCGCAGCGCGGCCTTGCCGACCGACAGCGTGGTGTATTCGAGCGAGGGCTGGAGGGCGAGACCGCCGCCGGTGAAGAGCAGACTGCCCCGGCCCTCCCGCAGGAGGGGAAGAACCGTCTGGGCGGCGACCACGGCCCCGGTGACATTCACGGCCAACGTCTGCGCCCACGCGTCGGCGTCCGGGCCTGTGGGTGAGTCGGTCTGGAGTACGGCCGCGTTGTAGACGAGCACCTCCGGGGCGCCGAGGTCGTCCACCGCCCGGCCGAGCGCGGTCCGCAGGTCTTGCGGGTTGCCGGCATCTGCCTGGTAGGCGCCCGCCCCGAAACCCTGGCCGGTCAGCTCGGCGGCGTGCTTCCCGAGGCGTTCCGCGTCGCGGCCGAAGAGCGCGACCGGGTGGCCGTCCCGGGCGAAAGCCTCCGCGAGCGCCAGACCGAGGCCGGGGCCGACACCGACGATGAGGGCGGTTCCTTTGCTCATATCTGCTCTTCTCCATGTTTCTGCCGTCCCGGGACAGCGGTGACAGTGCGAGGGGCTGACGTCCGCCCGGCTGGGGAGACGGGGAACGGTGTACTCAGCGACACCATCCAATACGGGTTCTGCGCCCCGTGTCCCGCGCCCTCCGTCTCCGTAGCTTCATCAGGGAGGCACAGAGCGTGCCGGACGGAGAGTGATGACGATGTTTCGCGCAGGTTCGCGACGTACGCAGGATTCGGGACCCGCCGCCGAGGCACTCCGACTGGTCAAGGTCAGCAAGACCTATGGGACCGGCGACAGCGCCGTGACCGCGCTCGACAAGGTCACCCTCGGCCTGGGGCGCGGCACGTTCACCGCCGTGATGGGGCCGTCCGGCTCCGGCAAGTCCACGCTGTTGCAGTGCGCGGCCGGGCTGGACCTGCCCGACAGCGGCATCGTGCAGGTGGACGGCAAGGAGCTGACCGGCGGCAGCGAGGCCGAGTTGACGAAGTTCCGGCGGGGCCGGATCGGATTCGTTTTCCAGCAGTACAACCTGCTGGACACCCTGACCGTGGCGCAGAACACGGTGCTGCCGCTCAAGCTCGCCGGGCAGCGCGTGGACCGCAGGCGGACCCGGGAGGTCCTGACGACGGTAGGCCTCGGCGACCGCCTCGATCACCGGCCCGACCAGCTCTCCGGAGGCCAACGGCAGCGCGTGGCGATCGCCCGTGCCCTGGTCACGGAGCCCCGGGTGGTCTTCGCGGACGAGCCGACCGGAGCACTGGACACGCGCTCCGCGCGGGGCGTGCTGACGCTGCTCCAGAACGCGGTGCGGGTGCACGGCCGGACCGTGGTGATGGTGACGCACGACCCGATCGCCGCCTCGTACGCCGACACGGTGCTCTTCCTCGCGGACGGCCGGCTCGCGGGCCGGATGGACGCCCCGACACCGGAAGCGGTCGCCGAGCGGCTGGCGCACCTGGGCGACGACATGATGGCGGAGGTCTGAGCGATGTTCGTACTGGCGATGCGTTCGATCAGGCAACGGCCCGGGCGGTTCCTCGCGACGCTGCTGTCCGCCTTCCTCGGCGCGGCGATCATCATGACGTTCAACTCGATGCACGACACGGCCGCGCAGGACGGCGTCGACTCGGTGAGCGCGGAGACGCTGAGCATCTCGGCGACTGTGGTCGGCGGCTACGGCACCCTGCTGGTGTTCTTCGCCATCGCCTCGACGCTGACGGTCAACGTGCGTCAGCGCGCGGCCGAGTTGGAACTGCTGCGCTGCTCGGGGGCCACTCCGGCGCAGACCAAGCGGATGGTCGTGGGCGAGGCGGTGGCCGTGTCCCTGGTGGGCACGGCGCTGGCGATCGGCCCGGCGATGCTCGGCGGCCAGGCGCTGCTGGCGGTGTTTCACGACAGCGGGCAGGTCGCGCGGTCCGTCGACCACGCCTTCGGCCCGTTCGCGCTGATGTCCGGCGTCGGCGTCACGCTGCTCGCGGCGGCGGGGGCCGCCTTCCTCGCCGTACGGCGGGCGACGCGCAGGGATCAACGGAGCGGCAGGGGGCGGACGTTCTTCGCGTACGCCGCCCTGGTCACCGGTGCCCTCGCGGCGTCCTCCACCTTCGCGTTCTCGGCGACGGACTCCGCGCTGATGGCGGCACCGGCGTACGGGGCGATCCTGCTGTCGGTGGGCTTCGCACTGCTGTCGCCGCGGCTGCTGAAGGGCCTGCTGGACCGGCTGCCGCTGACCGGCGCGAGCGGCTGGCTGGCGGTGCGCAACCTGCGCCGCCGGGCCGACCAGCTGGCCGGGATCCTGATGTCGCTGATCCTGTTCACGGCGGTCGCCACCGCCACGCTGTACATGCAGGCGGTGGAGAGCGACGCCGTGGAGGCCTCGGGCGCGATCAAGTCGGTCGACGCCAAGAACCTTCAGACGCTGAACTTCACGGTCGTCGGCATCATCGTGGTGTTCGTCTGCGTGATGCTGATCAACTCGCTGTACGCGGCGACGACTTACCGCGGCCGGGAGTTCGGGCAGCAGCGCCTGGCGGGGGCGACTCCGGGGCAGGTGCTCGGCACCGTGGGCGCCGAGGGGCTGATCCTGACACTCACCGGTCTGTTCTTCGGCACGGTGGCCGCGCTGGCCGGGATCATCCCGTTCACCGTGGTCCGCACCGACGCGGTGCTGCCCGACCAGGGCCTGGGCATCTGGCTGGCGGTGGTGTCGGTCGCGGCGGCGGCGACGCTGGGGACGAGCCTGGCCACGACCCGGCGCGTGCTGCGCACTCCGGCCGTGGGGGCGGTCGCGGTGACGGCGTGAGGGCGACGCGTACGACGGGAGGGGGCGGCCGTTTCGACGGCCGCCCCCGCCTTGTGTTCGCCCTGTCCGTGTGACACGGATCTGTAGTGACACGGGCGGTGAACAAGCGCTTAGATAGGTGGCTGTCGGCACTGCCAGGTACCGCCACCGAGTTGGAGGCCCCGTTGTTCACTTCCGTAGACGACGTCTCCGCACGTCTCGCCGAGACCGGCTATCTCGCCTCTCCCGCGGTCGCCACGACCGTCTTCCTCGCCGACCGCCTGGGCAAGCCGCTCCTGGTGGAGGGTCCCGCCGGGGTCGGCAAGACCGAGCTCGCCAAGGCGGTGGCGCAGGTCGCCCAGGCTCGGCTGGTGCGTCTTCAGTGCTACGAAGGCGTCGACGAGTCCCGGGCGCTGTACGAGTGGAACCACGCCAAGCAGTTGCTGCGCATCAGCGCGGGCCGGGACGAGACGTGGGACGAGGCGCGCACGGACATCTTCAGCGAGGAGTTCCTGCTCCCCCGCCCGCTGCTGACCGCGATTCGCGGCGACGAGCCCAAGGTGCTGCTGATCGACGAGACCGACAAGGCGGACGTCGAGGTGGAGGGCCTGCTCCTGGAGGTGCTCAGCGACTTCCAGGTCACCGTGCCCGAGTTGGGCACGATCAGCGCGACCCGCCGCCCCTTCGTCGTGCTCACCTCGAACGCGAGCCGTGAGCTGTCGGAGGCGCTGCGTCGGCGCTGTCTGTTCCTGCACATCGGCTTCCCCGACGAGGAGTTGGAGCGCCGGATCGTCCGGCTGAAGGTGCCGGGCCTGGACGAGGCGCTGGCCGAGTCGGTGGTCCGGGTGGTGGGCGCGCTGCGGGCGATGGACCTGCGGAAGGTGCCGTCGGTCGCGGAGACCATCGACTGGGCGCACACGCTCATCGCCCTCGGCGCCGACACGCTCGACGAGACCGTCGTACGCGACAGCCTGGGCGTGCTCCTGAAGCACCAGGACGACGTCCTCAAGGCCACCGCCAAGCTCGACCTGGGCGCGCTGTGAGCACGCCGGCCGGTGTCGCTGAGCGGTTGACGTCCCTCGTCGGGGCGCTGCGCGCGCACGGCGTCCGCGTCGGCACCGGCGAGACCCTGGACGCCGCGCAGGCGGTGGAAGCGCTGGGACTGGCCGACCGTGAGCGGTTGCGGGAGGGGCTGGCCGCGACCCTGTTGCACGGGACGTCCCAGCGGCCGGTGTTCGATCCGGTCTTCGACCTGTACTTTCCGCGGGGCGTCGGCGCGCCCGAGGCGGAGCCCGCGGACCGCGGCGACCTGCGCGACCGGCTCGCGGCGGCGCTCACCGCCGACGACCGGGCGCTGCTGGCCCGGTTGGCGATCGAGGCGGTCGACGGCTTCGGGGGATACGGCTCCTCTCCGGCGTCCGACGGCTGGTCGTCGTACCAGACGCTCGAACGGCTCCGCCCCCAGACGCTGCTCGCCCGCGTCCGCGACGACGTCCGTGCGCGGGGCGGCGGTTCGGGGTTCACGGACCGGCTGCTGGAGGACGAGATCCGGCGGCGTATCGAGGACTTCCGGGGGATGGTGGCCGCGGAGGCGCGGCGCCGGGTCGCCGAGCGGCGCGGCCGGGACGAGATCGCGCGGCGGGCGGTGGCCCCGACCGCCGACCGGGTCGACTTCCTGTTCGCGGGGAAGGATCGGCTGGCCGAGCTGCGCAGGACCGTGCAGCCCCTCGCCCGCAAGCTCGCCACCCGGCTGGCCGCGCGCCGCCGCCGCGCCGCCCGCGGCACGATCGACCTGCGCCGCACCCTGCGGGGGTCGCTGTCGACGGGCGGGGTCCCGATGCGGCCGGTGCTGCGCCGGCGTCGCCCCGCCCGCCCCGAACTGGTGCTGCTGTGCGATGTGTCGGGCTCGGTGTCCGGGTTCTCCGATTTCACGATGCTGCTGGTGCAGGCGTTGCACGACCAGTTCAGCAAGGTGCGGGTGTTCGCCTTCGTCAATCGGCTCGACGAGGTGACCCGGCTGCTCGTGCACGGCGCGGCCGACCCGGAAGGGCTCGGCGCCCGGATCCGGGCGGAGGCGACCCTCACGGGCTGGCACGGCAGCAGCGACTACGGCGTCGCCCTGGGCGAGTTCGCGGAGCGGTACGGCGAGGCGGTCGGCCCGCGCACGACCGTGTTCGTCCTCGGTGACGCCCGCACGAACATGAGCGACCCGAACCTGGCGGCCGTACGGCACATCGCCGAACGGGCCCGCCGTGTCTACTGGTTGAACCCGGAGGCACACGCGCAGTGGGGCACGGGCGACTCAGCCGCCCCCGCCTACGCCGAACTCGTCGAGATGCACGAGTGCCGCAACGCGCGACAGCTCGGGACCCTGGTCGGCCGGCTGCTGCCGGTCTGACCGCACGCCGAGTGTCAGTCCGCCTTGGCGTACTCCTTTGCCATGCTGCCCGCGAAGTCGTATGCCACGCACTGTTCGTCGCCGACGACCCAGGCGTCGTGTCCGGGCGGGGCCACGAAGACGTCGCCGGGCCCGACCTCGCTCTCGGAACCGTCGTCCATGCGGATGCGCATGCGTCCCTGGACGACGTATCCGTTGTGATGGATCTGGCAGCTGTCCGTGCCCGCTATAGGTGCCACGGACTCCGACCAGCGCCAGCCCGGTTCGAAGGTCGCCACGGCGAAGTCGAGTCCGGTGAGGTGGACGGCTTCGAGATGGCCCCTGGGGAAATCACGGCGCTCGTCCGGCTTGTCGAGCGGCTTCACCTCGATCATGACGGCTCTCCCTTCCGGCCGTTGTCCGTACGGCCGGGGCTGGTCTCCGTCGCCCGTCCACTCCGGGCGGACCGGCGGGGCCGGCCCCACCACTCCATCGTCCGCCTGTCCACCCGGCACTGCCATTCGGGGGACGGCGGCCCTGTGTCTGTCAGTCCACGGTTCCGCAGAGCCGGGCGAAGCGCTCCGCGTCGATGTTCCCGCCGGAGATGATCACGCCGATCCGGCGCGGGAGGCCGGCCGCTCCGCCGGCGAGGAGGGCGGCGAGCGGAGTGGCGCCGCTCGGCTCGACGACGATCTTCAGTCTTTCGAAGGCGAAGCGCATCGCGTCCCGGATCTCGTCGTCGCAGACCAGGGCGATCTCGTCGACGAGCAGTCGGTTGATGGAGAAGGTCAACTCTCCGGGCGTGTGCAGGGCCTGTCCGTCGGCGATGGTCCTGGGCACGGGGACGCTGACGCGCCGGCCCGCCTCCAGGGATCTCTTGGTGTCGTCCCCCGCCTCCGGTTCGACGCCGATCACGCGGATGCCCGGGTACAGCCCCTTGGCCGCCGTGGCACTCCCGGCGATCAGCCCGCCGCCGCCGACCGGTGTCATCAGCGCTTCCAACTCCCCTACCTCCTCGAGGAGTTCGAGCGTCGCGGTGCCCTGCCCGGCGATGACGTGCGGGTGCTCGTAGGGCGGGATGAGCGCGAGGCCCCGCTCGGCGGCCAGGGCCTCGCCGATGGCCACGCGGTCGCCGGTGTAGCGGTCGTACGTCACGATCTCGGCGCCGTAACCGGCGGTGGCCGCCAGCTTCGAGGCCGGGGTGTCCTCCGGCATGACGATCACCGCGGTGGTGCCGAGTTCCCGGGCGGCCAGGGCGACGGCCTGGGCGTGGTTCCCGGAGGAGAAGGCGGCGACGCCCCGGGCCAGCTGCTCCGGCGTGAGGCGCGAGACCGCGTTGTAGGCGCCGCGGAACTTGAAGGCCCCCACGCGCTGGAAGTTCTCGCACTTGAGGAAGACCTCGGCGCCGACGCGTTCGTCGAGGGTGCGCGAGCGCAGCACCGGGGTGCGGTGTGCGACGCCCTTGAGGCGGGCGGCCGCGTCACGGATGTCGTCGAGAGTGACGGGCGGGGTGCTGGTCGTCACGCGTGCCCTCCAGCGGAGTCGGAAGCGGCGCCAGCGGAATCGGAAGCGTCGCCACCGGAGGCGGAAGTCGTGCCACCGGAGTCGGAAGTGGTGCCATCGGCCTCGGACGTCGTGTCGGTCGCCGCCCTGGCCTGGGCGAGGTAGCTGTACGCGGAGGCGCGGGAGATGCCGAGGCGGCCGGCCACCTGCTCGACCGAGCGGCGCACCGCGAACACCCCGCGCTCGTCCAGGCCGCGGAACAGCTCCAGGCGTGCCTCGCGGTCGAGACCCGCCCATGGCTGGTTCTGCCTGAGGTGATGGTCGTCGAGGATGACGTCGACGACGGAGTCGATGTCGTTGCCGAAGGTGGTGACCGGCAGTTCGGCAGGGGTGCGGGGGGTGCCGGCGAGCGCGGCGAGCAGGGTGTGGGCCTCGGTGACCGCGGTGACGTCCAGGTTCACGCACACCGCGCCGAAGACCGCGCCCGTCGAGTCCCGCAGCACCATCGTGGACGACTTGACGGTCTTCCCGGTCCCGATCCGGGTGACGTAGTTCAGTTCGTCGCCCGCCTCCTCGCCCCGGGCGACGATCCGCATGCCGATCTCGCTCATCGCCCCGCCCACCGCACGCCCCGTCACCGAGCCGGCGAGGGCCACCACCGACTTCTCCGGGTGCCGGTAGTCATGCAGGACCACCTCGCACATCGGGCCGAACGTCGCCGCGATGCCGTCCATGACGGGCGTCAGCGCCGCGATGATCGCGTCCCGCTCGGCCTCCACGCTCGCCTCGACCATCGACATCCCCTCCCTGCCACAACGAGTCATCTCAGACTACACGTCCAGAGCCTGGACGAACAGTCCAAACCGCCATCCACCCACCTCTCCCCCATCCACCTCTGTCCGGGATCTTGACGCTGCCGATGTTACCGGTAACATCACTGCCGTAAGAGCGAAGGAAAGGTGTGCTGTGCCGGGGGAAGAACGAGTTGTCGACAGCGGCAGGCCGGAGCCATCCGCACCGCCGGTCGGACCGAGCGCCCCGCCGAGGGCCGCCCCGAACGCCGCCCCGATCTTCAGCCCCGCCGCCGTGGTCGCCTCCTGCGTGGGCTTCGTTCTCATCGGCGCCCTCCAGGCCCTGTACGGGCCCGCCATCCCGGCGTTCCGCGAGGAGTTCGGGCTGACCCCCTCGGCCGCCGGGCTGGGGCTGAGTGCCCACTTCGTCGGCGGGGTGGCCGGTGTGCTGCTGTTCGACCGGCTCTACGGCCGGCTCGGCAACCGGCAGATCCTCGGCGCCTCGTACCTCCTCATGGCCGTCGGCGCGGCGGGTTTCGCGCTGGCGCCGAACTGGCCGACCGCACTGGCCACGGCCCTGCTGGCGGGACTCGGCTTCGGCGGCATCGACTACGGCCTCAACCAGCTGTTCGCGGTCGGTTTCGGCCACCGTTCGACCGCGATGCTGAACATCCTCAACGCGCACTTCGGGATCGGCGCGATCCTCGGCCCGGCGCTGATCGGCGCGGTCGGCTCGGCGCACTACCCGGCGGTCTTCCTCGGTTTCGCGCTCGCCAACCTGCCGCTGCTGCTGTGCCTGCGGGGCGTGCGCGACCGCGCGCCGGGTCCGACGGCCGCGACGGCCGGATCCGGGACCGACGGCGGACGGGTTCTCGGCCGCAGCCTGGGTTCGGTGCTCGCCATGTTCGTCGTGCTCTACGTCCTGCACGTGGGTATCGAGGCGGGTGTCGGCGGCTGGGAGCCGACGCACCTGGAGACGGTGGGGTTCGGCGCCGGGGTCGCCGCGACCGCCACCTCCGTGTACTGGCTGATGATGACCGTCGGCCGGTTCCTGGTCGCCCCGATCGCCCTGCGCTTCTCCGCCCAGGCCATCATCACGGTCTCCTGCGCGGGCATGACGGTCTGTCTGCTGCTGGCCTCGGTCCCGGCGCTCGCGCCGTACGCGTACGCCGGTGTCGGGCTGTTCATCGCCCCGGTCTTCCCCACCGGCCTGCCCTGGCTGCACCGGGCGGCTCCACGCGCCCGGCGGGCCGGGGCCCTGGTCATCGCCGCCTCCATGGTCGGCGGTGTCGCCGCCGGGCCGGCGCTCGGCAAGGCGATTGAAGCGTCCGGCATCCGCGCGGTCCCGCTCCTGCTTTCCGGTGTCTCGGCGCTGTGCCTGGCCGCCACGCTCTGGCTGATCCGCAGCACCCGAACTCACTGACTCCTGAGCCCTGTTGAATCCGGCACCCCGGTCCCCCACGCACAAGGCTCCGCACTCCGAATCGAACCGAAGCGAAGGGAAGCCCCCCATGCCCGCTCTGACGACGTCGTCCGACGGTTTCCTCCTGCACGGCGAGCCGTTCCGGATCATCTCCGGGGCCCTGCACTACTTCCGCGTCCATCCCGACCAGTGGGCCGACCGGCTGCGCAAGGCGCGTCTGATGGGGCTCAACGCCGTCGAGACGTACCTGCCGTGGAACCTGCACGAGCCGGAGCCCGGCACCCTCGCCCTCGACGGCCTGCTCGACCTGCCCCGTTTCCTGCGCCTGGCGCAGGCGGAGGGCCTGCATGTGCTGCTGCGGCCCGGGCCGTACATCTGCGCCGAGTGGGACGACGGCGGGCTGCCCGCGTGGCTCCTCTCGGACCCCGACATCCGGCTGCGCACCAGCGATCCCCGCTTCACGCAGGCCTTCGACCGCTACCTCGACCAGCTCCTGCCCCCGCTGCTGCCGCATCTGGCCGCGAACGGCGGACCGGTGATCGCCGTACAGGTGGAGAACGAGTACGGGGCGTACGGCGACGACACCGCGTACCTGAAGCACGTCGAACAGGCCCTGCGCTCCCGCGGTGTCGACGAGCTGCTGTTCACCTGCGACCAGGCCAACGCCCCGCACCTGAGCGCCGGCAGCCTGCCCGGCACGCTCGCCACCGCCACCTTCGGCAGCCGGGTCGACGAGCACCTGGCGGCGCTGCGCGCCCACCAGAGCGAAGGCCCGCTGATGTGCGCCGAGTTCTGGATCGGCTGGTTCGACAACTGGGGCGGGCCGCACCATGTGCGGTCGGCGGACGACGCCGCGGCCGACCTCGACCGGCTGCTGTCGGCGGGTGCCTCCGTCAACATCTACATGTTCCACGGCGGCACCAACTTCGGCTTCACCAACGGCGCCAACCACAAGCACGCCTACGAGCCCACCATCACGTCATACGACTACGACGCCCCGCTCACCGAGAGCGGCGACCCCGGCCCCAAGTACCACGCCTTCCGCGAGGTCATCGCCCGGTACGCGGCCGTTCCCGAGGAGCCGGCCCCGGCGCCGGGTCCCAAACTTCCTTCTACCACAGTCGAGTTGGACCGCAGGGCGCCGCTGCTGCCGTACGTACGCGCGCTGGACGGGGTCGTGCGCGCCCAGGACCCGGTGCCGATGCACGAACTCGGGGTGCACACCGGCCATGTGCTCTACCGCACCACCGTTCCCGCCTCCGGCGACGGTCTGCTGCACTTCGCGGGCGGGGTCGGCGACCGCGCCCAGGTCTTCGTGGACGGCGCCAGTGTCGGCGTACTGGAGCGCGAACGCCACGACGAGACGCTGCCCGTGCGGGTGCCGGAGCCCGGTGCGGTCCTCGAGGTCCTTGTGGAGAACCTGGGCGGGGTCAACTACGGGCCGCGCATCGGTGCGCCCAAGGGCCTGCTCGGGCAGGTGTCCTTCCAGGGCACCGCCCTGCACGGCTGGGAGTGCCGGCCCGTGCCCCTGGACGACCTGGACGCGGTGCCGTTCGTGCCGTCCGAGGCGGCCACCGACGCCGAACCCGCCTTCCATCACGGCACGTTCGACGTGGACACCCCCGCCGACACGTTCCTCTCCCTGCCCGGCTGGACCAAGGGCCAGGCATGGGTCAACGGATTCCACCTCGGCCGTTACTGGAACCGCGGTCCGCAGCACACCCTGTACGTCCCCGGCCCGGTCCTGCGTCCGGGCGCCAACGAACTGGTCCTGCTGGAGCTGCACGCCACGACCGGCACGCACGCCCGGCTGACCGACACTCCCGACCTCGGACCGGAGAACGACTCCTGATGACGACGCATCCGCACCGCCTGCGGGTCCCCGACCCCGCCGGCCCGCCGCTGACCGGACACCTGCCCTTCGCGGACGCCCCCGGAGTGCCCGATCCCATCGAGGTCACCAGCCGTTGGCTCACGCGGGGCGGCCGCCCCTGGTTCCCGGTCTCCGGCGAGTTCCACTACTCCCGCTATCCGGCCGACGAGTGGGAGGAGGAGCTGCTGAAGATGAAGGCGGGCGGGGTGACCACCATCGCCAGCTACCTCATCTGGATCCACCACGAGGAGATCGAGGGCCGCGTCCGCTTCGACGGAGACCGCGACCTGCGCCGCTTCGCCGAGCTGTGCGCCCGGCACGGACTGGACTTCATCCCGCGCATCGGCCCCTGGTCACACGCGGAGGTCCGCAATGGCGGCCTGCCCGACTGGCTGCTGGCCCGCGACTGCGTGCCGCGCACCGATGACCCGGCGTATCTCGAACCCGTGGGCACCTGGTTCGCGGCCGTCGCCGAGCAACTGCGCGGTCTGGACCGGGCGCACGGCGGCCCGATCGTGGCGATCCAGATCGAGAACGAGCTCTACGACCAGCCCGGCCACCTCCTCACCCTCAAGCGGATGGCCCAGGAGGCCGGCCTGAGTGCCCCGCTGTGGACGTCGACCGCCTGGGGCGGGGTCCAGCTCCCGCCCGACGAGCTGCTTCCGCTGTACGGCGGCTACACCGAGGCCTTCTGGACCGAGGCGGACGGCGGCTGGCCCGACACCTGCCGCAAGCACTTCTTCTTCACCCACCGGCGCGACGACGAGGGCATCGGCGCCGACCTCAGGCCCACGACCGTGCGTGGCGGCGACCCGGACGCGTTCGCGGACCGGTTCCCCTGGGCCACCTGCGAGTTGGGCGGCGGTATGGCGGTGTCGTACCACCGCCGGCCACGCGTCGACCCCGACGACATCGGCGCCCTCGGTCTCACCAAGATCGGCTGCGGCTCGGTCTGGCAGGGCTTCTACATGTTCCACGGCGGCACCAACCCGGCCGGTGAGCTCACCACCCTCCAGGAGTCCCACGCCACCGGCTACCCCAACGACCTGCCCGTCCTGACGTACGACTTCCAGGCCCCGCTCGGCGAGTACGGCCAGTACCGGCGGACCTACCACGAACTGCGCCTCCAGCACCTGCTGTTGGCGGACTTCGGCGACCGTTTCGCACCCATGGAGTCGGTGCTGCCCGAGCGGCAGCCGTCCGCGCAGGACGACCGGGACACGCTGCGCTGGGCCGTGCGCGGCGATGGCTGCTCCGGGTTCCTGTTCGTCAACAACCACCAGCCGCACGAACCGCTGCCGGACCACCCGGACACGTCGTTCACGGTCGAATTCCCGGACGGCGGCGCCGAGTTGACTCTGCCGAGCACTCCCGTCACGGTCCCGCGCGGCGCCTACTTCTGCTGGCCGCTGCGGCTGGACGTGGCGGGTCTGCAGCTGGAGTGGGCCACCGCGCAGCCCGTCTGCACGGTCGACGTGGACGGCCGTACGGTCCTGGTGCTGGCCGCGATCGACGGCATCGCGCCCGAACTCGCCCTGGACGCCTCGACGGTGGCGTCGGTCGGTGTGCCGTCCGGGAATGTCACGGCCGTCGGCGGTCGGCTGATGGTGACCGGGCTGCGGCCCGGTACCGACGCCCTGGTCGAGGTGGACACGGCGGACGGTGGCCGGGTCGGCCTGCTGGTGCTGGACGCGGCGACGGCACGGACCGCCTACCGGGGCGTGGCCTGGGGTGCCGAGCGGCTGGTGCTGTGGGGCGAGGGTGTCGTCTTCGACCATGCGGAGGTACGGCTGCACGGTTCGTCCCTGGGGACCTCGTTCGCGGTGCTGCCCGCTCCGGAGCGGGCTCCCGTCGTGGACGGGGTGCCGGTGAGCGCGGCGGCGGACGGGGTGTTCACCCGTTACTCGGTTCCGTCCGCCGAGGCTGATGACACCACCGTTTCGATCACCCTGGTCCGGCCCGCCGGTCCGGCGCCCGACCTCTCGACGGGGGTGCAGAACCGGGCGAGCGCGCCCGCGGACAAGTACTTCGACACCGTGGCCGCCGAGTACCGCGTCGACGTCCCGGACGACCGGCCGCCGGGGACGCTGCTGCGCATCCACTGGACCGGGGACGTGGGGCGGGCGTACGTGGGAGACGCGCTCGTCGCCGACCAGTTCTTCTCGGGGCGGGTCTGGGACATCGGCGTCGACCGGCTGCCCGCCGATGCCCTGCGCGCCGACGGCCTGCGGCTGAGGGTGCTGCCGCTGCACCCGGACGCACCCGTGTACGTGCCGCGGGAGGCGGCCGGCGCCGGGGAGAGGGCCGCCGTCACGCACGCCGAGTGGGTGACCGCCCGCTCCTGGACTATCCGGGCCGGCTGAGGCACCCCCCGGGCCCTCGGGCTGTCCCGCCTATGCTGTGAATCCCGCCGGGCGGGACAGACCGCCATACCGATGTCGAGGAAACCGCCACCATGACCCGAAGCGCCGCCGAAGGAGCCGTTCCGAAGTGGCGCAGCAGACGGAACTTCGCGGGCTCGCGGCCCGTGATGGACGACGTGGCCCGGCTGGCCGGTGTCTCGAAACAGACCGTCTCCCGTGTGCTGAACGACCATCCGTCCGTCCGCGCCGAGACGCGCGAAGCGGTCCTCGAGGCCATGCGCACGCTCGACTACCGCCCCAGCCGCAGTGCCAGGTCGCTGGCCAGCGGCCGGACCCGGATGCTCGGCGTCATCTCCTTCGACGCCGCCCGCTACGGGCCCGCCGCCATCCTCACCGCGATCAACACCGCGGCCCAGGACGCCGGCTACCTGGTGAGCTCCATCGCGCTCGACACGGCCGACCACGACACGGTGGTCGAGGCCGTCGACCGCCTCTCGGCCGAGGGCGCGGACGGGGTGATCGCCATCGCCCCGCAGCTGTGGGTGGGCCGCGCCCTGGCCGACACCCACCTGGACATCCCGCTGGTGGTGCTGGAGAACGGCCTCGACACCGAGACCCCGCTGATCACCGGCGATTCGCGGGTCGGGGCCCGCAAGGCGACCGAGCATCTGCTGCGGCTCGGCCACTGCACGGTGTGGCACCTCGCGGGCCCGACCGGCTGGACCTCCGCCGACCACCGGCTGGCCAGCTGGCGCTCGACCCTGGAGGCGGCCGGTGCCGAGGTGCCCGACCCGCTGGTGGGCGACTGGAGCGCCGACTCGGGGTACGAGCTGGGCCGCCGGCTGGCCGAGCGCCGGGAGGTGACGGCGGTGTTCGTCTCCAACGACCAGATGGCGCTCGGTGTGCTGCACGCCCTCCACGAGGCCGGACGCTCCGTCCCCGGCGAGGTCAGCGTCGTCGGCTACGACGACATCCCGGAGGCCGCCCACCTCCTCCCGCCGCTGACCACCGTGCGCACCGACTTCGCGGAGATCGGCACCCGCTCCCTGCGGCGCCTGCTCAGCCGCATCGACGGCGCCACGGAGCCTCCTCGGCCCGAGTCCCTCGTCCCGGTGGACCTGGTCGTCCGCGGCAGCAGCGGACCGGCGCCCGGGCGCTGACCTCCCGTCACCAGGCTTTCCTTGTAGGGAAGTACCGCTCGAAGAAGTCCACGTTGGCGGCATCGGCGTCGGCGATGTGCCCGAACGCGTCCCCCAGTTCCATCGTGGTCGCGGAGCCCGGCCGCGCGGCGGCCCAGTGGGTGAGGCCCTGGCCGTTGGGGTCCCCGTGGGCGGCGAAGTTGACCACGTACGCGGACATCGTGTCGGCGATCGCGCGGTCCTCGTCGGTCCAGGGCAGGTCGGTGCCGTACAGGTTGTCGAACACGTAGTTGATCTCCGAGCCGTGGTAGGCGCCCCGGGTCTGTCCGGGCGGGGCGTGCGTCCAGAAGTAGGTGAAGACCGGGCTCTTGGCCCTGCTCGCCCACTCGGTGGCCCACAGCGAGGTGGAGATCCGCGAGCCGTCGCGTGCGGAGGCGTTGGTCCGGTCGCCGGCCTCGGTGTCGTTCGAGGCCGGGTACAGCGCCAGGAACTCGTCCTTCATGGCGCCGTACTTGGTCTGCGCCATGCTCTGGTACGCGGCGAGCGTGGTGTCGGGCGCCGGCGAGGCGCCGCTCTCGTCCAGGTTGTTGCCGGTGATGACCGGGACGTAGTTGTGGGCGCCGCGCGCGAGCGACTCCTCGTAGGTCCTGGGCATGACCCAGCCGTCCAGGACGGGGCGGAAGAGGGGCGGGTTGCCGTTCATGGGTGCGCTGAC
Source organism: Streptomyces sp. NPDC050619 (assembly GCF_040654815.1). NCBI lineage: Bacteria > Bacillati > Actinomycetota > Actinomycetes > Kitasatosporales > Streptomycetaceae > Streptomyces > Streptomyces sp. NPDC050619. The sequence continues at coordinate 348,567 of NZ_JBFAIR010000003.1, read as the reverse complement.
GGTGGTGTCGTTGTCGTTGTTGCCGTCGAGCAGGTCGGTCACGGTGAGGGCGCGCAGTGCGGCGAGGGTGGTGGCGTCGTGCTGTTGTGCGTAGGTGGTGCCCGCGCTCTCGGCCGCCGCCAGGGTCCGGTAGGAGGTGGCCAGTCCGGCGTTCTCCGGGTCGCCGGAACAGCGGGCGCCGCTCTCGGCGATCGCGCCGTGGAACAGGCCCTGGGCGAGCGGCGAGTAGACCAGTTCCAGGACGGAGGCGGCCCCGGCGGACTGTCCGGCGATCGTCACCCGGCCGGGGTCGCCGCCGAAGGCGGAGATGTTGTCCCGCACCCAGCGCAGCGCCGCGATCTGGTCGAGCAGGCCGTAGTTGCCCGAGGCCCGGTGTCCGGACTCCGCGCTGAGTTCAGGGGTGGCGAGGAAGCCGAAGACGCCGGTGCGGTAGTTCAGCGTCACCACGACCAGGCCCTTGGCGGCCAGCCCCGCGCCGTCGAAGGTCGGGTCGGAACCGTAACCGCTGTTGAACCGCCCGCCGTAGATCCAGACGAGGACCGGGCGCCGTTCCCGGCTGGAGGCGGCCCCCGTCCAGACGTTCAGGTTGAGACAGTCCTCGCTCATCGCCGGAGTGGACGACGAGGGGCCGGACTGCGGGCAGATGTCGCCGAAGGTGTCCGCCACCCGTACGCCCGTCCAGGAAGCCGGCGGCTGCGGCGGACGCCAGCGGTTCTCCCCGGCCGTGGAGGCCGCGTAGGGGATGCCCTTGAAGACGGTGGTGCCGGACAGCGCGCCCGCCACTCCGGACACCTGGCCGCTCCCGATCCGGACCGGTCCCGTGAGGGTCGCGGAGGTCACTGCCTCGGCCGCCTGCGCCACCGGGCCCGTGCCGAGGGCGGCCGAGGCGGCGACGACTGCGGAACTGCCCAGAAAGGCCCGTCGGCTCAGTCGGCTTGCGGGGCGGTCATTCCTGTTTTCTTCCCAGGTCAACGTGTTTCTCCTGCTATTCGGTGGGGGTGTGGGGGGGAAAGCGATGGCGAGGTCAGCCGCGCAGGGAGTCGAGCAGGTCGCCGATCTTCGCCGCGACGGTCTCGGCCGAGCCCTGGGCGTACGACGAGTCCATCGCCTCGTAGGTGATGCGGGCGTAGCTGCGGGACTCGGCCATGTTCTTCGAGCCGCCTTCGAGCATCGACAGGACGGCGGTGTGCGGGAACGGCGAGTGCTTCTTGATGCCGAGCGCGGTGTCGGTGGACAGCTCCGGTTCCACGCCGACGAACACGCCGTCCCCTACCTGGAGGGCCCAGATCGGCACGTCCGCCGTGGCGTCGGGGGTGAACTCGTGCGACTTGGTCGGCTGCGTGGGCAGCCCCGTCTTCACCGTGTCGACCGTGACGGAGTCGGTGACCAGACGCAGGGCCGAGGCCGCACCGCCCCCGGAGGTCCTGATGGTCTCGCTGACCCTGACGACTTCGGTGCCCAGGCGTTCGCCCTGCACCGTCAGCAGCAGCCAGCCCGCGTCCTGGGCGTCGACCTGGGACCAGTTCCTGTCCTTGTCGATGGTGTAGCGCTTGGACCGGAACGCCGGGGACTGGTCGCCGCAGGAGCCGACCAGGAAGAGCCCGACCACCTCGTCGTCGTACTGCTTCTCGACGTGCCGCGCCGCCGCGCCCGCGAGGTCCGCCGAGATCGGCAGGTCCCCGTTGGCCATGACCGACTCCATCATCACGGAGGACTGGACGCCGTAGTTCATGAGGACCGCGATCGGGTTGCCGTCCAGGTCGTCGAAGCGCGTGACGCCCACGCTCTTGTCGGAGGGGCCCGCCTCACCGGTGCCGAGCCACCAGCCGTCGGCGGTCAGGACGTCCCGGTTGACGTTCACGTCGCAGGTGCCGGTGCCGTACCCGACCCGCGCGGAGCGCAGTCCCTCGACCGCGGCCGCGATCGCGGTGGAGGTGGCCTCGGTGATCAGCTGCACGAACCGGGCCGTGCCGGCGCCGTTGCCGACCGGGGTGACGTGCGGGGCGGAGAAGGTGTGCGTCACGGTCACGACGATGTCGGCCGTCTCCGCACCGGCCGCCTTCGTGATGACCGACCTCATGTCGGCGAGCGCCTCGGCGCTGATCGACGTCAGCTCCAGTACGACGAGGGCGATGCGGCGTGAGCCGTTCTCCAGCAGGAGGATCCGCACGTAGAGGTCGTCGTGGACGGTGGTGAAGTTGTCCAGCGGAAGGAGGGAGGACGGGATGTCGATCGCGGCCCGGCCCGCCCCCGCTTTCAGCCCCGACGCGGCCGGCTTGGCGTCCGACGCCCGCGCCGCCGCCGTACCGCCCACGAGGGACGCGGCCGTCACCGCAGCGGCGACGGAGCCGTTCAGGAAGGACCGGCGGTGCAGTGAGCTTCTCTGCGGGGCGGCCCCGGACTCGTTCTTCGACATCACAACTCCCATTCACAGGCGGCGAATTCCTGGAGATCACTGCGAGAATCTCGCGGATTCCACGCCGCCGCGCGCAACCTAAAGCTGCACGCCGCACGATCTGGAAATGACCAGGACATATCTGCGTGACCTGTGAATTACGGAGCTGTTTTCATGGCGGGTTCACAGCATCCACCCGGGGCTTGTGGAGAGCCCGTCGCGGCGCGGAGATCACTCCATCGTCATCGCGACCTTGCCGATCGCCGCTCCTGTTCGCAGCCGTTCGACGGCCGTCTCCAGACGATCGAGGGTGTATCGCTCGATGGGCAGGTTCAGCTCCCCCGACGCGATCTCGGCCAGGAGACGGTCGCCGACCGGGGTGAGGTCCACGGCACGCGACATCATGCTGACCGGCAGCAGCGGGACGTCGGCGAGCAGGAAGTCGGCCAGGTCCACCGTGAGCTCCCGCCCCGCCGAGTAGCCGATCAGGGCGGCCCTTCCGCCCGGCCGGACGAGTTTCAGCGCGGCGGGCAGCACTGATCCGCCGACAGTGTCGATGAGCGCGTCGACGGGCTCGCCCACCGCATCCGCCGACAGGTCGCCGGCCAGCACCGCCTTGGCCCCCGCGGGGACATGTGCGCGCTTGGCCTGCCGCCCGACGACGCCGATCACCTCGGCGCCCGCCCGCAGGGCCAGCTGGACCGCCAGGCAACCGACGGCTCCGGCCGCGCCCGTCACCAGGACGCGCTCCCCCTCGCAGAGCGCGGCCACATCGTGCACGGCCGCCCACGCCGACCCCGCCGCCGAGAAGAAGCAGCAGGCCAACGCGGGATCCGTGCCCGGCGGCACCGGGACGACGGCCCGGTCCGCAGCGACGGCGTGCTCGGCCCAGCCGCCGTCACGGCTGAGCCCCAGTCCCGCCCCGCGCACCCGGACGAGCGTCCCCTCCGGGTGGACGTCCGATGCCACGACCGTGCCGCAGGCCTCCGTACCCGGGACGAACGGGAGCGAGGGCAGGATGCCGAAGTGGCCGTCCAGGACGTTCAGGTCCAGGTGACCCACCTGGGCGGCGAGCACACGGAGCAGTGTCTCGTCCGCCGCCCGGGTCGGCAGGGGCCGTCTCAGCGTCCGCGGCGGCGACCCGAAGCGCTCCAGGACCAGAGCGCGGGAGGTCCCCGTGGTCACAGCTTGACCCCGTACCGCCGCAGCCCCCGCGAGGCCACGATCCGCAGCACCCGGTCGAACACGAACCCGAGGACGCCGAGCGTGATGATGCCGACGAACACCCAGTCGATGCGGCCGTAGTTGCGTGAGGTCCAGATCAGCGCCCCGAGGCCGACCTGGGCCGCCACGATCTCGGCAGAGACGATGGTCAGGAAGCTGTTACCCATGGCCAGGCGGGCGCCGGTGACGATGTGCGGCACCGTGGCCGGCAGCACGACCAGGCGCATCACCTGCCACCGGCTCGCGCCCAGGCTGCCGGCGGCGCGCAGCTTCGACTCCCCGACCGAGAGCACGCCGGCGATGGTGTTCAGCGTGACGATGAAGACGGACGTGTAGAAGATCAGCACGACCTTCGACGCCTCCCCGATGCCGAGCCACACGACGGCCAGCGTCACGAACGCGACCGGCGGGATGAAGCGGAAGAACTCGATGTAGGGGTCCAGGAGTTGCCGGGCCACCGGCAGGAGCCCCATGAGCAGGCCAACCGGCACACCGACGACCACCCCGAGCCCCCATCCGATCAGGATGCGGCGCCCCGACGCGATGACGGAGTTCGGCAGGGTGCCGTCCGCGGTGAGGTCCTTGGCGGCGATCAATGTCGCCTTCGGCGAGGCGACCAGTGCCGCGCCGTAGCGCATCGCGAGGAGCTGCCAGACCACCACGCCGATCGCGACGGAGACCAGGTACAGGCCCACCGTCCGGGGCAGGCCGGACGCCGTGCGCGAGCGCCGTTCCCTCCGGCGCTCTGTCGCCCGGGCGGCATCGGGCGGGGTTGTCGTACTCGTCATTCCTTCTCTTCCCCGCTCTCCGGGTCCTGGTCGAATCCCTGCTGGCGCATGGCGGTACGGACCTCCTGCCCGATGTCGCGTCGCAGCTTCTGGTGCAGCGCGATCGCCTCCGGCGAGGTCTCGTCGCGCGGCCTGGGCAGATCCACGCGGTAGACGCTCTTGATCGAGGCCGCCGGTCCCGCGGTCATGACCGCGATCCGGTCGGCGAGGATGACGGCCTCGCCGATGTCGTGGGTGACGAACACCACGGTGCAGCCGGACTCCCGCCAGATGCGGTCCATCTCGGCCTGCATGACGTGCCGGGTCTGCGCGTCGAGCGCGCCGAACGGCTCGTCCATCAGCACGATCGGCGGCTTGTTCGCCAGGACCCGCGCGATCTGCACGCGCTGCCGCATGCCGCCGGAGAGCTGGGCGGGAAGCCGGTCGGCGAACTTGCGCAGGCCGACCAGGCCGATGTATTCGTCGGCCAGCGATGCCTGTTCCTTGCGCGACAGACCGCGCACGCGGGGGCCGAACGCGACGTTCTGCCGCACCGTCAGCCAGTCGAAGAGCGCGTCGCTGTTCTGAAAGACCATGCCCCGGTCGGGCGACGGCCCGTCGACCGGCGCCCCGTTGACGGTGATGGTGCCGGACGTGGCAGGGGTGAAGCCGGCCAGCGCCGACAGCAGCGTCGACTTGCCACAGCCGCTCGGGCCGAGCAGGCACAGGAACTCGCCCGCGGCGATGTCGAGGGATATGCCGTCGACGGCCTGGTAGGAGCCGAAGCGGATGCCCACACCGTCGATGCTCGTGGGAGCGCCGCGTGCGGCCTGCCGTTCCATCTCGATGGTCATGGGAACCTCACTTGCCGACATGCTCGGTGAACCAGTTCTGGAGAACGGCGGTGTCCACGTCCGCCGCCGACTTCGCCATGCCGGTGGCCACGTAGAACTGTGCGGTGGACTCGTAGCCCTTGAGGTCCGCCGCCGTGAAGCCGCGGGCCCCGAACTGGATTTCCTTGATCGCGGTCAGGGTCTGCGCGGCAGGGATCTTCGTGGCCTTCTGCGTGGCCTGCGCCGCCGCCTGCGGGTCCTGCTCGGTCATCGTCGCGGCCTCGTCGACGGCTTTGGCGACCTTGGCGGCGGTGTCCTGGTTGCCCTTCAGCCACTTGGCACCCGTGACGAGCCAGTGAACGGGCAGCACGCCGAAGTCACCGGTGGTCTCGGCGATCTTCCCGCCGAGCTCGACGGCCTTGGTGGGCCACGGCTCCCACAGGACGAACGCGTCGATGTCGCCCTTCTGCAGCAGGGCCGGGATCTCCGGCGGAGCCGCGGTCACGAACTTCACCGACTTCGGGTCGATGTTCTTGGACTGAAGAAACCGAATCGCGGCGAGCTGCGAGACGCCGGGCACGATGCCCATCTTCTTGATCTGCTTGGCATCGCTCACGCCCTTTCTCTCGACGACCTTCAGGTACTTGTCGTCCACCTGGTAGAGCAGCAGGGCGCGCATATCCGGGTTCTGCGGGAGCCGGCCGATCGTCGTCACGTCCGAGAGGCCGGCGAACTGGACCTGGCCGCCGGCGAACGCGTCGGCGGCCTCACCACCGCTGCCGAACTGCACGATCTTGACGTTGACGCCCGCCTTCTCGAACAGGCCTTTCTCGTCGGCCAGGAAGAGGGGGGCGTACGAGGCGTCGATGCCGACCCCGATCCGTATCTCGGGCCCGGCCGCGTCCGCCCCGGTGCCGGCGGAGTCGGTCGAGGCGGAACTACAGGCGGACATGGTCATGGTGAGTGCGATGGCGGCCACGACGGCACGCCAGGCGATGAGCGGTGTCTTCATGAGGACCTCGATGGGGCTGGGGCTGGGCCCGGGGCTGGTGGCTGCGGCGCGGTGCGGGAGTTCGTCGAACCGTAGGGTCGCGGTCCGGTGGGCCGCAGGGCCGGGTCCGGTGACCGGACCGTCACAGAATCTGCCGTCATGTACCGCGGCGGAGTGCGGCGAGTGCCTCGACGCAGCGGGCGACGTGGAGCAGTCGGCCCACGCGGTCGGGGTGGCCGAGGAGTTGCAGACCGAGCGGCATACCTGCCGCGTCACGATGGCCGGGAACGGTCACGGCGGGCAACCCGAGCAACTGCCAGGGGCGGCTGAGAACGGGCGAACCGGTGGCGTCAAGACCGCGGGGCGCGGGGCCGGGGGCGGCCGCCCCGAGGATGGCGTCGACATCCGTGAGCATGTCCAGAACCCGGGTGCGGGCCGTGATGGCGGTCTCCAGGGCCGTCCGGTAGGCGGCGTGGGGCGTCCGCCGCCCTTGTTCCAGCAGCTCTCGCAGGGGCTTGCTCAACGCGGAGGGCTGCTCGGACTCGACGGCCGGCGAGCGGGCGGCCTCGTAGGCCATGACAACGGCGTGCGCCTCGGCCAGTTCGGGCGTGCGGATGTCCAAGTCGCCGATCTCCGCTCCGGTTCCGAGCAACGCGAGGCGCGTGTGGTCCAGGGCGTCGCGCATGGAGGGGGCGATGTCGGCGAGTTCGGTGCCGCGCCAGAGCAGCACCCGTGGCCGGTCGGTGGCGTCGATCGTCGTGCCGTCGACGGCCGCGATCGCCGCCGCGAGGTCAGCGACCGTGGGGGTCATCAGCCCCGGCGCGTCCAGACTCGGGCTGAGCCCGGTGATCCCCCGGGTGGACCAGGTTCCGACGGGGGCGACATATCCGGCGACGCCGCAGTACGACGCGGGCCGGGTCAGCGAGCCGGCCGTCTGCGAGCCGAGCGCCAGCGGCACCACACCCGCCGCGACCGCGGCCGCCGAGCCGCTGGAGGATCCTCCCGGAGTCCGGGTCACGTCGTGGGGATTGCGGGTCGGACCGGGCTGGAAGTAGGCGAACTCGGTGGTGACCGTCTTGCCGAGCGGTACGGCTCCGGCCCGGCGCAGGACGTCCACCAGCCAGGCGTCGTCGGTGGCGATCCGCCCGCGCCGCAGCGGCGACCCGCACTCGGTGGGCAGACCGGCGACGTCGATGATGTCCTTGACGCCGAACGGCAGGCCCCGCAGCGGCCCGTCCGGGGCCCGTTCGGCCGCCGCCCGCGCCCCCGGTGCGTCCACCAGCGTCCAGGCCAGTATCGTCGCCTCGGTCTCCTCGACGCGCCGCAGCGCGACCTCGATCGCTTGAGTGATCGCTTCCATCAGCGGGCCGCGGGCGAGACGGCGCCCAGGCGGTGGAAGCCGCGATTGAAGTAGACCAGGCTCTGGCCACCTCTACGGGTGCGCATCCGTTCGATCTCCACGAACAGCACGCTGTGCGACCCCAGTCGCTTGCAGTCCTTCACCACCCCGATCACGGTCACCAGCGCGTCCCTCAGGACCGGCACTTTCTGGTCGAGATCCCAGATGTCCCAGGTGAACCGTTCGGCCATGGGGACCTTCGTCGCCCCGGCGAAGTGCATCGCAAGCTCCTGCTGGCCGCCACCCAGAACGTTGACGCAGACGCGGCTGTTGGCCTTGAACACATCGTGCATGGCGCTCTCGCGGTTGAGGCAGACCAGCACCGTCGGTGGATCGTCGGTCACCGAGCAGACCGCGCTGACCGTGATGCCGCAGCGGCCGCTGGGACCGTCGGTCGTCATGATGTTGACGGCTGCGGCCAAGTGCGCCATTCCCTCCCGGAATTCAGCCTGGGAGGGGGGCTGATCGGTTTCTATGACGGTCACGGATTGCTCCTTTGTGGTGTGGTCACACAGGTCGGCCACCGAACGCGGGGATTTCGACCGCGAGGCACAGGCGTTGGTCGGCGGCGAAGGAACGTCCGGTATGTCGGCGTACAGTTCGGCGGTGCTCTCACGCTACGAGTGCCACGATCGGCCGACAATCGGAGATTTGCCCGGCCGCCTAGGAGAAATCCTTAGCTTGCCGCGGTCAACCGACGAGCTTGGTCCAGTAGGGCGAGTCGTCACGCAGGGCTGCGACGGGCCCCTGAAGGCTGCGGCTGATGTCGGCCGCGGCAGCCCACAGGGCATGGACGATCCGCTGATCGTCGCAGCGCTCGACCGGCATCGTCGCCGAGACCGCGGAGATGACGCGGTCGCTCGCGCCGTACATGATCGGGACCGCGAAAGTCTTGAAGCCCTGGACGCACTGCTCCCGTTCGTCGGCCCAGCGGCGCTCGCGAATCGTCTCCAAGTGCGCGATGAATTGCGAGACGTCCCCGATACCGTGCGGTGCCAGCGGCGTCAGGGCGGCCTCGTCGAGCGCCGCGAGAATATCGTCGCGGTCCTCGCGGTGCGCCAGGAAGATCCTTCCCGAGGCGGTGAGCCAGCTCGGCACTGTCGTGCCTACGGCTGTCAGGACCCGCGCCTCCCGACGGCCCGCAAGCCGTTCGAGGTAGACGCAGTCGACTCCATGCGGCACCGCAAGGTGGATAACCGACTTCGTAGCGGTGCGCAGGTCGATCAGCGCCGGTCGCGCGACGGTGCGAAGGCCGGCCGGCCCCGGCACGAGTTGCCCCAGCTCGAAGATGCGCCAGCCGAGCTGGTAACCGCCGGCAGTCCGTGCCAGGTACCCGAGATGCACCAGCTCCGTCGCCAGCCGGTGCACCGTGGCCTTGCGGACGCCCGAACGGCGACTGAGCTCGGTCAGGCCCAGTGACGGGGCATCGGATGCGAAGGCTCCCAGCAGGAGATGGGCCTTGCCGAGCACCGATAGAGGGTGGGATTCATCAGGAACTTGTCGCGTACTCGCGGACATCCCAGCCCCTTGCGTCGACTTTGTGGATGAAAGGAATTGTGAGTGTCCCCACTCCCCGTGTCCAGTGCGTCAAAGGCAGGAAAACTCCTGGCCAGACACGGATAGAGCCCCAACAGAGCCTCAGTAGAGCTCGATGACGAGCTTTTCGGACAGGGCCCTGGAGACGCACAGGGCCATCTGCGTGCCCGATGCCCTGTCAGCAGCGGAGAGACAGTTGTCGCGGTGGTCCGGGACGCCCTCCAGAACCCCGGACACGCACGAGCCGCAGACGCCTTCCTCGCAGGACTTGGAGACCTCGATGCCGTTCTCGGTCAGCACCCGCAGGATCGACGTGTCGGCGGGGATCTCGAAGACCTCTCCGGTGTCGAGCTCGACCATGAACGGCTGGTCCGCTCTCGTGTCGCTCTTTGTGGCGACGAAGTACTCGACGTGAACGTGGTCGGCGCCGACCACCGGAGCGAAGACCGAGACCACCTGGTCCATGAAGCCGCGCGGGCCGCAGACGTAGACGTGGCCGGCCGGCGTCAGGCCGGGGGCGGCCTCGGCGAGGACCGCAGGCTGGTCCCCCCGCTCCACGCCGAAGTGCAGGAACACCCGGTCACCGAACTCGACACGATTCTCCAGCAGGTCGACAAAGGCGGCTTCCCCCCGTGAGCGCGCGAAGTAGTGCAACTCGAACTCCGCGCCTCGGGCGTGCAGTTCATAGGCCATGCTCAGCAGCGGGGTGACTCCGATCCCGCCCGCGACCAGAACGTGCCGGTCGGCACCCTCGGCCGGCGCGATCAGGCTGTGCGGTTCGCTGATCGTGAGGCGGTCGCCCGTGGCGACCTTGTGCAGGGCGAGAGAGCCGCCCCGCGACCGTGGCTCCCGCTTGACCGCGATGAGCAGGGACGACGGGTCGCCCGGAGGACCGCACAGGGAGTACTGCCGCAGCACGCCGGTGGGACCGGTCACGTCGATGTGCGCGCCCGCCTGGTAGGGAGTGAACGGCTCACCGTCCTCGCGAACCAGTCGCAAGGTCCGGATCTCCGGGGTTTCCCGCGCCACCTCGGCGATCCGGACGACGACGCTCACAGCAGGAATCCCGCTGCCGGCACGGTGTCCTCGCAGTCGACGAGACGGACCGCTTTCAGCGCGATCCGGTCGCCGTGCTCCGAGAGCCGGATCCTGTGAGTGACCTGGGCCGCCCACAGGTCATGCCGGCCGCGCTTGTACGCGACGACGACCTGCGCCGAGCGGAGCGTGACCTCATGGTCGAAGACCTCGGTCGGCACGAACCGCGAGACCGTCCGGATGGTGCGCGCGGCATCCACCGCTGCGATGGCATGGCCCTCGGTCATCCGGGTGACGCGCATCCGCCGCATCCGCGCGTCGTCGTAGACCATGTTGAGGCTGTTCGCGAAGTCATCGGTCTCCGGGTCGATCGGGATGACGTAATGGCCGTCCTCGGTGTAGAGGTCCTGCCACGCGTCGTACTCCTTGCGGTCGAGCAGATCGGCCTCGTTCCAGACCAGCTCGATCGCGCGCGCCACACGCGGGTCGGCCAGCAACGGGGCGCGGGTGCTGTTCCCGGTCGGTGTGTCAGTCATCGCTCATCATCCGCTTCCACATGCTGTACGCCGTGCGCATGCCGGTCTCGTCGGTGACATGGGACGTCGGCCAGCCTTCGGGGCTCTTCGTCTCGCGGGCCAGGCCCCGGTTGACCATGATCGGCATCTCCGGGGCGGCTTGCGCGCCCCGCTGGACCCGGTCCCAGCCCTCGGCGTCGTCGGGGGTGCCGAAGCCGAAGGGGCCCTGGAAGTGCTCATGCGCCCGCAGCCGCTCCCGGTTGACCGGTCCGACGATCTCCGGCGGGCCGTCGGCACCGAGCGCGACGTGCTCGATCCAGGTCTCGTCGACCGATATGGGGCGCAGCACCCGGAAGAACGCGATCGACATCGACACGTTCGGGAAGAGATTGAGATTGAAGCCGGTGCCGTGAATTGAGCGCACCAGCCTGCGGATCGCGGCGTCGTCGAGGCCGGTGGCCCGCAGCTCGGCGACCAGGCCGTCGAAGCGGGGCTGCAGCGGCTCGGTGCCGTCGTCGGCGTCGAGATCGGAGTGCTCGGGCACCATCTGCATGACGCTGTGGCCGTTGCCGAGGTCGTGGGTGATCGCCGCCAGGTCGGTCATGAAGGACATCATGTCGGCGGTCTCGGCGTCGACCGAGGCCATCCACGAGCGGTGCACGATCGGGAAGTGGTAGCCGTCGGTGGTGTTTTCGAGCTGGATCTTCCAGTTGCCGCTGAACCTGAATCTGTGGGTGCCCAGCACCTTGACCGGGTAGCCGCCGCCCTGCTTCATGAACCGGTCGATCCAGAACCTGACGTCGCCGAGGAACTCGGAGAGCGGCTCGGCCTCGTCGTTGAACGTGGCGAAGATCATCCCCCCGTAGGACTCGGTGCGGAGCTTCTTCAGCCCCATGCCCTCCTTCTCCATGACGCCCTCGTAGCCGTCGGGGTAGGGGATGCCGCGCAGCCTGCCGTCCAGGCCGTACGACCAGGCGTGGTAGGGACAGGTGAAGCCGTTGGCATTGCCCTGCCTCCGTTCGCAGATACTGGCGCCGCGATGGCGGCACCGGTTGAGCAGCGTGTTGATGTTCCCCTTGCGGTCCTTGGTCACGATGACGGGCTGCCGACCGACGTGGGTCGACTTGAAACTGCCCGCCTTCGGCAGCTCGCTGTCATGAGCCACCCAGACCCAGGTGCCCTCGAAGATCTTCGTCATCTCCTGCTCGAAGATCTCCGGATCGGTGTACATCCGCCCGGCGACGCGGTCGCTGAGGACCAGGTCGGCCGGCGCGAGGTCGTGGACGTTCTCTGCGGTGAACTCGGCAGTCACCGGGTTACCTCCAGTTCCGGGTGGACGATTTACGGGAAGCCCGGGATGGTGGACGGCCGGCCCATCAGCAGGGCCCCGGCGCCGTCGTAGACCGCCTGGCCCAGGGTGGCGTGGAGCTGCGGGACATGAGCGTCCTGGCGCAGCAACTGCAGCGGGTGACTGTTGTTGATGATCCCCGCGCCGGAGATCCCGCACAGATCGTGGACGACCTGCGCGCAGACGTCGGCGATGTTGGCCGACGACAGCCGGATCCGGGCGAGCTGGCGCGGGCTCACGTCATCTCCGGTGAGGACCGTCTGCCAGACCTCGTGGGCGACGTCGTAGTAGAAGGCACGGGCCGAGTGGAGCGCGGCGTAGGCCTTGGCGAAGTTGGTGCGGTAGTAGGCCCGGTCCGCCATCGGCGGGGCCGAGGTGACCCCGGTCCGGGCGCCGGCCCGCTGTACGAACTCGAGCGCGGCCTGGGCGACACCGAGGCCGACGGCCGCGTGGACCTGGGCCTGGAAACCGATGAGCGGGTAGCGGAAGAGGGGCTCGTCGATGGTGGACGGGCCGCCGCGGACAAAGGTCCACTCACGGGGCACTTCGACATCCCGCACGACGACGTCGAACGACCCGGAGGCACGCATGCCCGTGACGTCCCAGTCCTGGACGATCTCCACCTGGGGCTTGTGGAGCAGCCCCACCCGGGGCCTGCCCTCGGACGCCTCGTCGAGGAGACCGACGCCGATCAGATCGGCGCCCATGCAGCCGCTGGCGAACTTCCACCGGCCGCCCACCAGGAACCCCTTCCCGGTCTCGGCGGCCGGCTGCATCGGAAAGAGACCGCCGGCGTACACCACGTCGGGGCCGTCCCGGTAGATCTCGGCCTGGGTATCGATCGGCAGGGCTCCCAGGTACGTCAGGGCGGAGGCGAAGGCCACCACCCAGCCCGCCGAGCCGTCGACCTTGGCGACCCGCTCGACGATCCCGATGAACTCCGCGGGCGGAAGCGGCTCGCCACCGAACCGCTTCGGTGCCGCGGCCCGGTACACGCCCAGCGGCTTGAACTTCTCGATGAAGTCGCGCGGTACGTAGCCCTGGGCGTGGAACTCCTCGCGCCGCTCGGCCAACTCGGCCAGCACCGAGTCCCAGGTCGCGGAGGCCGCCGCCTTTGGGGTCTGCGACATGACAGGTTCACTCCTCGTCCGGATCGGTGCCATCGACGCTAAGGAACGAGGAGTTTCGCGCCAATCGGGAATGCCTCGCCGGACCTAGGGAATTCCTTCAGTCCGGACAGGCTGCTCGGCATGGCGGCGTCGCGCCTGCGCCACATACGCTGCACGGCATGCTGATGGACTCCGACCTGGTCGCGTTGATGAATGCCTCGGACGTCTGCACGCTCGTCCACGACGCGAAGACCAAGCGGATTCTCTGGGCGAACCCGGCAGCGTGCGCGATGCTCGAGTTCAGTCTTGACGAGATCCTCCCGCTGCGCGCCAACCACATCAGCAGCGCGGCACAGCAGTACGACCGGGTCGTCGCGCGCGCCTGGCTCCAGGAAGCGATCGACAAGGGAACCAGCCGGCTGGAGTGGCGTCTTCGGTCCAAGTCGGGACGTCTCATTCCGACGGACGCGGTCGCGGTCCGGGTGGAGCTCGCCGAGGGACCCGCGGTCATGGTGCAATATCGCGACATCGAGCGTGAGCGGCGCTCCGAAGCGGACCAGCGACTGGCCGAGTCGTACGTCGAGACGCTGACGCGCCACACCTCGACCGTCGCCTTCATGCTCGACGCGAGCGGTGTGATCGTTTCGGCGACCGACACCGCGCTCGGATACCTCGGACTCACCGGCAACTCCGGCCTCCTTGGCCGGCCGCTGGCGTCGTACGCCGACCTGCGTGTCCGTGGGGAGCCCGCGCCCTGGGCCGACGTCGTGGCCGCAACGGACCCCATCGTTCCGGTCGGGCTCGAGATCAAGCAGCCGGACAGTCACCCGGTGTGGCTGGAGGGCAGCGTCGAACGGCTGCCGGAGCAGCAGGCCGATGCCTCCTATCTGATGATCATGCACGATGTCTCCGACCGGGTACGCGGGGATGCGCTGCGAGAACTGGAGCAGCATCGCGAGAACTATCTGGCGCGCTACAACGTGATGGGGGACATGGCCATGGCCATCGCCCACGAGCTGGGCCAGCCGCTCGCCGCGGCCGGCAACTTCCTCGCCGGGATCCAGGCGCACACCGAGGTCCTGGCGGCGAACGGCCGGCTGGCCGGCGAGGACTGCGGGCCACTGGAGTACGGCCTGGAGAGCGTGAGCCGTCAGATCGAGCGAGCCGCGACGATCGTCAACACGCTGCGGGCCTTCGTCGGGCGTCTCGAGCACGTCGAGCAGGTTGTCGAGCTCAACGATGTCATCAATGAATGCCTCCCCTTCATCCGGTTGCGGGCCGAGCCCGCCGGAGTCCGGGTCAAGCTCGACCTTGCCGGCCATCCGGTCCCGGTGCGCTGCGAGCGTGTTCTCACCGGGCAGGTCGTCCTCAACCTCTGTTTCAACGCGATCGAGGAAATGGCCGAGTGCGAGACAGCGCTCGCAGCGGACCGGCAGATCGAACTCAGGACCGGCAGCCGCGGTGGGGAGGGTGTGTTCACGGTCGCCGATCGTGGCCGCGGACTGCGCCAGGACCCCTTCACCGAGTCCTTCACCGAGAAAGCCGGTGGCAGTGGGATCGGCCTGGCGCTGAGCCATCGGATCATCACGCGCCAGCATGGGGGGATCTGGAGCGAGCACCGTGACGGCGGTGGCTCGACGTTCGGCTTCGCGCTTCCGCTGAGCACCGACGCGTAAGCAGAAGGAGATGATGCCCGTGGAAGCTGACCGTGCGATCGTCGCCGGCAGGAACGTGCATGACTGACGAGAGCCGCCGGATGACGCTGACCTGTTACAACGACACCTTCGGCCATGGCTGGCGCCACGTGGATCTGTTCACCTACGACGCCGACGGCCGCGAGCTCGACTGGGTCCACTGGGCGGTGTCCGCGGACGGCCCCGACGCCGCGGACGAGGTCACCGCCGAGGTCGAACCCCGGCTCAGGCGGACCTCGCGGTGGTGGCACGGCGTCAGCGCCAGTGGCATGGACTACTGGCAGGCCGACGCCGCTTGGGACGAGACATGAGGTTCCTCCATGACAGCCTGCCCCAGCGAGTTCGGTTCGCTTCGCACGAGGCGGCTGGGCAACTGGCCGAGGAGGTCGGGGAACTCGGGGCGTCCCGGGTGATGGTGATCGCGTCCGAGGCGGCGAAGGAGTCGTCCGAGCGGGTCGCCGCGGGGCTGCCGGTGGCGGTGTGGCACCACGAGGTCGCGATGCATGTGCCGGTGGACGTCGCGTTCCGGGCGCGGGAGGCGGCGGCGGCGCATGACGTGGACGCGCTGGTGGCGGTGGGTGGGGGCTCGACCACGGGGCTGGCGAAGGCGGTGGCGCTGACCACGGGGCTGCCGATCATCGCGGTGCCCACGACGTACGCCGGCTCGGAGGCCACCAACGTATGGGGTATGACCGAGGCTGATCGCAAGACCACCGGCGCTGACGACCGTGTGCTCCCGCGGACGGTGGTGTACGACGCCGCACTGACGCTCACGCTGCCGGTGGAGGTGTCGGTGGCGTCGGGTCTCAACGCGCTGGCGCACTGTGTCGACTCGATGTGGGCCCCGCGGGCAGACCCGATCAACGCCGTGCTCGCCGGAGAGGGCATCCGGGCGCTCCGCGCGGGCCTGCCCGCGGTGAAGGCCGATCCGACCGGCCTTGAGGGCAGGGAGCAGACGCTGTACGGCGCGTACCTGTCGGCGGTGGCGTTCGCCTCGGCCGGCTCCGGGCTGCACCACAAGATCTGCCACGTACTGGGCGGGATGTTCGACCTGCCGCACGCACCGACCCACGCCGTCGTGCTGCCGCATGTGCTGGACTTCAACGGCCCGGCCGCGCCGGACGCCGAGCGGCGGATCGCACTCGCCTTCGACGCGCCCTCGGCCGGCGAAGGACTTGCCGCGCTGCGCGCCGAGCTGGACGCGCCCGTCGCGCTGCGCGCCTTGGGCATGCCCGAGGACGGCATCGCCCCCGCGGTGAAGGCGGTACTGGCCGTCGTTCCCGCCGGCAACCCCGCCCTCGTCACCGAAGACGACCTCACCGCACTGCTTCGTGCGGCATGGGAAGGAAACCTGCCCCGATGACCACTACCCCCGTTGCTGTCAGCGCCGAGCAGCGCTCCCGTGAGGAACAGCTCATCGAGCGCGTCGTGCGCTCCTTCGACACCTGTTCCGACCCGCGGCTGACCGAACTCATGGTCGGTCTGGTCCGCCACGTGCACGCCTACATCCGCGAGGTGCGGCTGACCGAGGAGGAGTGGAACAGGGCGATCGGCTTCCTCACCCGATGTGGTCACATCACCGACGACAAGCGGCAGGAGTTCATCCTGCTCTCCGACGTCCTCGGTGCCTCGATGCAGACCATCGCGGTCAACAACGAGGCCTACGGCGACGCGACCGAGGCAACCGTCTTCGGGCCGTTCTTCGTCGAAGGTTCCCCTCCGGTGCCGATCGGCGGCGACATCTCGAACGGTGCGGCCGGTGAGCCGTGCTGGGTGGAGGGCACCGTCAGCGACACCGACGGCAATCCGGTCGCGGAAGCGCTCATCGAGGTCTGGGAGGCCGACGCGGACGGCCGCTATGACGTGCAGTACGACGACGACCGGACCGCTGCCCGGGGCCGGCTCCGCACCGACGGCCGGGGCCGCTACTCCTTCTGGGCCATCACCCCGACGCCGTACCCGATCCCGCACGACGGCCCCGTCGGCCGGCTGCTCCAGGCAGTGGGCCGCTCCCCGATGCGCGCCTCCCACCTGCACTTCAGGGTCAGCCACCGCGGCTGCCGTACCCTCGTCACCCACATCTTCGTCCGCGGCGACGAACTGCTCGGCTCCGACAGCGTCTTCGGGGTGCGGGACTCCCTGGTCAAGGACTTCGTGCAGCATCCGGCCGGGACGCCCACGCCTGACGGGCGGCAGATCGACGGCACCTGGTCGAAGGCGCGCTTCGACATCGTGCTGGCACCGGCGAGGGGCTGACTCCCGCCGTCTGCGGCTCCCTATTCAGACGCTGATCCGAAACGACAGGATGTCCCGCACCAGGGCACCGAGGGTCTCGGCCCCGGTCTTGGCCTTGATCCCGGCCCGGTGCACGTCGATCGTCTTGACGCTCGCGCCCAGCCGACGCGCGATCAGCTGCCTCGACAGCCCGTCGATCACCAGCCGCAGCACATCCCGCTCCCGTGGCGTCAGGCTCCGCAGCCGCTCCTCCACGCGCCTGCGATTCGCCTGTGCGGCGAAGGCGCGTTCGGCCTCGGCGAGCTGGGCCTGCACGATCTCCAGCATCCGCTGCGCCTCATAGGGCTTCTCCAGGAAGTCCACCGCTCCCGCCCGCATCGCACGCACCGACAGCGAGATGTCGCCGTGCGCCGAGCAGAAGATGACCGGGGCCGGATAGTCGCGGCGGATCAGCCGCTCCTGGAGCTGGAAGCCACTGAGCCCCGGCATCCGGACGTCGACGATGACCACACCCGGTTCGCCGGGGTCGAACTCCGCCAGAAAGCTGGCCGCGTCCGGATAGGTGAGCGCGACGATCCCGACGCTCTTCAGGAGGAAGACCAGTGACTGGCGCAGGTCCTCGTCGTCGTCGACGATGTGGACAACCGGTGACTCCCGCCGCGTCACCGCTCTCCCCTCCGTATCAGCGAGAAGGCGCTGGACACGGTTACAGCCGCATCAGCACTGAGGCCGACGGATGACTCGCGGCGAAGTTCGCCGGGAGCGGAGCGACGAAGACGTTCTCGGTACGAGTCCGGGTGATCTTCCAGGCGCCGCCGATGCTGCGGAAGGCGTTGTTGAGCCGACTCGAACGCAGCAGGGCCTGACCGTCGGAGAACAGCCAGGGCTGCATGTGGATCCACTGGCCGGTGGCCTCGTCGCCTTCGACGTGAATCTGTTCCGACGTCAGATAGTGCGCGTTGAGGAGCAGCGCCGGGTCCTGTTTCTCACCCCAGAAGGTCTCGAAGTGGGCGCGGATCGCGGCATGGCCCTCGGCCCGGCCGAACTGGCCGTCGTAGTACTCCCCCACACCCTCCCAGACGGCGTCCTCGGTGTAGAGCTCCATGATCAGGTCGATGCGGTGCGTGTCGTCGCGGACACCGAACTCCGGGCATGGTGTGTCGCACAGGAACATGTAGCGTGCCTGAACCCGGCGGATCTCCGCCTCGGCTTCCAGCACCCCGATCCGCTGGGTCAACTCCGCGATGGTGGCGTCTTGCGTCATCGTTCTTCCCTTCCGCGGCAACAGCCTGCCGGTGGTGACTGCCGGTCACACGGCCGCTTGGCCGCTCCCGAGGCTAGGGGTCCGCTCGCCTCCACGGACGGCCGTGGTTCGGTGAGCGGTCCCGCCGCGGCAGGGGGGTGCGCCGAACCACGCCGGCCTGGAGGTGGGCCTGTTCAGCGCACGGTGGTTCGGTTCGCTGACCGGACCAGCCCATGGCCTGGACCGGTCCCGGAACCGACACTGACGCCACTTGGCATTCCGGCATTCCGTTCCGCTTCGAAGGAGGCTCATGTCCGGCATCACCGTCCGCTATGGCTACGTCGATACGCCGCTCGGGCAGCTGCACTACACCGAGGCCGGAGCCGGCGAGCCGCTCATCCTGCTGCACCAGACTCCCCGCTCGCTCGACGAGTTCACACAGGTGCAGCCGTTGCTCGCCGCCGAGCGTCGCGTGATCGCGATGGACATGTACGGCTTCGGCCTGTCCGCGAAGCCCCCCGCGCCGCAGACCATCGAGCAGTACGCCTCCGGCGTGCTCGCTCTCGCCGACGCACTGGGCCTGACCACGTTCGCCGTCCTCGGACACCACACGGGCATGTTCGTGGCGTCCGAAGTCGCCGCGGCCGCTCCCGGTCGGGTGACCGCCGCGATCCTGTCCGCCGGTGCCTATGCCGACGCTCACTTCCGTGAGCCTGCGGCCGGCTCGGATGTCGACACCGCGGAAAAGCGGGACGACGGCAGTCACCTCACGACGCTGTGGGCGAAGCGTGCTCCGCTCTACCCGGCCGGACGTCCCGATCTCCTCGACCGTTTCATCCGGGATGCCCTCGCTCCGGGGGTGGATCCCCGGGAAGGTCACCTGGCCTGCAAGCGCTACGTCATGGAGGACCGTGTCGGTCTGGTCACCGCACCCGTGCTGCTCCTCGCGGCCACGGCGGACCCGGTGTCCTACCCGCACTCCGAGCAGCTGTCCAAGGTCTACACCAATGCCGACACCGTGAAGGTCCGCGAAATCGACGGCGGCATGATTCCCCTGATGGAGCAGAAGCCGACCGAAGTGGCGGACGAGGTCCTCTCGTTCCTGGCCGCAGTCGGCGATTGAGGCGCGGCGGTGACACCTCCTGGCCGGAAGGCAGGCTGCATGACATCGCTGGAACGGCCGCCTCGACACAACCCCGTCGTCCACATCGTCGACGACAGCGAGGATCTCCGCAGGTCCCTCGTCTTTCTCTTCGAGAGTGTGGGCATCGAGGCGCTCACCTACGCAGACGCGACCTCGTTCCTCGCCGAGTTCGACCCGGATGAGCCGGCGGTCGTCATCGTCGACATCCGCATGCCCGGGCTGAGCGGCTTCCAGTTGCAGGAGCGGCTGCTCGAACTCGACTACCCGGCACCTCTCGTCTTCTGCTCCGCACACGGCGACATCCCGATGTCGGTGCGAGCGCTGCGGCACGGGGCCGCCGACTTCCTGGAGAAGCCCTACCAGCCCCAGCGGATGCTCGAGCTGGTGCAGGACCAGCTTCTTCAGGCGCGTCGGCGGTTCGCCGCGCACGCCCGCCGCACAGCGGTCCTCCGGCGTCTCGAAACGCTGACCCAACGGGAACGCGAGGTACTCCGGCACGTCATCGACGGACTGCCCAGCCAGGTCATAGCCCGCAGGCTCGGCGCCAGTGCCAAGACCGTCGACGTCCACCGTGCGAGGATCAAGGCCAAGACAGATTCGGAGAGCCTTGGCTCGCTCGTCCACGACATCCTGCTGTACGAGATCGACGTCTAGCTTGCGGATCTCCAGTGCCGCGGCCCTAGCTGTCGTAGTCGACCGTCACGGCCTCGGAGACCGGGTACGACTGGCAGGTCAGGACGTAGCCGGCCGCGACCTCGGCGGGTTCGAGGGCGAAGTTGCGGCGCATGTCGGCCTTGCCGTCGGTGATCAGGGCGCGGCAGGTGCCGCAGACGCCGCCCTTGCAGGCGAAGGGCAGGTCGGGGCGGGTCTTCTGGGCGCCTTCGAGGAGGGTCCGCTCCCGGGAGAGGGCGGAGGTGGTGGAGCGGCCATCGAGAGTGACGGTGACCTGGCTGACGGGTCCCCGCGGGCCGGACTCCTCGTGGCGCACCTCCCGTACGGGCTCGTCGTCGGCGTAGAACAGCTCCTGATGGACGCGCTCGTCCGGCACGCCGAGGCCGGTCAGGACCCGTCGGGCGTCGCGGACCATGCCGTGCGGGCCGCACAGCCACCAGTGGTCCGCGCCCCGCACGTCGACCAGCGCGTCGATGAGCGCGGAGAGCCGGTCGGCGTCGAGGCGGCCGGAGAGCACCTCGGCCTCGCGGGGTTCGCGGGACAGGACGTGGGCGAGCTGGAACCGGGCCGGATACAGGTCCTTCAGGTCGGCGAGTTCGTCGGCGAACATCACGGTGTCCGTGCGCCGGTTGCCGTAGAAGAGGGTGACGGTGGAGCGGGAGTCGGCGGCGAGGACGGACTCGGCTATGGACAGCATGGGTGTGATGCCGGAGCCCGCCGCGATCAGCACGTGATGGCCGGGAGTGGTGAGGTCGGGGGTGAAGACGCCGACGGGGGCCATCACCTCGACCGTGTCGCCGGGCCGCACCTCGTGCGCCAGCCAGGACGAGAACAGTCCGCCCGGCACCACCCGGACCCCGATGCGCGGCGGCGCGCCCGCCGGTGAGCAGATCGAGTACGAGCGGCGCTCGTCGCGGCCGTCGACCTCGCGTCGCAGGGTGAGCGACTGTCCGGGGGCGAACGCGAACTCCTCGGCCAGTTCCTCGGGGATCTCGAAGCCGACGGCCGCCGCGTCCTCGCACAGCGGCTGTACGGCGGCGACGCGCAGGGTGTGGAAGGCCGGACGGCGACGGGCGCGCGGACGCACCGCCGGGGCCAAGGCCGAGGCGGCCGGATCCAGCACGCCGTCCACCACGTCGTCCATCAGATCTCCTTGACGTACTCGAAGGGCTCGCGGCAGCTGCGGCAGCGCCACAGCGCCTTGCAGGAGGTGGCGGCGAAGCGGGACGTCTCCTCCGTGTCCGCCGATCCGCAGCGCGGGCACGGAACCGCGCTGCGGGTGGCGGCCAGCACCAAGGGCACCGGACCGGCCGCCCGGCGCGGCGCGGCTGTGGGCGGGGCGATGCCGTGCTCGGCGAGCTTGCGGCGGCCGGCCGGGGTGATCCAGTCGCTGGTCCAGGGCGGGTCGAGGACCGTACGGATCTCCACGCGCGCGTACCCCGCCGCGCGCAGCCGTGCGGCGACGTCCGCCCGCATCTCGGCCATCGCCGGGCAGCCCGAGTAGGTCGGCGTCAGCCGCGCGACCACCGTCCCGTCCCCGGTCACCTCCACGTCGCGCAGGACGCCCAGGTCGGCGAGGGTCAGCATGGGCAGCTCGGGGTCCGGCACCTGTTCGGCGATGTGCCGCGCGTGCCGCGCGTGCCGCGCGTGCCGCGCCTGGGGCAGGGTGGTCACCATGTCGCCTCCGGGTGAGCGCGGGCCACGCCCTGCAACTCGGCGAGCAGTGGCGCGAGATGTTCGGTGTGCTCGCCGGCACGGCCGGCGCCGGGCAGCGGCCGGTACACCGGCATGGGCAGTCCGGCCGCCTCGGTGACCTGCCGCAGTACGGCGACGACCTCGTCCCGTACGTCGTACGCCGTGAACAACTCGCCCAGGTACGGGGCGAGTTGCTCCAGCGCGGTACGCATCCTGCGGTGCGACTCCTCGGTGCCGTCGCCCAGGCGCACCGCCCACTCGGCCGCGTACTGCCGGTGGTACGTCAGTTCCTTGACGCCCTTCGCGGCGATGGCCGACAGGACGGGGTCCGGGTGCGACGAGAGCTCCCCGAAGTGGGCGAGGCGCCACGTGGACAGCACCAGCAGCCGCACTATCGAGAACGCGAAGTCACCGCACGGGAGTTCGGCCAGGCGTACGTTGCGGAAGTCCCCCGCGTCCCGGAAGTAGGCGTACGCGTCCTCCCCGCGCCCGGTGCCGTCGACCTGCCCCGCGCGCGCGTACAGCAGCCGGGCCTGGCCGAGGAGGTCGAGACCGATGTTCGCCAGCGCCACCTCCTCCTCCAGCTCGGGGGCCCGGGTGGTCCACTCGGCGAGCCGTTGGGCGCAGACGAGCGCGTCGTCGGCGAGGGCCACGCAGTCCGCGGCGAGCCGGCCGGTGTCGATGCCCTCGGGCACGGCGGTGTCCACGCCGTACAGCGGGTCTTCGAAGCCGGTGCCGTACGCCCAGCGGGCGTCGTCCTCGTGTCCCTCGGCGAGGGTCAGATAGACGTGGTCGTCGCTCATGCCCGGCTCCTCAGATGTGGGGGACGTCGTCGGGGATGTCGTAGAAGGTCGGGTGGCGGTAGACCTTGTCGGCGCTGGGGGCGAAGAACGGGTCCTTCTCGTCGCGCGTGGAGGCGGCGATGTGCTCGGAGCGCACCACCCAGATCGAGACACCCTCGTTGCGCCGGGTGTACAGGTCGCGGGCGTGGGTGAGGGCCATGGCGTCGTCGGCGGCGTGCAGCGAGCCGACGTGGACGTGGTTGAGCCCGCGCTTGCCGCGCACGAAAACCTCGTACAGCGGCCATTCGGCCTTGGTGACCTCGTCGCTCATGCCGCCGCTCCCTTCCGCTGCCGGGCCGCCTGCTTGGCAGCGTGGGCGGTGGCCGCCTCCCGCACCCAGGCGCCTTCCTCGTGGGCCGTCCTGCGCCGCTCCACCCGCTCGGCGTTGCACGGCCCGTCGCCCTTGATGACCCGCATCAGCTCCGCCCAGTCGGGGGTGCCGAAATCGTGGCGACCACGCTCCTCGTTCCAGCGCAGCTCCGGGTCGGGCAGGGTCACGCCGAGCTTCTGGGCCTGCGGGACGGTCATGTCCACGAAGCGCCGGCGCAGCTCGTCGTTGCTGTGCCGCTTGATCTTCCAGGCCATGGACTGGGCGGAGTTGGGCGAGTCGGCGTCGGGCGGGCCGAACATCATCAGCGACGGCCACCACCAGCGGTTCACCGCGTCCTGCACCATCGCGCGCTGGTCCTCGGTGCCGCGCATCATCGTCAACAGCAGCTCGTAGCCCTGCCGTTGGTGGAAGGACTCCTCCTTGCAGATCCGCACCATCGCGCGCGCGTACGGCCCGTACGAACTCCGGCACAGCGGCACCTGGTTGCAGATCGCCGCGCCGTCCACGAACCAGCCGATCACGCCGACGTCGGCGAAGCTCCGCGTCGGGTAGTTGAAGATCGACGAGTACTTCTGGCGCCCCTCGATCAGCCGCAGGGTCAGGTCCGCGCGGTCGGCGCCGAGGGTCTCGGCCGCCGAGTACAGGTACAGCCCGTGACCGGCCTCGTCCTGGACCTTCGCGAACAGGATCGCCTTGCGGCGCAGCGACGGCGCCTTCGTGATCCACTCGCCCTCCGGCTGCATGCCGATGATCTCCGAGTGCGCGTGCTGGGCGATCTGCCGCACCAGTGTCTTTCGGTAGCCGTCCGGCATCCAGTCACGCGGCTCGATCCGCTGATCCCGCGCGATCGTCGCGTCGAAGTGCTCCTGCATCCGCTTCATCGCCACTCGCTTCCCAACCGACCATTCGTTCGGTACCAGTGTGACGTGTTTCCGGGGGCTGGGCAAGACCAGGCGTGGCCACTGGGGCGATATTGCGGGCATATCTTCCTCGCCGAGCACGACGAGGAAGGAGTCGCGATGAGCAGCGAGCCGACAACCACAGCTGCCCCGGAACCCCCTGGACCGGAACCCCGCAGAGGAGATCCGCTCCCCCATGATCTGCTGGACGACGGCGAACGCCTGACCCGCGAGCAACTGCGCGAGCTCCAGCTCCACCGCCTGCGCGCGACCCTGCGGCACGCCTACGAGAACGTGGAGCTGTACCGGAAGAAGTTCGACGAGGCCGGGGTCGGGCCCGACGACTGCCGCTGCCTGGCGGATCTGTCCCGCTTCCCCTTCACCACCAAGGCCGACCTGCGGGACACGTATCCCTTCGGCATGTTCGCCGTCCCCATGTCCGAGATCCGCCGCGTCCACGCGTCCAGCGGCACCACCGGCCGCCCCACCGTCGTGGGCTACACGGAGAACGACCTGTCGATGTGGGCGGACGTGGTCGCCCGCTCGATCCGCGCCGCCGGCGGGCGCCAGGGCCACAAGGTCCACATCTCCTACGGCTACGGCCTGTTCACCGGCGGCCTCGGCGCGCATTACGGCGCCGAACGCGCCGGATGCACGGTGATCCCGGTCTCCGGCGGCATGACGGCGCGCCAGGTGCAGATCATCCAGGACTTCCGGCCCGAGATCATCATGGTCACGCCGTCCTACCTGCTGACCCTCCTCGACGAGTTCGAGAAACAGGGCGTCGATCCGCGCGGCACCTCCCTGGAGGTGGGCATCTTCGGCGCCGAACCGTGGACCGAGGAGATGCGGCGCGAGATCGAGGAGCGTATGGACATCCACGCCGTCGACATATACGGCCTGTCGGAGGTGATCGGCCCGGGTGTCGCTCAGGAGTGCGTGGAGACCAAGGACGGGCTGCACGTGTGGGAGGACCACTTCTACCCGGAGGTGGTCGACCCGGTGACGGACGCCGTCCTGGCCGAGGGCGAGGAGGGCGAGGTCGTCTTCACCTCCCTCACCAAGGAGGCCCTGCCGGTCATCCGCTACCGCACCCGGGACCTGACCCGGCTGCTGCCCGGCACCGCCCGGCCCGCCTTCCGCCGTATCCAGAAGATCACCGGCCGCTGCGACGACATGATCATCCTGCGCGGGGTGAACGTCTTCCCCAGCCAGATCGAGGAGATCGTGCTGCGCACCCCCGGTGTCGCCCCGCACTTCCAGATCCAGCTGACCCGGCGCGGCCGCATGGACCACATGCTCGTCCGCGTCGAGGCACGCCCCGGCACGGATCCCGACCGGCGGGAGGCCGCCTCGCGGGCCATCGCCCACGGTGTCAAGGACGGCGTGGGCGTCACCGTCGAGGTGGCGATCGTCGATCCGGAGACCCTGGAGCGCTCGGTCGGGAAGCTCCGCCGGGTCAAGGATCTGCGCGGGGCGTGAGCGGCGGTCCGGTCCACCGGGAGAGGCCGGGGCTACTTGCCCCAGAGCTTGCGGTACGCCTCGCGGTAGCCCTTCGGGTCCCAGGAGGAGCCGCCGCCGCTGTTGGCCGCCGTGGTGATGTGCGCCGGGGCGATGTAGCCGCTGGCGGGCTTGTCGGCGAAGGCGCGGTTGAACTCGTCGACGATCTGCCAGCCCTGCTCGGACAACGGCTCGGGCACCGTGGCCGCCTGGAACTGCTTGCTGTTGATGCGCTGGAAGGCCGACGGGTCGCCGTCGCCCGCGCCGATGCTGAAGGGGGCGCCGTTGCCCTGCTTGCCGCCCGCCCGCAGCGCGGGCGCCGCGTCGGCGAAGTACAGGTCGTTGATGGCCACCGAGTACGTCCACTTGGTGCTGAAGCGGGACAGCAGCGCGGAGACCTCCTGCGGGGTGCGGCTGCTAGCGTCGGCGATCGGGATGTTGGAGGTGGACAGCACCTTGATGTCGGAGCAGGTGCCGAGTTCCTTCTCGATCAGGTCCGACTTGCCCTTGGCGAAGGGGATGGAGGCGTCGGTGAAGACCACCACGCCCGCCCGGCCGTTGGACTGGTCGATGATCCAGTCGGCGCTGATCTTCGCGACGTCCTCGACCTTGGTGGTGATGTTGCTGAAGAGCTTCGGATTCGTGCTGGGGCCGGGGGTGCCGACGGCGTGCCAGCCGATGAGCGGGATACCGGCCGCATTGGCCTGCGCGACCTGCTGAGCGGTCGACTTGGGGTCGAAGCCGGACAGGACGATGCCGTCGGGCTTCACGGCGACGGCCTGGCTGACGGCGGCCTGGATCCCGGCCGGGGTGCCCTGGCCGTCGATGATCCTCACCTTCCAGCCGATGGCCTTGGCGGCCTCCTGGACGCCTGCGGCGGCGCCCGCTACACCGGGATTGGTCATGCTCTGGGCGACGTAGACGATCGTCTTGCCGGCGACCGCCTTGGGGCCGGTGGTCGGTCCGCCCCAGGGTGCGTCGACGGCCTCGGCGGCCGTGACCGCCTTCTTCGCCTTCGCGAGTACGGCCGGACAGCCGGGCTTCGAGGACCCGCCCACGGTGGTGGAGCCGGCGCTCTCGGAGCCCCGGGTGCAGCCCGCGACGGTAGCGGTGAGCACGGCCAGGGCGGCCACAGCTCTGATGGTTGCCTTGCGGGTGGGGTGGTGCGACACGGCGGGGCTCCTTGAGGGCGTACGGCGAGGGGGCGGCAAGAGGGCTACGAGGGGGTGGCGCGGGGCGAGGGGGCGGCGAAGGTGGTCAGGGTGTGGGCGGCGGGTCGCCGTCGGGCGCTCCGGCGGTGGGCGTTCCGGCGGCGGCGGGCGCTCCGGCGGGCGTTCCGGCGGCGGGCACTCCGGTGGCGGCAGGCGCCCCGGCGGGCGATCCAGCAACGGGCACCCCGGCAGCGGCAGACGCCCCGGCAGGCGATCCAGCAACGGGCACCCCGGCAGCGGCAGACGTCGGCTGCTCGGTCGCGGCCACCTTCACGGGTTCGGCCGCGATGCCCGTCACCGTCACGGGTTCGGTAGCGACGCCCGTCACCGTCGTGGGTTCCGTTCCGGGCCCCGACAGCGAGCGGCGGGTGGCACTGGCCCCGGCGCGCAGTCGGCGGCGGGCGGAGTAGCCGGCCAGGCCGACCGCGAGGAGCAGGGTGCCGCCGTTGAACAGGGAGGTCGCCCAGAATTCGGCGCCCAGCTGCTGGATGCCGGCCAGGCCGATGGCGAGGATGGCGACGGCGACGACGGTTCCGGCGGCGTTGGCGCGGCCCGGTTTGATGGCGGTGGAGCCGAGCAGGGCGCCGACGAAGGCGGGCAGGAGGTAGTCCATGCCGACGCTCGGGTTGCCGATCTGCTGCTGCGCGGCGAGCAGGACGCCCGCGAAGCCGACGACGAGTCCGGACCCGGCGAAGGCGTAGATGCCGTAGCGGCGGGTGGGGATGCCGACGAGGTCGGCGGCGCGGGCGTTGGAGCCGATGACGTACAGGTAGCGGCCGAGCGGCAGGCGCTCAAGGAGCAGCCACAGCACCACGGCGAGCGCGAGGACGTAGAAGGCGGGGACCGGCAGGCCGAGGAATGTGGAGTCGTACAGGTCGGTGAAGGCCGGGGGCAGGCCGTGCGGGCCGGGCACGATCCGGGCGCCGTCGGTGATCCAGCCGGTGCAGGCGTACAGCAGACTGCCGGTGCCGAGGGTGGCGATGAAGGAGTCGATCCTGGCGAACTCCACGAGCAGGCCGTTGAGTACGCCGACGATGCCGCCGCCGATGATGACGGCGACGCACGCCATCGGCCAGGACCAGCCGCTGTTCACGATGAGCTGCATGGCCAGGACGTGGGCGAAGCCCAGTCCGTAGCCGACGGAGAGGTCGAACTTGCCGGTGACGATGGGGATCATCGCGCCGAGCGCGAGGATCGCGGGGATCGACTGGTTGGACAGGATCGACGAGGCGTTGTCCATCGTCGGGAAGGTGTCCGGCAGGGCCAGCGCGAAGATCACGAAGAGCAGGACGGTCAGGCCGAGCAGGCCGTAGGTGCCGATGAGGTGACCGCCGCGCAGGCGGGCGGCGATCGAGCCGCTGCCCGCGCCTTCGTCGGCGCCGCCGGGTGGCTGCTTGCGCGGGGGCGTTGCCTTGCGGGCGCCGTCCCGCTGCTGGCTTCCGCCGCGGCCGGCGGCCTCCCGGCGGGCGGATTCGGTCTCGGTGGCCATCAGTTGTCCGCCGTTCCGGTCAGCGCCGGCATGGCCGACGCGGCGTGGGTGAGTTCGGTGACGGTGAGGGCCTCGCCGCTGAGTTCGGCGGTCACGGTGCCCCGTACGAAGACCAGGGCGCGGTGGCACACGTCGGCGACTTCCTCGAAGTCGGTGGAGATGAGGAGGACCGCGAGGCCCTGGGCGAGCGCGTCGTCGAGCAGGCGGTAGATCTCCGCCTTGGCGCCGACGTCGACTCCCGCGGTCGGCTCCTCCAGGATCACGACGCGTCTGCTCAGGCGCAGCCAGCGGCCGATCATGACCTTCTGCTGGTTGCCGCCGGAGAGGGTCGCGATGGGTGCCTCGGAGTTGGCCGGGCGTACGCCGAACCTCTCGACCAGGGCGGTCGCCGCGGCGCGCTCGCGTGACGGGCTGATCCAGCGCCACGGGGAGCGGCTGTCGGCCCGCGGGTTGGCCAGGAAGTTCTCCCGGACGGTGAGTTCGAGGGCGCAGCCCTCCTCCTGGCGGTTGCTGGTGACGAAGCCGATGCCCGCGTCGACGGCCGCGGCGGGCGAGCCGGGCCGGTACGGCCTGCCGTCGAGCAGCGCGGCACCGTCCTGGATCGGCCGGGATCCGGCGAGGGCCCGGCCGAGGTCCATGTGGCCGGCGCCGGTGAGGCCGACCATGCCGAGGACCTCTCCGGCGCGCAGCTCCAGGTCGACGGGGCCCGCGCCCTCGGTGGTGACGCCGGTGAGGCGCAGCACGGTCGGGGCCTCGCCGGTGGCGGCCTTGGGGCCGGGCTGCGGGCGGTGGCTGTCCGGTTCGTGGCCGACGATGTCGCGCACGACGCGGTCGGGGCCGTGGTCGGCGAGGCGGCCCTCGCTGATGAGGTGGCCGTCGCGCAGGACCGCGAAGCTGTCGGCGACCTGGTAGACCTCGTCGAGCCGGTGGCTGACGTAGACGATGCCGTGGCCGCGGTCGCGCAGGGTGTGCAGTACGTCGAAGAGGCGGGCGCAGTCCGCGGCGGGCAGGCTCGCGGTGGGTTCGTCGAGGACGATGAGCCGGGCCCGGGTGGACAGGGCGCGGGCGATGGCGACCAGGGACCGCTCGGCGCGGGTGAGGTCGGCGACCGCCATGTCCGGGTCGAGGTGACCGGCGACGATGGCCAGCGCCTCGGCGCTGCGCGCGCGGACCTGCCGCCAGGAGACGAGGCCGGCGCGGCGCGGGTAGCCGGTGCCGAGGGCGATGTTCTCGGCGACCGTCATCCACTCGACCAGACCGAGGTCCTGGTGGATGAAGGACATCTCCGTGGCGGCGGCATCGGTGCCGAGTGGATGGCCGGCGACGGTGACCTCGCCCTGGTCCGCCCGGTAGACCCCGGCGAGGACCTTGATCAGGGTGGACTTGCCGGCGCCGTTGTGTCCCAATAGCGCCAGGACGCTGCCGGAGTGGATGTCGAGGTCGACGTCGGCGAGGGCGAGCGTGCCGCCGAATCGCTTGCGCAGCCCCCGGATGCTCACCAGGGGCGGGTGTGTGGCTGTGTCTGCTGTGTCAGCTATGTCATCGGGAGCGTCAGGCACGGACTTCTCCGAAGGGATCTGCCAGCCGAGGACCATTCCCCGGCTCGACCAGAATCCTGTACAGCCGCCAGCATGTTGGTCAATACTCCCGTCGGCATTTATTGCCCCAAAGTTACGGCGGCCGTACGGGAAGATCTCCGTACGGCCGCCGTGGGGTGGCACCGAAGGGGCGCTGAACAGGCCTTTGACCTCAGCCGCCGTCGACCCGCTGCCCCTGCGGAAGCATGGGATTCTCCAGACCCGCCGCGATGACCCGCAGGTCCTTCAGCAGCGCCTCGCGGAACTCGTCGTCGAGCCGGGCCTTGAGCACGGTGACGCTGATCGCGAAGGGCGCCGAGTCCGCACGGAAGCCGTTGACCGGCACGGCGAGGCAGAGGATGCCCGCCGTGGCCTCCTCGTCGTCGATCGCGTAGCCGCGCTCCCGGGTCTCGGCCAGGTCCGCCATCAGGGCCGGCACGGAGGTGAGGGACCGCTCGCTGAGCGCGGGCAGGGTGCGGCCGCGCAGCCGGTCCTCGGCCACCGCCGGGTCCAGGGTGGACAGGATGGCCTTGCCGGTGGCCGTGCAGTTCGCGGGGAAGCGGTCGCCGATGTTGGCGGTCAGCCGCAACGGCTGCGTGCCGTCGTAACGCCCCAGGTAGAGGACGTCCAGGCCGTCGAGTACGGCGACCCGGGCGGTCTCCCGCGAGATATGGGCGCTGCGCCGGCACAGCTCGTAGAAGTCGCGCAGCTGGTCGACGGTGGCCAGATAGCGGCCGCCGAGCTCGACGAGCTTGCGCCCCAGGCTGAAGCCCGAGCCGTTGCGCGCGATCATGCCGGCCGCCTCCAGCGAGGCGCACAGATTGCCCGTCGAGGACTTCGGCAGGTCCAGGGCGCGCGCGATCTCACTCACCGACAGCGGACGCCCCTCCGCCTCGCCGAGTGCGTCGAGGATGGCCACGGCCCGCGTCACGGCGGGAACGAGACTACCCGGGTCACTTGCGCTCACCAGCAACTCCACCCATCATTCTGTTCGTCGTTCAGCATATTGGCTATTGTCTCTCGTGTGCCCCGGAACGACAATGCCGTCGGCGCACGCTTTCCCGTCGAGATTTCTCGCATCCCCCCGGGCCACTCGACCGTAGCGCGCCCTCCGGGTCGGCCGACGACATCCTCCGAGCCTTGGAGCGTTGAGCAGCAGATGACCAGCAACCCGCACGAACCACTTCCCGACCCCCCTCCCAACGGCCCCGCGCTGTCCCGCGCGGAGTTCGACACACTCTTCGACGAGCTGCGCACCTGGGGCCGCTGGGCCCCGGAGGAGGCCGACCGCGGCGCGTGGAACGGGGTCACCCCCGAGCACGCACAGCGCGCCGCCGCGCTGGTCCGCACCGGCACCACCGTCGCGACGGCCCTGCCGTGGAACACGGTGCACGGCCCGGACAACGGCAAGCCCGCACTCCACTACATGTCCGACCTCGGCGACGTGGAAGCCCCCGAACCGTCCTGCCACAAGGACTTCATCGCGGTCGACTACCACGGCAAGGGCGTCAGCCACCTCGACGCCCTCTCCCACATCGCCTACCGCGGACAGCTCTACGACGGCCGTACCGCACGCGAGGTCGTCGACGCGGGCGGCGCCCGCTTCGGGTCCGTCTCCGCGCTCGGCCCGCTCGTCACCAAGGGCGTGCTCCTCGACCTGCCGGCCGTTCTCGGCATCGACTGGCTGGAGCCCGGCCGGGCCGTGCACGCCGAGGACGTCGCCGCCGCCGAGAAGGCCCTCGGCGTCACCATCGGCGACGGCGACGCGGTGCTGCTGCGCTCCGGCCACTTCCGGCGCCGCGCCGAACTCGGCGCCTGGAACCCGGACAACGCCAGCGCCGGCTTCCACGTGGACGCCATGCCGCTGTTCGCCGAGCGCGGGATCGCGCTGCTCGGCGGCGACGGCGACAGCGACGTACGGCCCTCGCCCGTCGAAGGCCTGCACTCCCCCGTGCACGCCCTGGCGATCACCGCCATGGGCGTACCGCTGCTGGACAACCTCGACCTCGAGGCGCTCTCCGCCGCCTGCGCGCAGGCCGGCCGTTACGAGTTCCTGTTCGTCGTGGCCCCGCTGAACGTCCCCGGCGGCACGGGTTCGCCCGTCAACCCGATCGCGGTGCTGTGATGAGCGGCGCACGGTTCGCAGTCGGCGTCAGCCGGGACTTCCTGGACGCGGACGGCCGCAATGTGTGGGGCGACATCCGGCTCGGCGAACTCGACGCCGCCGGGGTCGACTGGCACTACCTGCCGCGTGACACCGCGGAACTCCTCGCGAGCGACGTCGACGGCCTGGACGCCGTCCTGTTCGCCGGCCCCGCCGTCACCGCACGCACCTTCGAGGGCGCCGACCGCCCACCGTTGCTCTTCGCCCGCTTCGGCGTCGGCTACGACGCCGTCGACCTCGACGCGTGCACCCGCAACGGCGCCCTGGTGACGATCACCCCGGACGGCGCCCGCCGCCCGGTCGCCACCGCCGCCCTCACCCTGCTCCTGTCCGTGCTGCACAACGTGACCGCCAAGGACCGGCTGGTGCGGGAGGGCCGCTGGGCCGAGAAGGAACAGTGGATGGGCCTCGGGCTCACCGGCCGCCGGATCGGGCTGATCGGCCTCGGCAACACCGCCCGCGATCTGGTCGGGCTGCTACGGCCGTTCGAGGTCGACGTCGTGGCGTACGACCCGTACTGCCCGCCGGAGACCGCGGACGTGCTCGGTGTACGGCTCGCGGACGCCGACACCGTGATGGCCGAGGCCGACGCCGTGATCGTGATGTGCGCGCTGACGGAGGAGACCCGGCATCTCGTCGACGCGCGGCGGCTGTCGCTGATGAAGCCCACGGCGGTCCTCCTCAATGTCGCCCGCGGGCCCATCGTCGACGAGGCCGCGCTGATCGACGCGCTGCGGGTACGGCGGATCAGGGGCGCCGGACTGGACGTGTTCGAGAGCGAACCGCCCGCGCCCGACAACCCGTTGCTGGGCATGGACCAGGTCGTGCTCAGCCCGCACGCGCTGGCGTGGACCGACGAGATGTCCGCCGGGAACGGCGGCAGCGCGGTCCGGGCGGTGCTGGAGGTGGCGGCGGGCCGCGTACCGCCCTTCGTGGTCAACCGGGATGTGGTCGACAGTCCCCGACTGGTCGGCCGCCTCGCCGAGTTGACGGCCCGTCAGGAAGCTCCGGCGGGAGCCGGAGCATGAGCGTCCCCGACGTCGGCACCGGCACCGTCGGCTTTCTGGGACTCGGTGCGATGGGTCTGCCCATGGCGGTGAACCTCGCCCGGGCCGGTTTCGACGTCCTCGCCTGGAACCGCGGCCCCTCCCCGCTGGAGCCCGCCGTGTCAGCCGGCTGCCGCACCGCCGACAGCCCGGAGCAGGTGGCCGCCGCCGCACCGGTCGTCCTCACGATGCTCCCCGACCTCCCCCAGGTGGTCGCGTTGCTGGACGGACCCGGCGGACTGCGCTGCGGACGGCCGGTCATGGACACCCTGGTCGTCATGGGCACCGTCTCCCCCGTCGCGGTGCGCGCCCTGGCCGAGAGGCTGAGCCCGCAGGGCATCACGGTCGTCGACGCCCCGGTCAGCGGCGGGGTGACCGGCGCCCGCGACGCCACCCTGTCGATCATGGCCGGGGGCCCGGCGGAGGCCGTCGCACGACTCCGCCCGTTTCTGGAGGCGATGGGCTCGACCGTACGGCGCATGGGCGACACCGGCGCCGGCTCGCTCGCCAAGGCCTGCAACCAGCTCGTCGTCGCCGGAACCCTGGTCGCGCTCGCCGAGGCCGTCCTGCTCGGGGAGCGCGGGGGCCTCGAACCCGCCGCGCTGCTCGACGTACTGGCCGGCGGCCTCGCCTCCTCCGAGGTGCTGACGCAGAAGCGCCACCATCTGGCCGAGGGGGACTTCACCCCGTCCGGCCCGGCCCGCTACCTCCACAAGGACCTCGGGTTCGTCCTGGACAGCGCCGCCGACGAGGGCGTCACGCTGCCGCTCTCCACGACCGTCGCCGACCTGTACGCGGCCGTCGAGGCCCAGGGCCTCGGCGACCTGGACAACAGCGTCGTCCTCGGCCTGCTGCGCGGCGGCTCGCCGCACTCCCCTCATCTCGCGAAGGACTGAAGACACATGCAGGTAGGAATCGTCGGCCTGGGACGCATGGGCGGCAACATGGCCGCCCGCTGGCGGGACCGCGACCACGAGGTGCTCGGCTACAGCCGCACCTCCCCCGACCGCGACGCGGACTCGCTGGAGGAACTCGTCGGCAAGCTCGCCGGACCCCGCGTGGTGTGGCTGATGCTCCCCTCGGGCGAACCGACCCACCAGGCCCTGCGGCAGCTCGCGGAACTGCTGTCCCCGGGCGATGTGATCGTCGAGGGCGGCAACTCCCGCTTCAGCGACGACACCGAGCACGCGCGGATGCTCGTCGAGCACGGCATCGGCTACGTCGACTGCGGTGTCAGCGGCGGCGTCTGGGGCCGCGAGAACGGCTACGCCGTGATGTGCGGCGGCGAGGACGAGCACGTACAGCGCGTCTGGCCGCTGCTGGAGTCGCTCGCCCCCGACCAGGACGGGCTGTGCCACGCGGGCCCGGTCGGCGCCGGCCACTACGCCAAGATGGTCCACAACGGCATCGAGTACGGCATGATGCAGGCGCTCGCCGAGGGCTACGAGCTGCTGGAGGCCGGCGAGTTCGTGCCGGACGTGCCCAAGGTGCTCGCCTCCTGGCGGCACGGCACGGTCGTCCGCTCCTGGCTGCTCGACCTCCTCGTGCGTGCCCTCGACGAAGACCCGGGCCTGGCCACCCTCTCCGGCCGCGTCGACGACTCGGGCGAGGGTCGCTGGACGGTCGAGGAGGCGGTACGCCTCTCGGTCTCCGCCCCCGCCATGACCGCGGCCCTCTTCGCCCGCTTCGCCTCCCGCAAGCCGGACGCGGCCCAGCTCAAGGCCCTCGCGGCGATGCGCCGGCAGTTCGGCGGCCACGCGGTGCATGCCGCTGCCGCGGGCGGGGCGGAGCAGGGCTGACCCTGCCGGGACCCGCACCATGTCGGTCGAGGGGCGGGACACGGATGTCCCGTACCCGAGGCCGACGTATGCAGGAGGCGTTGTTTCAGCACGTCGTGCTGCCACACGGCGTGCGTCTCCGTACGGACCGCGCGCACGGCCGAAGTGTGTGCGACCCGGCGGGGACACCGCCCGGTCCCGAGGTGGACGCCCCGGGACCGGGCGACCAGGAGCCGTAGCGGCGGACCGCCAGGGCGGGTCCGCCGCGGTGATGAGTGAAGGACACCATGCACACCCAGGACGGCAACACCCCGGCGAGCGCGACCCGTTCGGCGTTCACTCGCCGGGGTTTTCTCGCCACCGCGGCGGCGGGCGCCGTCGTCGCCACCGCCGACAGCGCGGCGGTGCCGACGTCGGCGAGCGCGGCCACCGAGTCCGGAGCCGGTCCCGAGTCCGGGACCGCAGCAGCGGCCGGACCGGACGACGAACCCCGCCCGGCTCGCGGCGGACCGGCCGGATCCGCCCCGGCCGCACCCACCTACCGCAGTCTCACCCCCTTCCGTGACCCCCTGCGCATCCCCGCGACCGTCCCGAAGACCCGGGACGACGGCGTCTCGTACGCCACCGTCCGGATGCGGGCGACGACGACCCGCATGCATTCCCAGCTGCCGCCGACCCCCGTCTGGGCCTACGACGGCCAGGTGACCGGCCCCACCTTCGAGGTCCGCCGGGGCGAGAAGCTCCGGGTGACCTGGACCAACGAACTGTCCGGCGACCTCCCGGTGACGGTCGTCGAGGTGCCCAACGCCACGACGACACCCGGGCCCTGGGACCAGCCGGGGCGCGGCGGCGTGAGCGCGCGCGAGGACGTGGCGGCCCTGCGGCCGTGGACGGTGGTCCATCTGCACGGCGCGCTCACGGGCAGCGGCAACGACGGCTGGCCGGAGAACGGCGTACAGCCGGGCACCTCCCAGCTCTCGGAGTACCCCAACGAGCAGCGTGCGGCGGCGCTCTTCTACCACGACCACGCCATGGGCATCACCCGGTGGAACGTGATGGCGGGTCTGTCCGGCATGTATCTGATCCGGGACGAGGAGGAGGACGCCCTCGGCCTTCCCGGCGGGGCGTACGAGATTCCGCTGATGCTCGCGGACCGCAACCTGGAGACCGACAGCGAGGGCCTGCTCACCGGCCGGCTGCTGCACAAGACGATCGTCGTGCACAGTGAACCCCTGGTGCAGATGCGGGCGTTCACCGGCCCGTTCACCATGGTCAACGGGGTGATCTGGCCGTATCTGGAGATCGAGCCGCGCTGGTACCGCTTCCGTGTCGTCAATGGCGCCAACACGCGCCAGTACCGGCTGACGCTGACCGACGAGAACGGGCGTGCCGTGCCGTCCGGTGCCGTGTACCAGATCGGCACGGACCACGGGCTGCTGACGGAACCAGTGCCGGTGGACGGCGCCGACGGGCTGACCCTCGGTTCCGCCGAGCGCGCCGACCTGCTCATCGACTTCTCGGCGTTCCGCGGTCGTCGGCTGCGGCTGACGAACACCAACCCCAATCCCGACCCCGGGCCGTGGCCGCAGGTGATGGAGTTCCGGGTGGCCGAGCGTCCCGTCCACGACCCCTTCACGCTGCCGCGACGGCTGAGCGACGGCTCCCTCGACGACGACGGGACCGGCACCCCGGCCACCCCTCAGCACCCGACCGAGCGGCTGGTGGTGCTGACGCCGATGGGCCCAGGTCAGGCCCTGTGCTGGGAGATGGAGAGGACCGAGGCGCCGTCCGGTGAGCTTCCGGCCGACGGCATCGTGCAGATCAAGGAGGACGACGGCACCCTGACGACGTACCGTCGCGCGGCGGCGGACTTCTACGACCCGGTGCGCTTCTTCGTCCGTACCCGTGGCTGGGAGCGGTGGCGGTTCCTGCACGCGGCGCCGTCGGGCTGGCCGCATCCCATGCACATCCACGCCACGAGTTTCCGGGTGGCGAGCCGGGAGTCGTACGACGTCGGCGGGTTCACGTCGTTCTCGATGCCGGACGGCTCCATCGGCTGCGGCACCGCCGCCCCGCTGCGCCGGACCGGCGCGGGGACGGTGGCCCCGGGCGAGCGGGGCTGGAAGGACACGGTTCGGGTCGGACCGGGTGAGCTGGTCACGGTGGACGGGTACTTCGGGGACTCGGCGGGGAAGTTCGTGTACCACTGCCACATGCTCGAACACGAGGACATGGGCATGATGCGGCAGTTCGTCGTCCTCCCCGGACAGATACAGGACATCGGTATGCCGATGCCGACGCCGATGTCCATGCACGGTACGGAGACACATCAGTGAGCGGCGGGGGCGGCCGGGGGCTGGCGCTGCTGGTCGCCGGGGCCTTCTTCATGGAGAACCTGGACGGCACGATCATCTCGACGGCCGCCCCCGACATGGCCGCCTCCTTCGGGGTGCGGCCGGCCGACATCGGCGTCGCCATGACGGCGTATTTCGTCGCGCTGGCCGTGTTCATCCCGGTGAGCGGCTGGGCCGCCGACCGCTACGGTGCCCGTCGGGTCTTCGTCTGGGCGATCGCCGTGTTCACGCTCGCCTCGGCGCTCTGCGCGGCGGCGGGCGACCTGCCCGAACTGGTCGTGATGCGCGTCGCGCAGGGCATCGGCGGGGCGATGATGGTGCCCGTCGGCAGGCTGGCGGTGCTGCGCTCCACCCGGAAGTCGGATCTGCTGCGGGCGGTCGCGTGGCTGACCTGGCCCGGTCTGCTGGCCCCGGTCCTCGCACCGGCGCTGGGCGGGCTGTTCACGACGTACGCGTCCTGGCACTGGATCTTCCTGGTCAATGTGCCGCTCGGCGTACTGGCGCTGCCGTTCGCCCTGCGGCTCGTCCCCGATCTGCGGCAGCCGGAGCGGCCCCGTCTCGACTGGGTGGGCTTCGGGCTCGGCGGGGCCGGGCTGGCGGCGCTGGTGCTGGGCCTGGAGCGGTTCGGCGCCGCGCCCGCCGCCTGGGACGCGGGCGCGTCCTGGTTCATCGCGGGAGTCGCGCTCTGCGTCGTGACGGTACGTCACTTCGGTGAGGTACGAAGCCCGTTGCTCGACCTCGGCGCCCTGAAGGTGGACACCTTCCGGGTGTCGAACGCTGGTGGCGCCCTGTTCCGCGCCGCGATCACCGCCGTGCCGTTCCTGCTGCCCCTGATGTTCCAGGGGGCCTTCGGCTGGAGCGCGGCCACCGCCGGGCTGGTGCTCATCGCGGTGTTCGCGGGCAACGTCGCGATCAAGCCGCTCACCTCCCCGCTGCTGCGCCGCTTCGGCTTCCGTGCGGTGCTGCTGGTGAACGGGGTCGCGACCGCGGTGACGTTCGTGCTGTGCGGGCTGCTCGGCCCGCACACGCCGATGGCCGTGGTGGTGTCCGTGCTGTTCGTGAGCGGCGTGTGCCGGTCCGTCTCGCTGAGCGCGTACGCGACGATCGGTTTCGCCGACATCGAGCCGGACCGCACCAGCGGCGCCAACGCGCTCTCCAGCACGGTGCAGCAGCTCGCCGCCGGGCTCGGGGTCGCCTTCGGCGCCCTCGCGCTGCGCGCCGCGGACCCGCTCGCTCCCCTCCTCGGCCTGGACGGACCCGTCGCTCCCTACCGGGTGGCGTTCGCGCTGCTCGCGCTGCTTCCCCTGATCACGGTCGCGGAGGCGGCACGGCTGCGGCCGGACGCGGGGGCGGTGGTCACCGGTGCGGCCCCTGCACCTCGCGCAGGAGCTGGTACAACTGCTCGCTGAGCGGCCGGGTCTGCGCCAGCCGCCGTGCCGCCGCCGGGTCGGGGGTCACGGTGCGGTGGGCGCGGGCGCCGGGCACCGGAGAGGTCAGCGAGGGCAGGGCGCCGAGTGCGTGCCGGGCCAGCAGCGCGGCACCGAAGCCCGAGCCGGCGGTGTCGTCGGTGATCTCCAGCGGCATGTCGAGCGCGGCGGCGACGATCTGGGCCCACAGAGTGGAGCGCAGGGCGCCCCCAGTGGCCCGTACCGAGGTGATCGGGGCGTCGGCGGCGAGCAAGGAGTCGCGGACGAGGGCGAGTTGCTGCCCGACACCCTCGATCATGGCCCGGGTCATCTGGGCCCTGCCGTGTCCGCGGCGCAGCCCGATCAGGGCACCGCGTGCGTCCGGATCCCACCAGGGGGCGCGTTCCCCGAGCAGGTGCGGCAGGGCGATCAGGCCCTCGGCGCCGGGCTCCACCTGGGCCGCCTCCTTCAGCAGGTCGCCGACGTCGACGCCGCCGAAGGAGTCGGCCGCCCACTGGGCGACGACCCCCGCATTGCTGACCGCCCCGCCGAGCACCCACAGCCCGTCCGCGAGGTAGTAGCAGAACACCCGGCAGCCTTCGTCCACGCCCGGCCGGTCGCGTACGACACGCAGGGCGCCGCTGGTGCCGAGGGAGAGCGCGGCCGTGGCGGGTGCGGTGGCGCCAACGGCGAGATTGGCCAGCGGGCCGTCCCCGGCGCCCGCCACCACGGGCAGCCCGGCGGGCAGGCCCAGCGTGGCGGCGACTTCGGGGAGCAGCGTGAACACGGCGGTGGGCGGCACCAGTTCGGGCAGCCGGTCGTCGCTCACCCCGGCGATGTCCAGGGCGGGACCGTGCCATCGGGTGGTGCGCAGGTCCAGCAGGCCGGTGGCGGAGGCGCAGGACAGGTCGGTGACCAGGCTGCCGGTGAACCGCGAGAGGACGTAGTCCTTCAGACCGCACCAAGTCGCCGTACGCCGGACGAGTTCCGGCTCGTGAGCCGCGAACCAGGCCAGTTTGGTGAGCGGGGCCATGGAGTGCACAGGGGTTCCGGTCGCCCGGTGCAGAGCGTCGGCGCCCCCGTCCGCCCGAAGGTCCCTGGCGATGCCGGCGGCCCGGGTGTCCGCCCAGCTCAGTGCCTCGGTCAGCGGTTCACCGCGGGAATCCAGGGCGAGCAGGGTGTGCAGGGCCGCGCTGAAGGAGAGGGCGGCGACCGAGAGACCGCGCCCGGCGCAGATCCCAGCGCTCTCCCGTACCGCTTCTACGACCCCGGCCAGCACCGTCTCCGGATCGTGCACGGCTTCCCCGTGCCGGCCCGTGCGCAGGGGTGCGGGACGCTCGACGGTCGACACCACCCGGTAGGCCCCGTCCACGGCGACCACCTTGGTCGCGGTGGTGCCCAGGTCGATCCCGAGCACCACCTGGGCCTCGTCCTTCATCACTGTCTTCTGCTCCGTTTCTCTTGCGACTCTGTTTGCTGTTCATCTGTTCGCTGTTCAGCGAGCGTCGGCGAGATCGGTGAGGTCCCGGCCCCGGGTCTCCGGAGTGAAGAAGGTGGTGACGAAGGTGATCAGCGAGAGGACGACGACGTAGGCCGCCAGCGGCCACCAGGCGTCGTCGAAGGCCAGCAGCAGCGTCGCGCCGAGCAGCGGGGCGATTCCGCCGGCGACGATCGCGCTGATCTCCCGGCCGATCGCGACACCGGTGTAGCGATGCCGCGCCCCGAACAGCTCGGCGAGCAGGGCGCACTGGGACCCCAGCATGCCGTTGACGCCGACGCCGATACCGAGAGTGATGACCACGCAGATCAGCACGGTGTTCCCGGAGCTCATCAGCGCGAAGGCGGGGACGGCGAAGAGCGCCTGGAACAGTGCGGCCATCCGGTAGAGCGGGACCCGGCCGATCCGGTCGGAGAGCATCCCGAACAGGGGGATGGTGGCGATACCGGCGAGCGAGGCGCAGGCCACGGCGAGCGGGCCGACCGAGTCGGAGACGCCGACCACGGTGGTCACGTAGCTGATGCTGAACGTGGAGTAGAGATACGAGGTGCCGTTCTCGGCCATCCGCAGGCCGAAGGCGATGAACAGATTACGCCGGCTCTTGACCATGAGATCGCGCAGCGGTCGCTTGCTGACCTCGCCGCTCTGCTCCAACTGCTCGAAGGCGGGGCTCTCCTCCAACTGGAGCCGGATGTACACCGCGACCAGGATCAGTACGGCGCTCAGCAGGAACGGCACCCGCCACACCCAGCCGAACAGCACGTCGTCGTCCAGCCGGGCCAGCGGGATGAACAGGGCGGTGGCCAGCAGCATGCCGACCTGGATGCCGACGAAGGGCAGCGCCGCGTAGTAGCCGCGTCTGGCCGGCGGGGCGTACTCGGCCATCAGGGTCGAGGCCCCGGCCTGCTCCGCTCCGGCTCCGAAGCCCTGGAGCAGGCGCAGGAACATCAACAGGACGGGGCTCCAGGCACCGACCGTGTGGTACGTCGGCAGCAGTCCGATGGCGAAGGACGATCCGCCCATCAGCGCGACGGTCACGACCAGCACGGTCTTGCGGCCGTGCCGGTCTCCGAGCGAGCCGAAGAAGAGCCCGCCGAGCGGGCGGGCGAAGAAGCCGACCGCGTAGGTGGCGAAGATGGCGACGAGCCCGACCGCCGGGCCGAGCCCGGGGAAGAAGAGGTGCTTGAACACCAGGGCCGAGGCGGTGCCGTAGATGGCGAAGTCGTAGTACTCGAGGGCACTGCCCACCGAACTGGTGACGAGCGCACGGCGCAGACCCGGGTTCTCCTCCTCGCCGCCGCCGTCGGCAGGCCGGGGTGTCCTCGTCGCTGGCACCTGCATGGGATGCCGCCTTCCGTCTCAAACGACGTGGTAACACGCCGTACATCTGCGGACGCGAGGACCGTAACAGCATGCGGCACTCAAGCCAACATGCTGAACACGTGAGCACTCACACCGTCGAACAGTTGCACTTCTCCATCACCCTGGTTCAATATGCTGGCTTGAGAACAGCATTTCGTTCAGGAGGTTGGTCTGAGTGACAGGACATCCGGAGGTGGGGGTTGCCGGGCTGGGAGTCATGGGGGCGGCCATCGCCCGCAGACTGCTGCGGCGCGGACGCACCGTGCGGGTCTACGACGTCCGGCAGGACGCGGTGGCGGAGCTCGCCGGGGACGGCGCGGATCCGGCGGACTCGGCGGCACAGCTCGCCTCGGCCTCCGTGGTGATCCTCTCCCTCAACACCGCCGACATCGTCGAACAGGTGGTCTTCGGCCCCGAAGGCGTCCTCGCCGCCACGCCCGAGGGCGTCCTCGTCATCGACATGTCCAGCATCGATCCCGGACGCACCCGCGAGTTCGCCGAACGGGCCGGGAAGCTCGGCGCCGGCTGGGTCGACGCCCCTCTGTCGGGCGGCGCGCCGGGCGCGGAACGCGGCGAGCTGACGTTGATGCTCGGCGGCGCGGAGGAACACGTGGAGCGGGCGCTGCCCGTGCTCGGGGCGCTGTCCTCACGGCTCACCCACCTCGGCCCGGCCGGCTCCGGGCAGCTGGTCAAGTCCGTCAACCAGGTGCTGGTCGGCTGCGGGTTCGCCGCCCTCGCCGAGGCCGCCGCGCTGATCCGGGCGGCCGGTCTGCCGCCGCGGCAGGTACAGGCGGCGCTCACCGGGGGCAGGGCCGACTCGGCGCTGCTCCAGGAGTTCTTCGTGAAGTTCGCCGAAGTGGATCTGACGCCCACCGGCCGGGTCAGCAACATGGTCAAGGACCTGGAGGCGGCCCGCGACTACGCCCGCTCGGCGGGAGTGCCGCTGCCGGTCACCACCGCCGTCGCAGAACTGCACCGCTGGCTGGCCGCCGCGGGCCACGGCGACGCCGACAACGCCGCGCTCATGCACTACTACGAAACCGGAAACGGAACGGGGACCGGGACCGGGACCAGAAACGGAAACGGGACCGGGACCGGAAACGGCCGGACGGGAGACAAGTCATGACGGTTTCAGCCAAGGGTTCTTCCCTGTTCGACCTCTCCGGGCGGCTCGCCCTGGTCACCGGCTCCAGCAAGGGCATCGGATTCGCCCTCGCGGCAGGACTGGCCGAGGCGGGCGCCGAACTCGTCCTCAACGGCCGCGATCCCGAGGCCCTGGAACGCGCCCGCGCCGACCTCGCCGAACGCACCGGGGCCAAGGTGCACGGCGTGCCCTTCGACGTCACCGACGAGGCGGCCGTACAGGCGTCGGTCCGGGAGATCGAGGACCGGATCGGCCCGCTGGACATCCTGGTCAACAACACCGGCGTACAGCACCGAGAACCACTCCTCGAAGTCTCCGCCGAGAACTTCGAACGGGTCGTGCGGACCAACCTCACCAGCGCCTTCCTGGTCGGCCGTGCGGTGGCCGCGGGCATGGTCGGGCGCGGCCACGGAAAGATCGTCAACATCTGCTCCGTGCAGACCTGGCTCGCCCGTCCGGGCATCGCC
The DNA here is from genome assembly GCF_040654815.1 of Streptomyces sp. NPDC050619. Classification (NCBI taxonomy): domain Bacteria; kingdom Bacillati; phylum Actinomycetota; class Actinomycetes; order Kitasatosporales; family Streptomycetaceae; genus Streptomyces; species Streptomyces sp. NPDC050619. The sequence goes on along the minus strand of NZ_JBFAIR010000003.1, from coordinate 305,664 downwards.
GCCTACGCGGCCTCCAAGGGCGGCCTCGCGATGCTGACCCGGGGCATGTGCGCGGAGTGGGCCGAGTCGGGGCTGACGGTCAACGGCCTGGCGCCCGGCTATGTGGTCACCGAACTGACCCGCCCGCTCGTCGACGACCCCGCCTTCGACTCCTGGATCCGGGGCCGTACTCCGGCCGGGCGCTGGGCCTCGGTCGAGGATCTGGTCGGCACGCTGGTGTGGCTCGCCGCCCCGGCGTCGGACTTCGTCAACGGCCAGGTGATCGCCGTCGACGGCGGCCTGACCGCGGTCATCTGAGAAAGGACCGAGGACATGAACACAGGGAACACAGCGAACTCAGCGAACTCAGCCACGATGCGAGCGGTCGTCGCCCACGGGGCGGGCGACCTGCGCCTGGAGGAGCGGCCGGTGCCTCAGCCCGGCCCCGGCGAGGTGGCGGTCGACATCCGCTACGGCGGGATCTGCGGCTCCGACCTGCACTACTGGCGGCACGGCGCGGTCGGCGAGTTCCGGCTGCGCGAACCGCTGGTCCTCGGCCACGAGATCGTCGGCCAGGTGCGCGCGGCGGGCCCGGGTGCGCAGGCCCCGCCGCCCGGGACCCCGGTGGCCGTGCACCCGCTGGCCTCCTGCGGCAGGTGCCGGCAGTGCCTCGCGGGACGGCGCAACACCTGCCTGGACACCGGCTATCTGGGCAGCGCCGCCCGCAATCCCCATGTCCAGGGCGGCTTCGCCGAGGTCCTGGTGGTGCCCGCGGAGCGGGTGCTGCCCCTGCCCGAGGGGCTCGACCTGCGGCTCGCCGCGCTCGCCGAGCCCGCGGCGGTGGCCTGGCACGCGGTACGGCGGGCCGGCGACGTACGCGGCAAGCGCGTCCTGGTCACCGGCGCCGGACCCATCGGCTGCCTGGTGGTCGCGGCCCTGCGCGCCGCCGGCGCCGACGAGATCACCGTGACCGATGTCCACGAGGAGCCGCTGGCCGTCGCCAAGCAGCTGGGCGCCACCTCGACCGTACGCGTCGGCGGCCCCACGGGCGGCGGAGCTGAACTGGAGGAACTCGCGGCGGACATCGCCATCGAGTCCTCGGGCAATCCGGCCGGGCTGCGCACCTGTGTGTACGGAGTGGACCGGGGCGGTCTGGTGGTGGGCCTCGGCCTGCTCCCGCCCGGGGACACCCCGGTCGCCGCGAACGCGGTGATCACGCGGGAGCTGCGGCTGGTCGGCTCCTTCCGCTTCGACACCGAACTCGGCGACGTGCTGCGGGCGCTGGCCGACGGCCGCCTCCCCGTCGACCCCGTGGTGACCTCCGTACTCCCCGTGGCACACGCCGGCGAGGCCTTCGAACTGGCGGCGGACCCGGCGCGTTCCTGCAAGGTGCTCCTCGACTTCGCGGTTCCGGCGAAGCTCTGACGCGGGCCGGCCATACGCCTTCCCTCTCTCCTCCAACGCCCCTTCTGTCTCCGGGAGTTCAGCATGTCCGGCACCTCCGCACCCCGTCCCCGCGTCGCGGTGAGCCGCACGGGCCTGCCGGGCGCCGCCGTCCGGCGCCTGGCCTCGCGGTACGACGTCACCGCGTGGGAAGGAACGGCGCCGCCCACCTCCGCCGAGCTGGGCGCGCTGGCCCGGGGTTGCGAGGGGCTGCTCGTCCTCGGCAGCGACCGGGTGGACGCCGCCCTGCTGGACGCGGCCGGCCCCGGCCTCCGGGTCGTGGCGCTGGCCTCGATGGGCTACGACGGCGTGGACGTCGATGCCGCCGCCGCGCGCGGTGTGGTGGTCACCCACACCCCCGATGTGCTCGCCGACACCACCGCCGACGTGGCGATGGCGCTGATCCTCATGGCGCGACGGCGCCTCGGCGCCAGCACCGACGCGATGCGGCGCGGCGAGTGGGGCGCCTTCAGGATGGACGCCTTCCTGGGGCTCGACGTACAGGGCGGGACACTCGGCCTGATCGGCTACGGGCAGATCGCCAAGGCCCTCGCGCGCCGGGCGGCCGGATTCGGGATGCGGATCCAGCACCACCATCCGCGCCGCAAGGAGGACGACGCGCTGTCCCGCTGGGTCACCTTCGACGAACTGCTGCGGACCAGTGACGTGGTGTCCGTGCACACTCCGCTGACGCCCGAGACCACCGGCATGATCGGCGCACCGGAGCTCGCCCTGATGAAACCGACGGCGACCCTCGTCAACACCGGCCGGGGCGGAATCGTCGACGAGGCGGCCCTGCTCACCGCGCTGCGCGGCGGGCAGCTGCACTCGGCCGGGCTGGACGTGATGGTGGACGAGCCGCGCATGGATCCGGCCGACCCGCTGTTCGCCGAGCCGCACCTGGTGGTACTGCCACACGTGGGCTCGGCGACGGAGGCCACACGCGCGGCGATGGTGGAGCTCGCGGCAAGCAATATCGAGGCCGTGCTGGAGGGGGACGCGGCGCCGACTCCGTTGCCGGGGACGAGGGGCGTGAGGTCCTCATCGATCTCACAAACCTGACAACCCGTCAATACATCGGGTGTATCGGGGAAACTAAGTAGGTTCGCGCGGCGGAAGAGGCGTGCACGACCCTTTCCCGTCCCAGCAGCGGCATGTCATGCTCGCGACACACAGAGCTATGAACGTTGTTCATCTACATGAATTGTGGAGGAGCGAGCGGACATGAGCGACTTACACGAGTGCGCGAGCGGGGACAGGTACGCCGGCATCACGAGACGAGGCCTGCTGGGCAGCGCCGCGGCCCTGGCGGCCGGTGCCGCGGCGGGCAACGGCACGGCGCAGGCCGCACCCGCCGCACAAGGTCAAGTCCCGCTGTTGTGGCGTGAGTTGACCGACAGCCCCTACACCCACTCCCAGATCCCCTACGTCGGCCGGGCGGGCTACCGCGGCGGCGCGGAGCGTTTCCCCCGCCGCCGCCCCGTGTTCGACGTACGCGCCTCAGGGGCCAGGGCGGACGGCACCACCGACTCCGCCCCCGCGATCAACCGTGCCATCGTCGCTGCCGGCAGGGCCGGCGGTGGCACGGTCTCCATCCCGTCCGGGACCTTCCGGATCGACGACGCCATACGCCTCGGTCACTCGAACGTCGTCCTGCGCGGCGCGGGCAGCGGTCGCACGAAGTTATACGCGACGCGCAGCCTCACCGAGCTGATCGGCGCCTACGGCTCCCGCTACGGCGGCGACAAGTCGTCCTGGTCCTGGGCGGGCGGCCTCATCTGGCTCGCCCCCGAGGCCCGTTGGAACTCCCTCGTCGCCGCGATCCGGGCGAAGGCATGGCCGTTCGAGGGCTGGACCGGCAACCGGCGCGACGAATGGCGGCCACTCACCGACGTCGCCCCGGCCCGCCAGGGCTCCTGGACGGTGACGGTCACCGACCCCGCCGGACTGCGTCCCGGCATGCTCGTCCTCCTCCGGCTCGCCGACGACACCGGTCACACCCTGCTGGAGCACATGGCAGGTGGGGGACCCGGCCCTGAGGCGTACTACTGGGACGACAAGACGAAGCTGACCTCGTACGTCCCCTACGAGTGGCCGGTGCGTATCGCCCGTGTCCACGGCCGGAGGGTCACGCTGGAACGGCCCCTCCCGCTCGACGTACGCCCCGAATGGAACCCTCAGCTCACCACCCATGTACCGGAGCTGACGGGCTCGGGAGTCGAGGGCCTGACCCTGGAGGCCGTGCAGACACCGCAGCAGCCGCACCTTCTCGACCAGGGGTACAACGGCGTCGTCCTTCAGTGCGCCTACGACTGCTGGGTGGACGATGTGACGGCCCGTCACGTCGACAACGGCTTCGGCCTGGTAGCCGCGTCCGCCTGCACCCTGCGCCGGACGCGGGTCGCGGGCCGTGGCTCCCATCATCCCTACTTCTGCCGCGAGGGTTCACACGACAACCTCTTCGAGGACTTCACCGTCGAAGAGCGCACCACCCCCGCGCCCGCCAACACCCAGCTGCACGGCATCAACGTCGAGGGACTGTCCTCGTACAACGTGTGGTCGCGGGGTGACATGCGGATGGGCACGTTCGACAGCCACCGCGGGATGCCCTTCGCCAACGTCCGCACCGACATCACCGTGCACAACAACGGCCGTCACGGTGGTGACGCGAGCGCGGGTCCCCTGTTCGGCGCCCGCTTCACGCACTGGAACATTCGCGTCACCAACGGCCGGGCGGGCCTGATGAAGATCGACGCTCTGGCACCGCACTCCGCCACCGTCGGCATCGACGAGGTCAGGGAGTTCGACCAGATCGACGTCCCGGACTTCACCGGCGACCTGCACGCGCGGCTGGAGCTGTACGGCAACCCCGGCGCGGTACGGCCGCGGAACCTGTACGAGGCCCAGCGCGGGCTGAAGGCCGCGGCAGAGGACGACGAACGAGGCATCTAGCTTCCACCCCCGCGGTGTTGAGGCACCTCTTCTCGCCCAAGAAAGACGGTTCCCTGAATTCACATACATGATCGGAGTTGACCGATGCGCGCTCTCCCGCGCCTGGGTGTCCTCCTGGCGGCGTTATCCGCGTTCACCGCCGGCGCTCTTCCCGCCGCCTCGGCGGAGGTGGCCCACCCGGTGCCCAAGGCCCCGCACACCGCCGTCCTCGACGGCACCCGCCTGCAACAGGCAAAGGTCCGTCTGGACCACGGCGACCCGCGACTGCGCCGAGCCGCCCAGGCATTGACGGCCCGCGCCGACAAGTGGCTGAACCAGGGCCCCTGGACGGTCGTCGACAAACCCAAGCCGGCACCCGGTGGGGACATCCACGACTACCTCAGCCAGGCCCCGTACTGGTGGCCCTCCCAGCCGCCGACCTCCGGCAACCCGTGGGGCTGCCCATATGTGCAGCGTGACGGAGAGCGCAACCCCGAGGTCGACACCGGCACCGACCGCCAGGACGTCGAGAAGGTCTTCGACTCCGCCTACGACCTCTCCCTCGCCTGGTACTACACCGGCGACAAGCGGTACGCGGAGAAGGTCGGGCAGATCCTGCGCACCTGGTTCCTCGACCCGGCCACGAAGATGAACCCGAACCTGAACCACGCGCAGTTCATCCCCTGCAAGTACGACGGCCGTGCCATCGGCATCATCGACTTCTCGCAGTCGTACACCAGCGTCCTCGACGCGCTCGCCATCCTGGACACCGGCGCCGCCGGCTGGACCAGGACGGACCGCGCCGGCATGACGAAGTGGAACACCGACTTCCTCGACTGGCTCAGGAACAGCGACTTCGGCAAGGAGGAGGGCGCCGCCACGAACAACCACGGCACCTTCCACGACATGCAGGTCGCCGCCCTCGCCTACGCGACCGGCGACAGGGACCTGGCCCGTCGTACGGTCCTGAACGCGGGCAGTGCGCGCATCGCCCGGCAGATCGCCGCCGACGGCAGCCAGCCCCAGGAACTCACCCGCACGCGCAGTTGGCACTACTCGACCTTCGCCCTGGTCGCCCACACCCGGCTCGCGGCCGTCGGCGAGCACGTCGGCGTGAACCTGTGGAAGTACCGGGGCCCCGACGGGCAGACCCTGTTCAAGGCGGTGGACTACCTGCTGCCCGCCGCGACCGGAGCCGCCACCTGGCCGCATCCGGACCTCGAGTTCCACCGGTATGCGGCCACTGACGTGGTGCACACGGCCGCCGACGCAGGCGACCGGCAGGCGCAGCGGGCCGTCCCCTCCCTGGAGGCGCCACCGGGCGGGGATCTGTGGGCCCTGCGCCCGGCAGCGGAGCAGCTGGACTCCATCGCGGGCTGACACCGGTACGCGGTAGCCATCGCGGCCGGGCCGGGCGACGGGGTTCCCCATCCCGCCGCCCGGCCCGGTCCTCGCCTGTCAGGGCCTGATCGTCAGCCAGTCGAGCGCGGCGACCCGGCCCGTGCCCTTCGCCACGAGGTAGAGGTCGTGCGCGCCGGTGACCTCGCGCTTCAGTGTCACGGACTGCTCCCGCCAGTCGCCGGTGCCCGCGACGGGCACCACCCCGGCCACCGGACCGTCCGGCGCGTCCAGGCGCAGTTGGAGCGAGCAGCCCTGCTTACAGGTGGAGTTGAGGCGGGCGGTGAGGTGCTGTCCACGGATGTTCGCCTTGCGGAAGGCCACCCAGTCGCCCGAGCCGAGGACCCCGGTGGCCGCCGTGCCGCGCTCCACCCCTCGTACGCTCGTGGCCTGTTCGGCCTGGAGCGTCGAGGCGGCGTCGGGCCCGTCGCCGTACAGCCGGATGTCGTTGACGACCCAGGGCACGGGCCCGCTCGCGGTGAGCGTGATCCGTACATAGCGGGCGGTGGTCTGGCTGGGGAACACCGCGTCCTGGGTGAAGGAGCGGCCGAAGACCCGGGCGAGCGGCTCGCCCCAGTTCTCGCCGTCGCCGCTGACGGAGACCGTGAAGCCGTACGGCTGGCCGTTGGTGTCGCGGCCGGCGTCGAGGGAGAGCCGGCCGAAGGTCTTGCTCTCGCCGAGGTCGACGGTCAGGGACTGCCCGGCGGCCTGCGGGGCGGCGCCCGTCCAGCGGGTGTTGATGTCCGCGTCGACGGTGGCGGAGGCGTCGGTGCCGTCGCTCGCGGTGGCGCTCCAGCTGCCGTGCCGTACCCGCTGCTGGCAGCCGGGCAGGTCGCAGCCGGTCGACCAGACGGGTGCGCCGTACTCGTAGGCGCCCTGGTCGGGAGCCGCACCCAGGGTGTCGGTGGTGATGCCGTCGACCACCTCGCCCGCGTCGATGGCGGGTGACCCGGGCGTCAGCCACAGCTCGCCGTTGACGGCGTCGGTGTAACCGGGTTTGTCGCTGATCAGATTGGAGCGGACGACCGGCAGCGGGTCGCCGGTCTGCGTCGCGCTGATCGGCTTCGGCCCGACGATGTTGCTGATGTACGAGCCGGAGGCGTCCGTCGCGCCGCTGAGCAGCACCGAGTTGCCGTTGATGCCCATGCCGTAGCTCGAGTTGTGGTCCTCGTTGGCGATGCTCGGGCCGGTGTGACCGTTGAAGAAGGTGCCCCGGGCGCCGGTGTTCCAGGCGACGTTGTGGTGCAGCCGGAAGTGTCCGGAGTAGTTGTCGACGTAGAAGCCGACCTGACCGTCCGCGTCGTGCGAGGTGTTGTGGTCGATGGACGTGCCGGAGCCGTTCAGGCTGCAACAGACGTAGAAGGGCGAGCCGTCGCGGGAGGTGCGCATCGCCTCGGACATGTCGTTGTAGGCGATGCGGTTGTCGTGGAACTCGGTGCCGTTGAGCTGCCAGGCGGTGTCGATGGCCGCCCGTCCGGTGCGCCGGATCGTGTTGTGGGTAACCGTGTGGCCGTTGCCGTTGATCTCGATGCCGGGGGTGTAGCTGCCCATCCAGCCGACGTCGTGGATGTAGTTGTTGGTGACGGTGTTGCCGGTGCCGCGGACCAGGACGCCGTCACCGGCCGACTGCGAGATCTCGCTGTTCTTCAGCGTGTTGCCGGTGCCGAGGATCTGCACGCCGGAGTCGAGGATGCGGGAGGCGACGATATGGCCCTCGAACGGCTCGATCGCGAGATCGCTGTCCGGGGGCATGGGCAGGGTGGAGAACTCGGAGATGTACGTGGCGCGCAGTCGGTCGACCACGACTCCCTTGCTGGAGGCGCCCGTTCGCAGGGAGGTACCCCACAGGTTCAGGCCGCGTACGGTGACGTACGAGCTGTCGCTCAGGTCGACGCCCCACAGCCGGTGCTTGGCGGTCACCGTGTGTCCGGCGATGCCGCCCTTCGGGGGGACCATGTAGAGCTTGTGCGCGGTCTTGTCGTAGTACCACTCCCCCGGCTGGTCGAGGGCGGCCTTCGACCCGACGAGGTAGTAGTTGCGGTAGGTCTGGTTGCCCATGCACAGCGGCGGACAGCGGTAGTTGCCGCCCTTGAAGTCCAGCTTGCCGGGTGCGGTGGCGGTGACCGTGCCGGTCTGCTGGGCCCAGGGGTTGGAGCCCGCCCACAGGTGCACGGTGGCGCCGGTCCAGTCGGCGTCGGGCAGGTCGGTGTCGTCGATGTGCTGGTCGGTGGAGGTGGTGTCGGCCTCGGCCCAGGTGGTGTTCAGCGGATCGGCGCCGGAGTTGGGCCAACGCCCCTCCGCAGCACGGGCGTTGTCCAGGAACACCGCGTTGAAGTCGGGGTCGGGCGGCAGGTCGGTGTCGGCGGCGATCAGTCCGTCGCCGGCGTCCTTCCAGCCGGTCACCTGCTCGGTCCCGTCGACGGTCACCGGGCCGTCGCCGTAGGCGGCGATCGTGATCGGGGCGCCCGCGGTGCCGGAGGGAGGGGTGAGCTGTTCGCGGTAGGTGCCCTGGTGGATCAGGCAGGTGTCGCCGGGGCGGACGCGGTCGAGGCAGGCGCCGATGGTGCGCAGGGGGCTTGCCTGGGTGCCGTATGCCTGGTCGCTGCCCCCGGGGGCGACGTGGTACGTGTGGCCGGACTGCGCCGCCTGCGCCTGGACCGGGGAGGTCAGCAGGGCGGTCACGGCGGCCAGTACGGACAGGTGCCTGAGTCTCATGTCCCGTCTCCAAGTCTCATGTCCCGTACGTCTCCAGTCGTCGGATGTGCGGTGGTCGGGGGCAGTGCGGTAGTCGGGGGCGGTGCGGTGGTCGGGGGTTCTCGCCAGGCCGTCTCGGCTTCGGGTCCGTCCGGGGCGCCGAGCACGGCGCATCTCAACCAGTGCTCGCCGGGTGGGAGTTGCCCCAGGAGCACGGGCAGGGCGGTGCGCCGTGCGAGGACGTTCGTGCCGGGCAGACAGTCGACGACCTCGCCCTCGCGCCGGCCGTCGAGGTCGCGCAGTCCGGTGAGTCCCGCGGGCGCCGACACCCGTGCGTGTCCTGGCCCGCTCTCTCGTTCCGTGCCCGCGTCCCGGTCGACGGCGAAGCCGCCCTCGGCGGTGTGCAGGGCGCGGCCGGTGCGGATGCGGTGGGTGCGCACATGCCAGGGCGCGGCGGCCGTCAGCCAGGTGGTGATCTCCACGTCGGGCCACGGATGCCAGGTGCTGAGGACCGTGTCGGCGGTGACGTAGGACGCGACCGGCTCCTCGCGCACCCGGTAGTGCGCCCCGCCGTCGTCGCTCAGCGCCAGCATCGAGTCGTACGCGCCCTGTTCGAGGCCTAGTGTGCCGTTCGGCAGGCTGAAGCCGAACCGGGTCGAGTACGCGAACTTGGCGTACTTCTCGGCTCCATGGCGCACCCACGGGTGGTGCTGGCGCCCGGCGAGCAGGGTGACGTCGCCGGACGCGCGCATCAGCACCGCCCCGGCGTGCGGCTGGGCGCTGACGGCGGGCAGTGCGGGAGCCGGCTCCTCCTTCGCGGTCCAGAACGGGTGCGGGGCCGGCAGCGCGAGCGGCAGGTACGCCTTGAGCGACCAGTAGGGCGAGCCCGGCGCGTTGTACTGCTCGGCCAGCGCGGGCTGCGGATAGCCGTACCCGACGGACAGCAGCCCGTCGGGCCCGGCCACCGGCCGCCCGCGCCACCAGCGCAGATGCCGCAGCAGATACCCCTTGACCTCGCCCCACGGCAGTACGTCGACGCCCGCGTACGGCAGCGCGCCCCAGAAGGCTGCCTGCGCCCAGCGGTAGGTCAGGCTGCGGCCGTACGGGACGGCGGCGCCGTCGTCGGCGAACCAGTGCCGGAAGTCGCCGGCGAACCGGGCCGCCCGTTCCTTGAAACGGTCGCCACTCGTGAGCACGTCGTACAGCAGGCCGTAGAAGTGCATGGCCCACGGGATGTAGTAGTCGCGGCGTTCGGTGGGGCCGTCCGCGTACCAGCCGTCGCCGAGCCAGAAGGTCTCCAGCCGGTCGAGGCGTGCGGTGATCAGCGAGCGGTCGTAGGGCACCCCCACCCGGTCGAGGCCGAGGCCGACCAGCACCGGGAAGAAGAGCCAGTTGTTGTCGGTGGTCTGGCGGGGCAGCGCGCTGAGCAGCCAGCGGGCGAGCCGGTCGCGTTCGGGGCCGCTCAGCGGGTCCCACCACTGCTCGGGAGCGAGGGCGAGCGCGAAGCCGATGGCGGCCATCTCGACGATGCGCTGATCGTGGTCGACCGGCTCGCCCCAGTACTCGGGGTGCGCGGGATCGCTGCCGTGAGCGAGTCCCTGGAGCCACAGCTCGGCGTGGGGAACGGCCTGTCCGCCCGCCGCCAGCGGCGCGAGCCCCCACAACGGCCGGGCGAACGCCTCCAGTTCGGCGGCCGTGTCGTCGTGGATCGCGGTGTTCACGCCGAGCCGTACACGCGCCCGGCCCGTGCTGAAGCGGGACGCGAGGGGCTCCACCAAATCCCGTACGTGGGAGGAGAGTTCGATACGCGTGTCGTCCATCAGCCGTTCTCCGCCCATCAGCCCTTCTCCGCCCCGGCCAGCAGCCCGGTGCGCAGGAAGCGCTGGGCGAGGATGAAACCGATCAGCAGCGGCGCGCAGGCCACGAGCCCCGCCAGGGCCGCCTCCGGCTGGTGGATGTCGAGGTCGGCGAAGCCGCTGGAGTTGTTGACCGCGCCGGTGGACTGGAGCAGGGACATCAGGCCGAGCTGGAGAGTGAAGGTGCGGTCGTCGGAGAGCATCACGAAGGGCAGGAAGAAGTCGGTCCAGCAGCGGACGAAGCCGAAGAAGGCGATCAGCGCGATGGCGGGGCGGGCCAGCGGCACCGCCACCGACCAGAACAGCCGCAGTTCGCTCGCCCCGTCGACGCGTCCGGCGTCCAGCAGGCTGTCGGGCAGGTTCGCCTGGAAGTGCAGGAAGGCCAGGTAGACGCCGAACGGGTAGAAGGACAGCGGCAGGATCACCGACCAGACCGTGCCCGTGAGGTGGAGTGCCGACATCTCCAGGTACAGCGGGAGCACCAGTGCGGCCGGGGGCAGGATCATCGTCACGATCGAGAGGGTGAGCAGCGCCCGGCGGCCGGCGAAGTCGTGTTTGGCGAGCACATAGCCCGCGGGAACGCACAGCAGCAGGGCGAGGGCCACGCTGGCCGCCGCGTAGATGATCGAGTTGCCGATCCACAGGGTGATCTCGCCGTCGTTGTACGACGTCAGGTGGGACCAGGCCTCGCCGACGTTGCCCAGCGAGCCGAAGCCGAGCGGTGCGCCGGTGGTCAGGTCGTCGGCCGTGCGGGTGGGGGCGAGCAGCAGCCAGAGCAGGGGCAGTCCGAAGAAGACGGCCGCGCCGAGCAGGAACAGGGCACGGGCGCCGCGCGACAGAGCGGTCATCGCCTCACTCACCGGGAGTCGGAGGAGTCGGTGTCGTACATACGAGTACGGGTGATCACGATCCAGGCGGCCAGCATGCCGACCGCGAGCATGGCCAGCGACAGCGCGGCGGCCTTGCCGAAGTCGCCGTCCTGGGTGGCGTAGGTGTAGGCGAGCTGGTTGATGGACCAGGTGGGGCTGATCTGGCCGGGGGCCCCGGTGGACAGCACGGTGGGCTCGACGAAGACCTGACTGCCGGAGGCGAAACTGGAGATCAGCACGAAGGCGACGTACGTGCGGACCATCGGCAGTTTGATGTGCCACATGGTGCGCCAGGCCGAGGCGCCGTCGACCTGCGCGGCCTCCAGGACGTCCTTGGGGAGCGCGTTGAGCGCCCCGTACAGGACGACGATCCAGCCGCCGGCGTGCACCGCGACGCCCATCACGGTGAGGACGGCGATGAGGCTGGGGCCGGACAGCGCGTCCGTGGCGCTCTTGACGTCCATCAGCTCGAGCAGGGGTGAGAACGGGCTGCTGTCCGGGCTGACCATGAACAGCCACAGCAGGGCCGCGGCCGAGCCGGTGACCGCGCCGGGCAGGTAGTAGACGAGTTGGAGCGCACGCGTCGTCCGGCCGGGGCGGGCGTGCAGCGTGAAGGCGAGGGACAGCACGGTCAGCAGCAGGATCGGCAGCCAGAGCAGCAGATACGTCGTCACGTGGGCGGCGGCATCGCCGAGCCGGTAGTCCTGGAACACGGCCGCCCAGTCGCGCCCGCCGGTGAAGGAGCCGTTGTCGACGAACGAGGTCCACAGGGCGTATCCGGCGGGCGCGAGCCCGAAGACCACGAGGAACACTGTGTAGGGGCCGACGAGGATCCAGACGGCGGCACTGCGGCCGGGGCGGCGCCGGCGGCGGGGAGTCGCCGGCGGCGCCGCGACGACCGCGGGCGGACGGGGCGTCGTGAGCGTCCTCATCCGACCGTGTACCCGCCGGCCTTGGCCGCCGCCTCCAGCTTGTCCTGCCAACTCCCCAGCGCCTTACGGAGGTTGCCACCGGAGTCCATCGCCTTGACGAGCGTGTCGTTGAAGGTGCTCTGCCAGTCGGCCTCGAAGCGGACCGCACCGAAGCCGGGGCGCAGCGCGTTCGCCGCCGCGGTGAGTGCGGGCATCGGGTCGGAGGCGTAGTACGGATCCGTCGACTTGGCCTCGCCCCACTTCTTCGCGGCAGCCGTGAAGGCGGGGTAGGTGGGCTGCTTCGCCTGGAGTTCCACGTCGGTGGTCATCCAGCGCACCAGGTCCGCGGCCTCCTTGGTACGTCCGCCGGCGTGCGAGGAGACGAGGAAGGCACCGCCGCCGACCTGTCCGGCGTACGGCTTGCTCTCGCCGGGCCAGGTGGGCATGGGGGCGGCGGCGATCCGGCCCCCCGGCACCTTGAAGGCGGGGCCGAACATGAAGTCGCCGAACCAGGCCGGGGCCGGCAGCATCAGGATCTTGTCGTCCTTGCCGAACTTGGCGAAGCCCGGGTCGATGGGCACGACGGTGGTGACGGCCTTCTCACGGGCGAGCGGCTGAAGCAGATCGGCTACCCGGGTGCAGTCCGGTTCGCCGAGATCGATGTGGACCTTGGTGAGGCTGAGCGTGTCGCGGGTGGGGCAGCCGCTGCTGCCGAAGTAGATGCCGGCGCCGTACTTGCCGTTGACGGCTCCGACGATGGTGCCGGGGTGCTCGGCGGCCGCCTGCAGACCGGTCTGCTGGTACTCGGCCCAGGTCTTGGGGACCTGGTAGCCGTATCGCTTCATCAGCGTCGCGTCGTACCACAGGACAGTGGGGGCGATGTCGTTGCGTAGGCAGTACGTCCTGCCGCCGAAGGTGCAGGTGTCGAGGGAACCGGGGGTGAAGCCGTCGCGGACGGACTTGGGGACGAGGTCGTCGAGCGGGGCCGCGTAGCCGAACTTCTCACTGGCGAGCGTCGCCGCCTCGGCCGGGTTGGCCAGGAAGACGACGTCGGGCCAGCCGCTCTTGGTGCGGTTGGCGAGCGAGATCTTGGTGGGCACGTAGCCCGCGTCGGGCGGGATGGTGACGATGCGCATCTTCAGGTCGGGATGGGCCTTCTTGTACTGCTGGGCCGCGGGCATCCGGGTGTTGTCCACCCAGACCAGCAACTCGCCGTTCCCGTCGCCCGAACCGCCGCCAGTGCCACCACCGGTGCCTCCGCAGCCGGAGAGCAGCAGAGCCACGGCCGCGGCCAGGGAGGCCGAACGCCATCTCTTCTTGGGGGACTTCATGTGGGAGGTCTTCACGGGGGACCACCTTTTCGCCGAGGAGCCTTACTCCGGGAGCGAGGATTGCGATAGTTTTCGCAAAACTCGATCGCCCGGAAACGTAGGAGATTCATCCGATGACGTCAACGGTTCGGACAGGATCCAGTCCTGGAAGACGGCGCACCCTGGCTGAAATCGCCGAGCAGGCAGGCGTATCGGTGTCCACGGTCTCCAAAGTGCTGCACAACAGATCCGATGTCTCGGCGGAGACGCGGGCCAAGGTGCAGCGGCTGCTGGAACAGCACGGCTATCTGGCGAAACACCGCCCGGCGGCCACCGCGACCCCGCCCGGCGGACTGATCGACTTCGTCATCAACGAACTGGACAGCCCCTGGGCGGTCGAGCTGATCCGGGGCGCGGAGGACGTACTGCACGACGCGGGCATGGGGCTGGTGGTCTCCTCCACGCACGGCCGGACCAGACGCGCCCGGCAGTGGCTGGACTCGCTGGCCACCCGCTCCACGCGCGGAGCGATTCTCGTGGTGCCCGAACTGACGCCCGAGCAGCACGAGGAGCTAGGCCGGCTCGGCATCCCCTACGCGCTGGTGGCGCCGATCGACGAGCCCGCACCGGGCACGCCCTGGGTGGGCGCGACCAACTGGCCCGGCGGACTGGCCGCGACCCGCCACCTCATCGAGCTGGGCCACCGGCGCATCGCGATCATCAGCGGCCCGGAGCGCCGGCTCACCTCCCGGGCGCGGGTCGACGGCTACCGCTCGGCACTGGCCGAGGCCGGTCTGCCCTTCGCACCCGAGCTGGTGCGCTACGGCGACTTCACCCACGGTCTCGCGCACCAACACGCCCTGGACCTCCTGGCGTTGCCGGAGCGTCCGACGGCGATCTTCGCCGGCAGCGACCACCAGGCGCTGGGCACCTACCGGGCCGCCGCCGAACTGGGCCTGCGCATCCCGGCCGACGTCAGCGTGGTCGGCTTCGACGACCTGCCCTTCGCGGACTGGGTCACCCCACGCCTGACGACGATCCGCACTCCCCTCGCCGACATGACCGCGCTCGCCGCCCGGATGGTGCTGCGGCTGCTGTCCGGGGAGCAGCCGGAGACCACGCGGGTGGAGGTGGCGACGGAACTGGTGGTACGGGAGAGCAGCGGACGCCGTCCGCCGCTCTGAGCCCGCGCCGGACGTCGGCCCTCGACGGGATGGGGTCGTTTTTCTGGGCACCAGACCCGGCGGTCGCCGACGCGGGACGCCTCATGCAGGACCAGGACGCAGGGCGGCTCGCGGCACCGCCACAGGTCGTGCTGGAGTGAACCCTGCGGTGGCCTCGGGAACCCCCCGTCGGCTCGTGGCCCGGCTGTCGCCAGCCCGTCGACTGCTCGCTGCGGCAACGCAGAAATCAGCCATATCCGCAGGTCAGCGAACCCTTCCCCGCGGCTTCAGAGGCGTCGGCGGCAGTTCAGGGGCCGGCAACGGGCCCCCGTCGTACCCCTTCACCTCACCGAATCTGGACCCTTCCATCCAGTCCTGCCGCGCCAGTGCGATCTCTTCCTGGGTCCGCCCGATCCAGTTCCAGAACATGATCAGCTCCTCGTCGAACGGCTCACCCCCCAAGAGCATCAGATCCGCGTCGGACTCGGCGCGCAGCGGGAGTTCGGTGCGGCCACAGCCGAGATAGAGCATGGAGCCGGGCAGGACCGGCACACCGTCCACGTGGGCCTCACCGGACATGGACAGGACGGCGTACTCGAAGTCCGGCTCCAGCGGGAGGCGCACGTCCGTGCCGCGGGCGAGGGCGAGATCGGCGCCGACGATCGGGGTGTACGCCGTGCCGGGCGAGGTCGCGCCGTCGAGCGTGCCGAGGACGAGCGTGGCCGTCAGGCCCGGCGCCGTGACGAGCGGCAGTTCGGCGTGGTGCTCGAAGTGCGGGTCGGTGTGGCGGTGACCGTCCGGGAGGGCGACCCACAGCTGCGCGCCGTGCAGCAGACGGGCGTGGGACCTGGGGCTCTCCTCGGAGTGGCTGATCGCCCGGCCGGACGTCATCAGACCCAGCTCGCGCGGGCGGATCGTCTGGAGGCTGCCGGTGGAGTCGCGGTGCAGCACCTCGCCCTCGTGCAGCCAGCTCACCGTCTGTAGTCCCATGTGCGGGTGCGGGGGCACCTGCATGCCGGGCTCGTCGGCGATGTCGTCCGGGCCGTAGTGATCGACGAAGCACCAGGCGCCGACCATGCGCCGCCCCAGGTTGGGCAGCAGACGACGGACCTCGGTGGACTCGCCCAGCCGCACGCGACGGGGGCTGAGGAGTTCCCGCACGGGCTCCGCCACCACGAAGCCGCGGCCACCGCACAGGGCGGGAACCGCCTCGCGATCGAGATTGCTCATGCCGCTCAACCTAGCCCCGTGCGGGCTTCCGCGTCAGATCGAAGAACCTCCGCTTCATCACGGGTCGCGAATACAGTAACCATGGCTTTAGTAGCCATGTACAGTATTCGCATCAAGGAGCGGAGGAACACTCATGACCACCACCACACCCGCCGTCAACGGCCGGGTCATCGCCCTGGCGCACTACGCCGGACGCGCGGTCCTGGAGACCGTCCTGGCCCGCTACGGCATGACATTCCAGCAATCGGTGACCCTGCGGCCCGTGGCGATCGCCGACGCCCCCATCGAGCGCGACGGACTCGTCGAGCAGGTCACCGACGCGCTCAAGGTCGAGGCGGCGGAAGTGCGGGACGTCATCGAGGAGTTGACCGCCAAGGGGCTGGTGGCGAGCGACGGGCCGAATGTCCTGGTCACAGACGCCGGACGGGACATGTATGCCGAGTCGAGCGCCGAGACCGGGAAGATCTCCGCGCGGATCTACGCGGGCCTGTCCCTGGAGGATCTGGCGACTACCGGCCGCGTGTTGGCCCTGGTCACCGAGCGGGCGAACGCGGAACTGGCCACCCTCCCCAAGTAGTGGAATGTTTGACCATCTCGTGCGGTTGTAGGCCGCAAAGGAGGTCAGCAGTGGACACGACGTACTACGACCACGGAACACCGACGGAGCGCTGGCAGCGCGCACAGATGTTCTTCGACGCGAAGGACTACGCCGCCGCGGCGCGCGTCCTGGGCGGATTGGTCGAGGAGGTGCCGGAGCAGACCGGACCGCGGCTGCTGCTGGCCCGCGCCTACTACCACTCGGCCCAACTGCGGCGTGCGGAGACCGAGTTGCGCGTCATCATCGAGCGCGACCCGGTGGAGCAGTACGCCCGGCTGATGCTGGGCCGCACGCTGGAGCGGCAGGGCCGGCAGGAGGAGGCGGAACCGCACATGCGCCTCGCCTCGGCGCTCGCGGGCGACTTCGAGCAGCTCTGATCGCACCGAGCGGCTCTGACCCCAGCGGCACCGACCCCACCCAGCAGCTCTGATCCCACCGTGCCTCGGGCCCGGTTCCTCACGGGAGCCGGGCCCGAGCCGTGCAGTACGCCGCCCTCGGCCCCCTACTCGACGCCGGCGTCGCTCGCCCTCGCCCGAGAGCCCTTCCGATGGGCGATCTCGCCGAGGAGGACGTCGACGGCGATGAAGGCGGCCAGGGGAATGCCGAGCAGCGGCACGAAGTAACCGAGCACGGCGATCACGGCCACGCACGGAACGAGGATCTGCACAGGCACCTGCTGCCAGGCGCCGCGTGGGATCGGCCGGCCGAAGGCCAGGCCGCGGCCGCGCTGCCACCACATGCGGTAGCCCCACACGATCAGCAGGATCAGGGAGAGCGCGAGAAGCATCAGCGCGATCTGGTTGACCAGGCCGAAGAGCACGCCGGTGTGCAGGTCGATGCCCCAGCGGGTCAGCTTCGCCAGCATCGGGTAGTCGGCGAACCGCAGGACGTCGGTGACCTCGCCCGTGGCCGGGTCGATCGCGACGGAGTCCTGTTTCTCGGGCCAGCTGCGCTGCACCTGGCTCACGACGTAGGCGGACGAGGAGTCGGCGGGCGGGACGATCTCGACGGGGTCGCCGAGCCCTTCGGCGCGGGCGGCGGCCAGGACCTTGTCGAGGCCTACGCCGTGCTCGGCGCCCCCGGCCGAGGCGGAGGAGCCGTGGCCGGTGTGCTCGCCGCCCGCCGTCGCGGTGACCGACGGGGTGGCCTGACCGAGCGAGGTGCGCAGTTCGCCGATGTTCGCTCCGGCGTACGTCGACCAGGTCAGTCCGGTCGCCGAGAGAAAGAGGAACCCGGCCGCGGCCCACACGCCGAGGGAGCCGTGCAGACCGAGCGTGCGGCGCCGTCCGCTGGTCCCCCGCAGTTTGCGCAGGGCGCGGCGTCGGGACAGCCACAGCACCAGACCGCCGAGCGCGATCACCGACAGCCAGCTCGCGGCGAGTTCGCTGTAGAGACGGCCCGTGTCGCCGAGGTGGAGATCGCGGTGGAGTTCGTCGATCCAGGTGCGCAGCGGCAGCGCGCCGGTCGAGCCGTACTGCTCGAGGGCACCGCGCACCTTGCCGGTGTACGGGTCGACGAACACGGCGAGCGTGTGGTCCGCGCCGACTCCCTCGACGCCGGTCAGCAGGACGCGGGTGGTGGCGTCGGCCTGCGGTGAAGGGCGTACGGCCGAGACGGTGCCCTCGGGGTGGGCTTCGCGGGCGGCGGCCACCTGCTCGGAGATCGGCAGCTTGGTGTCACCGACGGCGGAGACGGTCATCTCGTCGGCGTACAGGAACTTCTCGGCCTGGAACGAGCCGGCGTACAGGAATCCGGTGACGGCGGCGACGAGCAGGAACGGCGCGACGAGCACTCCTGCGTAGAAGTGCAGGCGCAGGATCAGCGGGCGCAGCGCGGCCCAACTGCCGGTGGACGGTGGCGGGGTGGGGGCGGGTTGCGGGGCCTCGTCCGTGGTCGTCGAGGGAGTGATGGTCATCGGCGGGCTTCTCCCGAGGCAGGGGACGTTTCTCGGCTGTAGCGGCTGAAGCGGTCCAGAAGTGAGCTGTAGCGGTCCAGATGTCGGGAGAAGAGGGCCCCGAGTTCCCGCAGGCGCGAGTGGCCTGCGTCACACCCAGGGGAGGAAAGGGTGTCGGGAGGTGCTGTGGCATCCTGGCGCGATGGCATCTCCCCGTGATCGCGCGCCCCTTGGCGACCTGGTCGAGGAACTCCTGGCCACGGACGGCCCGTTGCCCATCGTCGCGGCCGGCGACCCGGTGCTGCGGCAGGGCACCGAGCGCTTCGACGGACAGTTGGACTCCGCCCTGCTGGCCCGTTTCGTCGAGGCGCTGCGGTTCACCATGCACGCGGCGCCGGGCGTGGGCCTCGCCGCGCCGCAGGTCGGCGTGCCGCTGCGGTTGGCGGTCATCGAGGACCCGGCGCCGGTGCCGGAAGAGGTCCGGCTGGCGCGCGGGCGGGTACCGCAGCCGTTCAGGGTGCTGGTCAATCCGTCGTACGAACCCGTCGGCACCGCCCGTGCCGCGTTCTTCGAGGGCTGCCTGAGCGTGCCGGGCTGGCAGGCGGTGGTGGCACGGCACGCCGAGGTGCGGCTGACGGGCGAGGACGAGCACGGGCGCCCGGTGGACGAGGTGTTCACCGGCTGGCCCGCGCGGATCGTCCAGCACGAGACCGACCACCTCGACGGCATGCTGTACCTCGACCGCGCGGAGCCGCGCTCGCTGTCCTCCAACGAGGCGATGGCCCAGCGGTGGACGCAGCCGACGCCTCAGGAGGCGGCGGCCTCCCTCGGCTTCGAGCTGCCCCGGTGACAGGGCGGGTCAGTTGTCCCGGTACGCCTCCAGCAGCCGCAGCCACACCTCGCTGATCGTCGGAAACGACGGGACCGCGTGCCACAGCCTGCTGATCGGGACCTCGCCGGCGACCGCGACGGTCGCCGAGTGGATCAGTTCGCCGACGCCGGGGCCGACGAAGGTGACGCCGAGCAGGATCTCGCGCTCCAGGTCGACGACCATGCGGGCGCGTCCCTTGTAGCCGTCGCCGTACAGGCCCGCTCCGGAGACGGAGGCGAGGTCGTAGTCGACGGCGCGGACGCGGTGTCCGGCCTGTTCCGCCTCCGCCAGCGAGAGCCCTACGGCGGACGCCTCCGGGTCGGTGAACACGACTTGAGGGACGGCGGCGTGGTCGGCGGTGGCCGCGTGGGCGCCCCAGGGGTCCGACTCCAGGATGGGGACGCCGGAGGCGCGGGCGGCGATGGCGGCGCCCGCGATCCGCGCCTGGTACTTGCCCTGGTGGGTGAGCAGGGCGCGGTGGTTGACGTCGCCGACGCCGTACAGCCACTTGCTGCCGGTGACGCGCAGGCTGTCGTCGACGTCCAGCCAGGAGCCGGGCTCCAGACCGATGGTCTCCAGGCCGATGTCGTCGGTGTGCGGGGCGCGTCCGGTGGCGAAGAGGATCTCGTCGGCCTCGATGCGGTCGCCGGCGTCGGTGACGACCACGACCGTGCCGTTCTCGCGGGTGACCGACTCGACGGAGGTGCCGGTGCGCACGTCGGCGCCCGCCTCGACGAGTGCCTCGGCGACCAGTTCGCCGGCGAAGGGCTCCATCCGGTTGAGCAGGCCCTTGCCGCGGACCAGGAGCGTGACCTGCGAACCGAGGGCCTGCCAGGCCGTGGCCATCTCGGTGGCGACCACTCCCCCGCCCACCACGACCAGCCGGCCGGGCACCGCCTTCGCGCTGGTGGCCTCACGGCTCGTCCAGGGCTTGACGTCCGCGAGGCCGGGCAGGTCGGGCAGGACGGCGCGGGTGCCGGTGCACACGGCCACGGCGTGCCGGGCGGTCAGTACTCGCCGCTCGCCGTCGCCGCCGGTGACCGTCACCGTGCGCGGTCCGGTGAGGCGGCCGTGTCCGCGGTAGAGGTCGGCGCCGATGCTGTCGAGCCATTGGATCTGGCCGTCGTCGTTCCAGTCGGAGGTGTAGTAGTCCCGGTGGGCGAGGACCGCTGCCGCGTCGAGGGGGCCCTGCACCGACTGGCGCAGGCCGGGTACGAGTCGGGCGTCGGCGCGGGCGATGACCGGGCGCAGCAGGGCCTTGCTGGGGATGCACGCCCAGTACGAGCATTCGCCGCCGACCAGTTCGCTCTCCACGACCGCGGTGGAGAGGCCGGCCGCACGGGTGCGGTCGGCGACGTTCTCCCCCACGGGTCCGGCACCGAGCACCACAACGTCGTAGGCGATGGATTCCGTTTCCGTCATGGGGTCAGTCTGGTGGGTGGTGTGCGCGGAGGCCACACGGGTACGTGCGCGGAATACATACCCGGGCCGCCGTGTTGTGCCGACGGCTTCGCCCCGAGACCAGGAAGAGGGATCACACCATGAGCAGCACCGTGGAGCTCACCAAGGAGAACTTCGACCAGACGGTCACGGACAACGAGTTCGTCCTGATCGACTTCTGGGCGGAGTGGTGTGGTCCGTGCCGTCAGTTCGCGCCGGTCTATGAGAAGGCGGCTCAGGAGAACCCGGACCTGGTGTTCGGCAAGGTGGACACCGAGGCGCAGCCGGAGCTGGCCGCCGCCTTCGGTATCCAGTCGATCCCGACGCTGATGATCGTCCGTGATCAGGTCGCCGTGTTCGCCCAGCCGGGCGCCCTGCCCGAGCCCGCCCTGGTGGACGTCATCGGGCAGGCCCGCAAGCTGGACATGGACGAGGTCCGCAAGTCCGTCGCCGAGCAGCAGGCGCAGGCCGAGCAGACGGGCGAGTAAGCACCCGTACCCGCTCGCCCCGTATCCGCACTCAGAACGGGTACGACGCCACGTCCGAGCGCACCGTCGTCCAGCGCACCTCGGTGAAGGCCTCCAGGTTGGCCTCGCCGCCGAAGCGGGCGCCGGTGCCGGACGCGGCGATCCCGCCGAAGGGGGCGACGGCCTCGTCGTTCACGGTCTGGTCGTTGATGTGGACGATGCCGGTCGGGATCCGCTCGGCCAGGTCGAGACCGCGGGCGGTGTCCCGGGTGACGATGCCGAGCGAGAGTCCGTACGGCCCCTCCGCTGCCAGGGCGGCCGCCTCGTCGGGGGTGCCGAAGGACCGGACGGGCGCGACGGGGCCGAACACCTCCTCGGCGTACGCGGGCGTGTGGTCGTCGACGCCGGCGAGGACCGTCGGCCGGTAGAACAGCTTGTCGTGCGTGCCGCCCGCGGCCAGCTTGGCGCCGCGGGCGGTGCTCGCCTCCACCAGGCCGTGCACCTTGGCGAGTTGGCCGGAGTCGATGACCGGGCCGAGGTGGACCTGCTCGCGGTGCGGGTCTCCGACGGCGAGCGAGTCGGCCTTCGCCGCCAGCCGCTCGACGTACTCCGTGTACAAGGACTCGTGCACCAGGTGGCGGCCGGTGGTCATGCAGATCTGGCCCTGGTGGAAGAACGAGCCCCAGGCGGCGGTGGAGATCACCGCGTCGAGGTCGGCGTCCTCCAGCACGATCAGGGCGGAGTTGCCGCCCAGTTCCAGATGCGCGCGCTTGAGGTGGCGTCCGGCGGCCTCGCCGACGGCCCGGCCGGCCGCGGTCGACCCGGTGAAGGAGATCACGGGCACCCGCGGGTCGGCGACCAGGGCCTGCCCGGCGTCCGGGCCGCCGGGCAGGATGTGCAGCAGGCCCTCGGGCAGCCCCGCCTCGGCGAAGACCGCGGCGAGTGACAGGCCGCCGCAGACCGCCGTGCGCGGGTCCGGCTTCAGAATGACCGCGTTGCCGAGGGCGAGGGCCGGTGCGACGGAGCGGATGGAGAGGATCAGCGGGGCGTTGAACGGGGAGATCACGCCCACCACGCCGACCGGGACGCGCCGCGTGTAGGACAGCCGGGGCGCCTCGCTGGGCAGGACCTGTCCGGCCGGGCGGGAGGCGAGCGCTGCCGCCTCGTAGCACTCCTGGGCGGCGACGTGCAGTTCGAAGTCGGCCTTGCCGGGGATGGACCCGGATTCACGCACCAGCCACTCGCGCAGTTCGTCGGCGTGCGCGGCGAACAGGTCGCCGGCCCTGCGCAGCACTCCCGCCCGGACGAAGTGGGGGGCACGGGCCCACTCGGCCTGGGCGCCGCGGGCGGTCTCGGCGGCCGCTTCGACGTCCTCGGCGGTGGCGAGGGTGACGATGCCGAGGGTGTCGCCGGTGGCGGGCTCGGTGACGGCGTGTTCAGGGCCCGAGAGGGGGGTGGGCTGCCAGGTCTTGGGGTCGAGCAACGGCATGACGGCTCTCCGTTCGGTCACCGGCGGGACTCACGCAGGGAGCGTCCCGTGTCGTTCGCGGCCGGTTCGGCGGCCGCGTGCCGGGATGCGGTGATCCGGCGCAGCCGTGCGAGCTGCATCCGTCTCTCGAACGCATCCCCATTTTGTTGAGTGTGCAACATCCTAGTCGTGCCGCACGAGAAACGTGTGGCCTGCGACACCCTGGACAGGCACGGGCCGAGCGTCGTGCGCATGCGCGCCCGCTGCGTCAGCTGGAGTCGCGGTGCACCACCGAGGCTCCCAGCACCTTGTGCGTCTCGGGCGCGACCCCGGGATCGCGTACCGCGCGGTCGACCAGTTCGGCGAGGTCGCGGCCGGACGGGAGCTCGATGTGGACCGTGCTGAGCCGGGGCCGCAGCAGCCGGCCGAGCATGAGGTCGTCGGCGCCGATCACGGCCGTGTCCTGCGGGATGCGGACGCCCTCGTCCTGGAGGGCGCGCATCAGCAGCATCGCGTACTCGTCGTTGTACGCGAACACGGCGTCGAGGTCGAGGTCACGCCACCGGGCGGCCAGCCGGGCGGCGGCCGCCTCCTCGTATCCGAGGGGCAGCTCGGTGACGGTGGCGTCCGTACCGTCCAGGGCGCGCCGTACACCTCGGAGGCGAGGCGCGGAGAAGGACTCCAGGCCTGACTCCTCGGGCACGACGACACCGACACGGCGAGCGCCGCGGGCGTACAGGTGGGTGCCGGCGCAGTGACCGACGGCCTCGTGGTCCATCACCAGGGCGTGAGCGCCCTCGACGGACTCGGGGCCGAGCGTGACCACGGCCCGGGCGCCGGACCGCTTGAGCACGGTCACGCCCTTGGGGCCGAGGCCGGAGCCCGGCACCAGCACCGCGACCGGGCGGAGTTCGGCCCAGGCGCGGGCGGCCTCGTCGCCGTGCACGCCGACCGTGCCGTACTGCACGACCGTGTAGTCGAGACGGCCCAGGGCCCACTGGAGCTCGCTGATGAACTGGCTGTAGAGCGGGCCCACCGGGAAGGACGGCGCGGGCATCAGGACCAGACGGCTGTGTCCGGCGCGCAGGCTGCGGGCGGCGGCGTGCGGAACGTACCCGAGTTCCTTCGCGGCCTCGTGGACGCGGCGGCGCGTGGGCTCGCTGATCCGGACGGCGCTGGTGTTGTTGAGGACGTAGGAGACGGTCGCGCGCGAGACTCCGGCCAGGCGGGCCACATCGGCGCTCGTGGGCACGGAGCGCGGTGCGGGCGCCGCGGGCGCGGGCGTTTTCGGTATCTGCACCATGACGTACGGCATCCTTGCAGAACCTGTGTCCGAGCTTTCGAGTGGGGGACGTACGCCATCGAGGGGTCGAGCTGGGCCTCGTGCTCGCCGCGCACCGGGGGGACACCGAGACCGCCCCGGCCGCCTACGAGGAGCAGCTGTTCGCGGCCCGCACCTGAACCGGCGTCACCGGCCGCCCGTCACCCGGTCGACCAGGTCGTCCCACCCGGCCTCCAGCCGCTCGACCGGCATCCCGCACTGCTTGGTCAGGTGATGGATCAGGACGGGGCTGAGATACCCCATGAGCGAATGAGCGAGAAGCTCGCTGTCCGCGTCCGGCACCGCCTGACGCAGCAGCAGGGCGACGTGGCTGAACCGCACCCGGCGGGCCGGGTGGGAGAAGCGGCGGTCCGGGCTCGGCTCGGCCGCCAGTTGCAGGTCCAGTTCGTCGACCGAGCGGCGCAGCTGCGCCCGGCCGAACGCCCGTAGCCGTTCCACGGGCGGCGCGCCCGGCCCGAGTGGCGGCGGGCCGCTGAGGAAGGCGGCCTGGAGCTTCTTCTCGGAGTGGTCGAGCAGCGCCGTCAGCAGGCCGGTGCGGTCGCCGAAGCGGCGGAAGACCGTCCCCTTGCCCACGTTCGCCGCGACGGCCACCGCTTCCATCGTCACGCCGGCCGCGCCGTGCTCGGCAACCAGATGTGCGGCGGCCTCCAGCAGCCGGGCCCGGTTGCGCGCGGCGTCGGCGCGCAGGCAGGGCTCGTCCTCGGCGGACCCGAGCTGCAGCAACTCAGGCTCAGCGAACGGTTGTTGCGGCTCGACGAGGGGCGGCGGGACGGCGGACGTCATGAAGCCAGCGTAAAGCATCGGAGCCAGAACTGGACCGCGGTCCGATTAGGGTGCTACAACCTTAAACGGACCTCGGTCCGGATCGTAACGGCAGTGTTTCAGCACCTGGGAGTTCCGCATGTCTGTTCGCATCCTTGCGCTCGTCGGCAGCCTTCGCGCCGGTTCGCACAACCGTCAGCTCGCCGAGGCGGCCGTCAAGTTCGCTCCCGAGGGCGCCGACGTGGAGCTGTTCGAGGGCCTGGCCGACATCCCCTTCTACAACGAGGACATCGACATCGAGGGCGACGTCCCGGCCGCCGCCGCCAAGCTGCGCGAGGCGGCCCAGTCCGCCGACGCCTTCCTGTTCTTCTCGCCCGAGTACAACGGCACCATCCCCGCCGTCCTGAAGAACGCCATCGACTGGCTGTCCCGTCCGTTCGGCGCCGGCGCCTTCGGCGGCAAGCCCGTCGCCGTGGTCGGCACCGCCTACGGCCAGTACGGCGGCGTGTGGGCGCAGGACGAGACCCGCAAGTCCGTGGGCATCGCCGGCGGCAAGGTGATCGAGGACCTCAAGCTCTCCATCCCCGGTTCCGTGGTCCGCTTCGCCGAGACCCACCCGGCCGACGACGCCGAGGTCGCCGCGCAGCTGACCGAGGTGGTCGCCCGCCTGCACGCCCACGCCGACGAGGCGGCCGCCGCCTGAGCGGTGCTCTGAGCATCCCGGAGGGGGTCGGAAGCTCCTGCCCCCCTCCGCTCTTTCGTCTCCGGCCCCGTTCCTCGGGTCAGGCCACCGCCGTCGGCGCCAGCTCCCGCAGCTCCTCCAGCGCGGCCACGACCGCCGGGCGAGCCCGGCCGCCCCGGCGGGTGCAGGTGAGCAGCTTGCGGTGCGGGTTGCCCCTGCAGCGCACGCGCGCGATCGGCAGGTGCGGGGTCAGCTGGGCCAGTCGCGGGATCAGCGCGACGCCGAGCCGGTGGGCGACCAGGTGGGCCATGACGTTCCAGTCCATGGCGTGGTGGACCACGTTCGGCGTGAATCCGGCCTCACCGCACGCCGACAGCACATGCGGACGGCACGGGCTGTTCAGCACCGGGGCGATCCAGTCCTCGTGCGCGGCCTTGGCGAGGTCGACTCCCTCGCGTCCGACCAGCGGATGCCCCTCGGGAACGACCAGGTCGAACGGGTCGTCCAGGAGCGGCTGTTGGTCGAACCGGGCGTCGCTCAGCGGCGGGTTGAACACCGTCGCCTCGACGATCGCCAGATCGACCGCCCCCTCGAAGAGCAGGTCGAAGCTTTCCGGCACCTCCGCTTCCTGGATGCGCAGGTCCAGTCGCGGATGGCGGGCGCGCAGCCGGGCCGCCATGGGCGCCAGCAGCACGGAGACGGCCAGCGGAAAGCCGCTCATCCGCAGCGGCCCGGCGGGTTCGCCGTGATCGGCGCGCAGGTCGAGCTCGGCCTGTTCCCAGCGGGCCTGGATGGCGTCGGCGTGCGCGAGCAGACTCTCGGCGGCCGGGGTGAGCCGTACGCCGCGCCCCTGCGGTTCGAGCAGGTCGACGCCCAGGTCACGGGCCAGCTGCCGGACCTGCTGGGAGGCGGCGGAGGGCGTGAAGTGCAGGGCGCGGGCGGCGGCGGTGACCGTGCCGTAGTGCGCCACCGCCCTCAGGACATGAAGCCGGCGCAGGTCAATCATGAAGTCAACGCTTCAGGGTCACGTCCACAAAGTCAACCTGGACGTGTACGAAGACTTCGACGCACCCTGGCTGTGTCGCGACGGCCCAACAGCCAGCCCGTACGAAGGAGTCCCTCATGACCTGCACGACCGGCGTCGTCTGCCCGCACTGCGGATGGCCCGATGGCGCCGAGCCCTTCCAGGTGGTGTCCCGGCACAGCACGGCGGCGGGCCGCACGGTGTGGACGCGCTGCGCCTGCGGCTCGTTGCAGGTCCGGGTGGTCGACGACCGCGGCTCCCGGGTCCTCTCCCGCAGCCGGCCCGCGGGCGCTCAGTCGAATTCGGCCAGCCGCTGAACGGCCGGGGCCGCGAAGCGCTCCATCCACTCGGCCGACGGCCCGATGCGCGGGGAGAGGATCACCGTGTCGATGCCGAGTTTGCTGTAGCCCGTGATGTCCCGGGTAAAGGCCTCCAGGTCGCCCTCGGTGGACGGCTCGCCCGTGTAGGCGACGGTCTTGCGGATCTCGTCGTAGTCGCGGCCCTCGGTCTCGCAGTGGCCGCGCAGGACGCCCAGCTTGTGCGTGACCTCTTCCGGGGAGGTGGCGAACAGGTTGCAGGCGTCGCCGTATTGGGCGACCAGACGGAGGGTCTTCCGCTCCCCGCCGCCCCCGATCATGATCTCGGGGTGCGGGGAGCTCACCGGTGCCGGTACGCACAGGGTCTCGGCGAGCCGGTAGTGCTCGCCCTCGAAGGGGCCGTTCGCCTCCGGGTCCCACATCTGGAGGCAGATCCGCAGGGTCTCCTCCAGCCGCTCGAAGCGCTCCGCGAGCGGCGGGAACGGCACGCCGAGTCCGAGGTGTTCGCGGTCGTACCAGGCGGCCCCGATGCCGAGGGTGGCCCGGCCGCCGGACAGTACGTCGAGCGAGGTGGCGATCTTGGCGAGCAGGCCCGGGTGGCGGTAGGTCACGCCGGTGACGAGGGCGCCGAGCCGGAGTGTCGAGGTGTGGCCCGCGAGGTAGCCGAGCGTCGTGTAGGCCTCCAGCATGGGGGCTTCGGCGCCGCCGTTGAACTCCATCTGGAAGTAGTGGTCCATGACCGACAGCCAGCTCACGCCCGCCGCCTCGGCCGCGGCGCCCGCCGCGGCGAGTTCGGCGCCGACAGCGGGTGCGCCTCCGACGTGGTCGAACCGGTTGATGTGTACGCCCACCCGCATGCCTGTCTCCGTTCCTCGTTCCTCCGGACCGTCACCGCCGCTGGTGACGCTAGTTCTTCGAGTGCTCTCGAAGTCAAGCGCACCCACGGCCCGCGTCCGCACACCAGCCGACGTCGCGACCTTCCTCGCCTGCGACCCCATCCAAGCCGTCCGCGGTCTTGAATCGTCGCTGCCGCGCTGGCAGGTGGCGTTGCGGGATGTGCTGGTATCAGGGCATGGACAACAAGCGGCGCGTGCTGATCGTCGCCTACGACGGTGCGCAGATTCTCGACATCGCCTGTCCCAGTGGCGGGTTGGACATCGCCAACCGGTACGGCGCCGAGCCGCCGTACTCCATCGAACTGGGGACCCTGGGCCGTCGGGTCGCCCGTAGCTCGGCGGGGATTGCGATGGGAGCGGGGCAAGGACTGGAGACGGTCGAGGGGCCGGTGGACACCCTGTTCGTGGTGGGCGGCATCGGCTGTGAGGACGCGGCGTCGGACGAGCGATTACTGGGCCAGGTGCGCCGGCTGGCCGGACTCAGTCGGCGGGTGGCCTCTGTCTGTACCGGTGCCTATGTGCTCGCCGCCGCCGGGCTGCTGGACCACCGGCGGGTGACGACCCATTGGGGGTGGGGGGAACGACTTGCCGAGCGTCACCCCGCCGTGGCCGTGGACGTCGCTCCTCTCTACATACGCGACGGCAACGTTTACACCTCGGCAGGAGTCATCAGCGCACTCGACCTGACGCTGGCGCTGATCGAGGACGACCACGGGCCGACGCTGGCTCGTGCCGTTGCCCGGGAGCTCGTCACTCATCTGCACCGGCCGGCCGATCAGGCGCAGATCTCCATGTTCCTGGCCGCTCCGCCGCCGGAGGACCGGCTGGTGCGGGATCTGGTGGGTCATATCGCCGGTCATCTGGCCGAGGACCTCACGCCCTCCGCCCTGGCAGCGCGGGCGGGAGTCAGCCCCCGGCACCTGACACGCCTGTTCACCACGCACCTCGGTACGACCCCGGCACGGGCCGTGCGCGTGGCGCGTACCGAAGCAGCGGCGCATCTGGTGCGGTCCAGCGGACTGTCCATGGCGGCGATCGCCCGTCGCTGCGGTTTCGGGTCGGCGGAAACGCTGCGGCAGGCGTTCCTCGACCACTACGGGGTCACGGGGGACAGGATTCGCAGGATGCCGGACATGCCGGCTGCGCGCGTCACGCCGAGGCAGAAGACTTCCGGGCCATGAGGCATTCGGCGACACGCAGAAACGTACTTCGGGGGACCGTGGCCACGGCCGCCCTCGCCGCCACGGCTGCGGCCCCGACCGGGGTGGCGCACGCCATTCCGCGGGGCGGCGCGGGGCCGAACATCGGAATCCTGCTGTACGACGGCTACAGCCTGCTGGACCCGACCGGTCCGGCGGAGGTGCTGTCCCGGCTGCCGGACGCGACCGTGACGATGATCGCCGAGCGGCGCGGCGCGGTCCGCACGGACACGGCAGACGTGGCCTTGGTCGCTGAGCAGTCCATCGACGAGGTGGACCGTCTCGACGTCCTGCTCGTGCCGGGCGCGGGCAACCGGGGCACCGTCGCGGCGATGAACAACGAGGCGCTCCTGCGCTGGATCCGCCAGATCCACCGGCACAGCCAATGGACAACCTCCGTGTGCACCGGCAGCATCATCCTCGCCGGGGCCGGGCTGCTGGACGGAAGGCGGGCGACGACCTACTGGGCTTCCGCCGAGTACTTCCGGTCCACGTTCGACGTGACCTACCTGCCACAGCGCTACGTACGCTCAGGGAAGATCATCACTGCGGCCGGGGTGTCGGCGGGAGTGGACATGGCCCTGTATCTCGCCTCCCTCATTGCGGACGACGACACGGCCAAAGCAATCCAACTCGCCGTCGAATACGACCCCCAGCCTCCCTTCGACTCCGGCAACGCCGCAGAGGCCAGTCCCCAACTGAAGGAAAAGGCACTGCAGTTGCTCGCCGCCTCGCAGGTGTAGCCGAAGCCGGAGCCGCCGAGCGGACAGCACTGACGTGGCGATGAGCCCGTCCGCGAGCGTTCCCCGGCTAACGCGTCAGTGCGGCCTCCAGCGGCTCCAGCCCGCCGGCCGCCCGCACCTGGTGGACAGACCGTGCCTGCGCGCCAGATCGATCGACCTACGGACCGCGGGCACGGGCACCCTCGACGAGGTCATGCGGTGCGGATTCCGCCACGGGTGGGGCGCGTCCACGGCCAACCGCGAACTCGTGTGCTGGTTACGGGCGTTCAACGACGGTCGGCCCGCGTCCGAGCGAGTCCGCTTCGCCGGTGTCGACGGTCCGCTGGAGATCACCCACGCCGAGAGCCCCCGGCAGTCCCTCACCGCACCCCACGACCACCTCTTGGCCCGGGTGGACGCGGACCCGCTCCCCTGCGCCGCGGAAACGCTCGACCGCCTGCTCGGCACCGACGACCGGTGGACCGAGCCCGCCGCGATGACGGACCCGGCGCAGTCCGTGGGGCAGTCGGCCGAGGCCAGTCGGCTGCGGCTGCGGCTGCTCGCCGACGATCTGGCGGCGCTGCTCGACGCGCGGACGCCGCACCTGATCACGGCGACCTCGCGGGAGGACTACGACCGGGCGCGCTTGTTCGGGCGTACCGCGATCGGCCTGCCGCGCTACCACTTCAGGATGGCCGACACCTCGCCGGGCCGCATGACGCGGCTGGTGGGCCTGCGCGACCGGATGATGGCCGACAACCTCCTCGCCGTCGCCGAACGAGGCCCGGCGCTGGTCCACGCCCACAACCATCTCCAGCGCGGCAAGAGCACGATGCGCATGTGGGACCAGCCACTGCTGGAGTGGTCCGGCCCGCGCCCCGCGTATCTCCCTGGTTCGGCTACTCCCCGCTGAACCCGGCCCAGTTGGCGGGAATCGACGGCATCGTGTTCGTCAAGGAGCTTCCGCGGAGCTAGTGCTCCGTCAGTTGGTCGCCGAGCGCGCTGCGCCGGTACAGCACCCGGCGTCCGTCGCGGGCCCGGCTGACCAGGCCCGTCGCGTGCAGGACCTTCAGGTGCTGGGACACGGCGCTGGGAGTCACGCCGAGACGGCGGGCGATCTCGACGGTGGGCAGCGGCTCGGCCAGCAGCCGCAGGACCGTCGTGCGGGGCGCGCCGAGCAGTGCGGACAGGGCCGAGGCGTCGGGTTCCGGTACCGGCTCCCACAGGGTGGCGGCGCCCCGGCTCGGGTCGGCCAGCATCGGCGGTTGCGCGGCGCTGACCGGGGGCGCCGGTTTGTGTGCGAACAGGGACGGCACCAGGCGCAGTCCCCGCCCGGATCCGTCCACCTGGTGCCGCCCGATCATTTTGTCGATGCGGAGCACCCCGCCGTCCCAGCGAAGGTTCGGATGCAGGTCGGCGAAGAGCAGATGCGCCCCGCCGGTCGCCAACTGCCGTGCGCGGTAGGTGATGTCCGCCTCCAGCACGAGCCGCATCCGCGGCCATGACGGCAGCAGCGCGAACTCCCAGTAACGGAGCAGGACCTGGCACAGCCGGTCCGACGGCGCGGCGCCGGGCCCGGTGACCGCGCGCAGGGCCTCCGGCAGCGGCCCGGGCGCGTGAACGGCCGTCAGGTCACGTCGTACGACCTCCCCCGGCGTCGCCCGTACGACGGCCAACTGCTCGTCGATCGTGGGCGCGAAGGTCGTCGGTCTCGGCGTCAGGAAGTCGGGCAGCGCCAGGGTCGGTCCCACCAGAGCCGCCAGCAGCCGGGCGTCGGCCGGATCTAGTGCCCCGGCAGGCAACGTTTGCCCGTCAAGGAGCGGCGTCCGGTGCGTGCTCTCGGCGTGCCGGCCGGAAGGCCCCGTCGATGGACCGGACGTACTTGGGCTTTCGGCCGGTGCGGCGAGAGGGCGTGCCGGACGCCGCGACGGGGCGAACCTTGCCTGCCGGGGCACTAGGTCGCGCAGGACGGACGCGCGCCACGGGCGGTGCAGGGGATAGAGAGCGGGGGCGCGCAGGGCCCGCAGGCTGCCCATCACCTCGCGCAACGGCGAGAGCGCGAACCGGGTGTCCGCGAGGTCCTCGACGTCGAGCAGGAAGCTGATCATTAAGCCCCCGGCTACATCCTTTGGCCACCGCGCGTCCGTGCCGTGGACTTCGGCGCATGACACAACGCATCCACCGGCAGCGTACAGCGCACCGGCCCGCAGGTCCCCGGGTGATCGCACTGCTGGGCCTGGCCTGCGGCGTGGCCGTGGGCAACGTCTACTTCCCGCAGGCCGTCAGCCCGTTGGTGGCCACGGGTCTGGGCGTCTCCCCCGATGCGGCCACCTCGGTGGTGACCGCGACCCAGTTCGGTTACGCGGCCGGTATCTTCCTGCTCGTCCCGCTCGGCGACCGGCTGGTCCCCCGCCGGCTGATCGTCACGCTGCTCACGCTGACGGGGCTCGGACTGCTCGCCGCGAGCGCCGCGCCGGCCCTGGTGCCCCTCGTCGCCGTCTCCGTCCTGATCGGCACGGCGACGGTGGTCGCGCCCCTGGCCGGACCGCTCGCCGCCGGTCTGGTGCCCGAGGAGCGCCGGGGCGTGGTCAGCGGCACCCTGCTGAGCGGTTCCCTCGCCGGCATGCTGCTGTCCCGCACGGCCGGCAGCGCCCTCGGCGACTGGCTGGGCTGGCGGGCGCCGTACGTGTGCGCCGCGGCGCTCTCCCTGACCGTGGCCGTCCTCCTGTCCCGCACGCTGCCGACCACTCCGCCGCCGTCCGCTCAGCGCTACCCGGCCCTGCTGGCGGCACCGCTGCGGCTGCTGCGCGCCGAGCCCGAGCTGCGCCGCTCCTGCCTCTACCAGGCCACGGTGTTCGCCGGTTTCTCCGCCGTGTGGACCGGCGTCGCACTCCTGCTCACGGGTCCGGAGTACGGCATGAGCGCGCGGGCCGCCGGGCTGCTCGCCCTGGTCAACGCGGCCACCATGCTGTGCACGCCGTACGCCGGGCGCCAGGTGGACCGCCGGGGGCCGGACGCGGTCAGCCTCGTGTGCTTCCTGGTGGTCGGCGCGTCGGCCGCGGTCCTGGCGCTCGGCAGCCTCGGCGGTGGACCGGGGATCGCCGCCCTGGTCGTCGGCACCCTGCTGCTCGACGTCGGCATGCAGTCCGGGACGGTCGCCAACCAGGTGCGGATCTACGCGCTCGGCGCCGATGTCCGCGGCCGGCTCACCACCGCGTACATGACCTGTGCCTACCTCGGCGGCACCGCCGGCTCCTGGCTGGGAACGTATGCATACGCCGGCTTCGGCTGGTCAGGCGTGTGCATGCTGGTCGCCACACTGGCCACAGCGGCTCTTGTCCGTCACTTGACGAACCCAAAGAGTCACCGGGCCGACGTAATGCGTTCAAACCAACAACCACTTCCCGTCATCTCTGCAAGGGTGAGTGAATGCAGACCCTTTACCGACGACTGCTCAAGCTGATGCCCCGACTGGGCATGCAGGTGACCGATCTCGGCCCCGGAAGCGCGGTGGTCTCGCGGCGCGGCGGGCGGGTCCGGACCCCGCTGGGACCGGGTGCCGATCTGCTGACCCGGGACGGCGGCCGCTACCAGGTGACCACCACCGGCGAGGACGCCTGGCTCGTGGCGCGGAACCAGACCCGCCAGAAAGGGAAGTCCGGCGGGCGGCTGCGCACCGTCCCCCTCGGCGCCACCGGAGCGCATCTCCTGCTCGACGACCAGGCCGGGACCGACGAGCGCAAGCTCCAGTTGTCGGCCGCCGAGTACCTGTGCCATCAGCACGTGGCCGCCATGCTCGACTTCTACGGCGTGAACTGCGTCTTCGACGTGGGCGCCAACACCGGCCAGTACGCCAAACGTCTGCGCCGCCTCGGTTACAAGGGACGCATCGTCTCCTTCGAGCCGACCGCGGAGACCTTCGCCCGCCTGGAGAAGGCCGCCGAGAAGGACCCCAACTGGTGGGTGTACCAGCTGGGCCTGGGCAGCGAGGACACGGTCAGCTCCATCCATGTGGGCTGGAAGACGATGAACTCGCTGCTGCCGCCCAGCGACTACGGCCGCGACCGCTACCCGCGCTTCGAGACGCAGCGCACGGAGGAGATCCAGATCCGGCGCCTGGACGGCATGATGGAGAAGGCGCTCGACGGCATCGCCGAGCCGCGCCCGTTCCTCAAGATGGACACGCAGGGCTTCGACCTCGAGGTGTTCACGGGCGCCGGGGAGCGGATCGCGGACTTCCTGGGCATGCAGTCGGAGGTCGCCGTGCTGCGGCTGTACGAGGGCAGCCCGGCGATGAACGAGGCCATCGCCACGTACGAGAAGAGCGGCTTCGGGATCACCGGCATGTATCCGGTGACGCGCGAGGCGGCCACGGGCCGGGTCGTGGAGTTCGACTGTGTCCTGATGCGCGCCGAGGCGGCCCCCGCGAAGGACTGACCGGCCGCTACGCCACGCGTTCCGTCCCGGCGGCCTCCTGCTGCTTCGCCGCTCGCAGGCTGGTCGGCGTGGTGACCGCCAGGACGAGCACGATGAAGCCGAGCGAGAAGGGGATGCCGATCTCCGGGACGTGGACCCCGGACTCGTGCAGTGCGTGCAGGACCAGCTTCCAGGCCGTCCAGATCTGACGTTCACTGGATCAGCAGGTCAGGGCCGGGAGCGCGGCGTGCAGCCGGGGGGTGCCACCCGCCGGACGGCGGGCAGGTTCCGCCGTCCGGCGGCGCTCCGGACGGCGGCCGGTGTGCGGATTATGGCGCTACGAGCCGCCGCGCCCCGCGTGAGGAGAAACCATGAGACACGCCCCGCCCCCGTTCGACCCGGAGCTCGCCGCCGCCCTGGATCTGATCAAGGAGTTCATATCGCCCGGCTTCGGCCCGGACGACATCGACGTCCTACGCCAGGGCCCGACGGTCCAGCAGCTGGCCGAGCTGGACGTGACCATGGGCGGGTTCTTCGAGGTCGAGGACCGCGCGGTGCCGGGGCCCGAGGGCGCTCCCGAGATCTCGCTGCTGATCTGCCGGCCGACCGCCCCGGCGCTCGCGGTCGGCCTCCCTCTGCCGGTCATCTACCACGTGCACGGCGGCGGCATGATCCTCGGCACCAATCGGTTCGGCGTGGACGGTCCCTTGACCTGGGCGAAGGAGCTGGGCGCGGTCGTGGTGTCCGTGGAGTACCGGCTGGCGCCCGAGCATCCGCATCCCGCCCCGGTGGAGGACGTCTACGCCGGTCTCGTCTGGACGGCGGAGCACGCGGCCGAGATCGGCGGTGACCCGGAGCGGATCGTCGTCGCGGGCGCCAGCGCGGGCGGCGGGCTGAGCGCGGCGCTGGCCCTGCTCACCCGGGACCGCAAGGGGCCGCGGCCGATCGGCCAGCTGCTGATGTGCCCGATGCTGGACGACCGCAACGACACCCCGTCCTCCCATCAGATGGCGGGCCTCGGCGTCTGGGACCGTACGGCGAACGAGACCGGCTGGTCGGCGCTGCTCGGCCAGGCGCGCGGCGGCTCGGACGTACCCGCGTACGCGGCGCCGACCCGGGCCGAGGACCTGACCGGGCTGCCCCCGGCCTTCCTGGACGTGGGTTCCGCGGAGACCTTCCGGGACGAGGTCGTCGCCTATGCCTCACGGATCTGGCAGGCCGGCGGGGTGGCCGAGCTGCACGTGTGGCCCGGCGGCTTCCACGGTTTCGACGGCTTCGCCCCGCAGGCGGCCCTCTCGCAGGCGGCCCGGGCGGCCCAGCTGGAGTGGCTGCGCAGGCTGCTGGGCGACTGACCGCCGCCTCCGGGGAGGCACCCTCGGTCGTTTCCGTACAGCGGAAGCTCTCCACGCAGTCTGCACGGAACCTGACCGCATAGCGCACCATGGATGTATGAAAGAGCTGGCCGGGCGCCTGACCGCGCTGGACCCGGACGCCGGTGCCGCCGTCCAGGTCATCGCCTACTTCGACCGGCTGGTCGAGTCCCGGGCCGGCCTGGAGGCGCTGGTGCGCGGGGCCGCGGTGCTGTCCGGGGTCCCCGCCCGGCTGGCCGACACCGAGCGGCGGGCGCGTGTCCGCGTCGAGGCCGACGGCATGCGCCGGGACTCGGATCTCCCGCCGGATCCCGCCTGGCCGTTCGCGGCACTGACGCCGGGCGGGGCGCCCGCCCTGTGGCTGGAGCGCCCGGAAGCGGCGCCCAGTGTGGTCGACGCGGTGATCCTGGAGCGGGCCGCCGGTGCCGTACGGCGTGTCCTGGACCGCACCCGGGGCCGGGCCCCGGTCGACGATCCCGCGCTGGTCGAGACGGTCCTGGACGCCACGGCTCCGGAACCGGCCCGGCTGCACGCGGCGCGCGGGCTGGGGCTGGACATCGGCGCGCCGGCGCGTGCCCTGGCCCGGCGTGACGGCCAGTCCAGGATCGTTCCCGCGCACTCCGACGCCGGACTGCCCGCCGGGCGCCTCGGAGTCGGCCCCGCCGTCCCGGTGCCCGACCTGCCGCGTTCCTGGGACGCCGCCCGCATCGCCCTGCGCTTCACCGCGGACGGCACCGCCCAGGACCCGGGCCCGCTCGTGGTGCACGCCGACGAGCTCGGCGGCGTCGCCCTCCTCGCCGACCTCGTCACACCGGGCGCCGAACCGCCGCCCGACGTCCACGCCGTGGAAGCGGCCGCCACGACCGCACCCTGGCTGCTGGCCACGCTGCACGCCGTGGCCTCGACGGCGAGCCTGCGTGCGGCGGCCGCCGAGATCAACGTCCACCACTCCACGCTCCAGGACCGCCTGACCCATGCCGAGCACCTGCTCGGCTGGCCGGTGCGCACGCCCCAGGGCCGGCTGAGACTGCAACTGGCACTGACCATGCGGCACTTGGCGCGCCCCTAGGCTCGCCTCGGGGCCGTCACGACGCTCAGTCGAGTTCCTCGGCCGGGACCCACAGTTCGCGGATCGTCCGGCCGCGGATGCGGCCGATCGCCGCCAACGCCTGACCGACGCGCTTCAGGACTCGAGCTGACGGTCCGTCATGAAAGAACCGTGTTAACTCGGCCCACGCCCCCTTGCCAAGCCGAGATAGTACGTGTTCGGATTATCTCAGTCGGGCGGCGCCCCACCGTCCCGTATCCGCTGCTCAACTCCCGTCCCCTCCCTCCTTCCAGCGCCGTGCCCGGAGCACGGCTGCGCCATGCCCGGTTCGGGTACGAGGAGCGACGGGAACCCGTCAGCAAGCCCCCGGGAGGAAGCCCGTGTTCGATCTTTCGTCCGTCGATCTGCTCGACGCCTTCACACGTGAGCTGCGCCTGTGCAAGCTGCGCAGCGGCGAGCATGTCGTGGTGCTGTCCGAGCCCGGCAGCCGCGGCGACTACGTCGCGGCCGCCTTCGGAGCGGCCAAGGCCTGCGGGGCGCATGTCATCGCCGCGACCGTGCCGGGCGGCAGCCCCGCGCCGATGCCCAGCACCCACACCGGTGCGGGCCCGGGCCTGGTCTCCGTACTCCACGACAGCACCGCGCAGGACCTGCTGAAGTCGGCCGACCTGGTCGTCGACCTGACCCGTGAGGGCTTCATCCACGCGCCGGTCCAGCAGGAGATCCTGCGTGCCGGCACCCGCATCATCTTCGTCTGCGACGCCCCCGACGTACTGATCCGCAATCTGCCCAAGGAGGGCGACAAGGCCGAGGTGCTGGCGGGCGTCGACCTGCTGAAGCGGTCGTCCGTCATGCGGGTCACCTCGGACGCGGGGACCGACCTGACCGTTCAACTCGCCGGGTCGAAGCCGGAGTTCCAGTGCGGCTTCGCCGACGATCCGGGCCGCTGGGACCACTGGCCCAGCACGATGGTGCTGTGCTGGCCGGAGATCTCCGACGGGCAGATCGTACTCGCCGAGGGCGACATCCTGCTGCCCTTCAAGGAGTACGTCCGCTCCCCCGTCACCCTGCAGATCACGGGCGGGCACATCGAGAAGGTGTCCGGCGGCGCCGAGGCCGCATTGCTGTCGACGTTCTTCGAGGACGCCCAGGACCAGTGGGCGCGCAGCCTCTCCCACATGGGCTGGGGCCTGATGCGCACCGCCGACTGGTTCGCCACGGCGATGTACGGCAAGGACGACCTGATGGGCATGGACGCCCGCGCCTTCGCCGGCAACTTCCTCTGGTCGACCGGCCCGCATCCGGTCCTCGGGCGTGAGTCGTACGCCCACCTCGACATCGCGATGCGCGGCTGCACCGTCACCGTCGACGACGTCGCGGTCGTCACCGGCGGGCAGCTCACCGACGGCTGACCGCGTCGGCTCGCGCACGAAGTGCCCGTACGTGCCCGCGAATTGGAGGAAGCGTGGCGTCCAGTCAGTCGTACGAAGTCACCGTCGTCGGGGGAGGTCTCGGCGGGCTGACCGCAGCGCTGGCTCTGCGGCAGCGCGGTCTGCGGGTCACCGTCCTGGAGCAGGCGGCCGAGCTCGGCGAGGTCGGCGCGGGCATCCAGACGGCGCCCAACGCGAGCCGGGTGCTGATGGGTCTCGGGCTGCGCCGCCAGATGGAGGCCATCCGTACCGAGCCGCTCGATCAGGTGCGGCGCCGGTGGCAGGACGGCGGCATCGTCGGCCTGACCTCGCTCGGGCAGCGTTGCAAGGACGAGTTCAACGCCCCTTACTGGCACTACCACCGGGCCGATCTCCACCGGATGCTGCTGGACGCGTGCGTCGATCCCGCCGGTCCCGGCCCCGTCGTGGCGGTGCACACCGGGAGCAAGGTCGTCGAGCTGGACCGCACGGACCCCGAGCGTCCCGTGGCCGTCATCGAGAACGGGCGTCGCCAGGCCGGCGACGTGCTCATCGGTGCCGACGGCATCCGTTCGCGGACACGTGACCTGATCGGTCTCTGCGACACGCTGCTATTCTCGGGCGAGATGGCTTACCGGGCGCTGATTCCGGGCGAGTTGATCGCCGCCGATCCGGCGACGCGCTGGCTCATGGACCGCTTCCAGAGCACTATCTGGTACGGGCCCGACCGGCATCTCGTCCACTACCTGATCCGTGGCGGCGAGTACCTCAACGTCGTGGCCTGCGTGCCCTGCACGGACGAGGTCGCCGAGAAGTGGAGCGTGTCCGCGACCGCGCAGGATCTCGTGGACGCGTTCCCCGGCTGGGACGACCGCGTGCCGGCCATGCTGTCCAAGGCGAAGGAGGACGTCTCCGCCTTCGCGCTCCACCACCGGCGCCGCGATCCGGTGTGGATGGACGGCCGGGTCGCCCTCCTCGGCGACGCCTGCCACGGGATGCTCCCCTACCAGGCGCAGGGCGCCTCGCAGGCCATGGAGGACGCCGCCGTACTGGCCGAGGAGCTCGGCGCGGTCACGGCCGCCGGGGTCGAGGGAGCGCTGCGCCGCTATGTCGACCGGCGCGCCAAGCACGCCGGAATGGTCCAGGACGCGTCACTGCGGAACAAGGACTTCTACCACCTGCCCGACGGCCCCGAGCAACGGGCCAGGGACGAGAAGCTGCTCAGGAACTTCGACGGGGAGTCGGACCTGTCCTACGACTGGCTGTGGTCGGGTACCCCCCTTGACGACCCCGATCTCGGCGCCTTCTCCTACCAGTTCGGCCGCTGAGCCTGGCCCCCCCTCGTCCAAGACGGCCCCCTCACGAAAGGATGCCCCGTCCCCCCACCCGCCCCCTCCCGTGGAGCGAACGTGAAAACAGGCGATCAGATCGTTCAGGAACTCCCTTGGAAATGGCCCGTCCAGGGCAAGATCTTCATCATCGGCGGCCTCGGCTACCTCTTCGACGCGTACGACATCGCCCTGAACGGCTTCCTCATGCCGCTCGTGGGTGCGCACTTCGACCTCTCGCTCGGCGATCGCGGGCTCGTCGCCACCGCCAACCTCGTCGGTATGGCCGTCGGCGCCATCATCTGGGGTTCGGTCGCGGACCGGATCGGCCGGAAGAAGGCCTTCAGCGTCACGCTGCTGATCTTCGCCCTGTTCTCCGTCCTGGGCGCCCTCTCCCCCACGTATTCCGTCTTCCTCGCGCTGCGTTTCCTCGCGGGCATCGGTCTCGGCGGCTGTATTCCGGTGGACTACGCGCTGGTGAGCGAGTTCTCGCCGCGCAAGTACCGGGGCCGGGTGCTGACCGCGCTCGATGTGTGGTGGCCGGTGGGCATCACGCTGTGCGGCTTCGTGTCGACGGCGCTGCTGTCGGCCGACGGGAACTGGCGGTGGATGCTGGCGACGATGGTCCTGCCCGCGCTGCTGCTGTTCTGGGCCCGCCGCGGCATCCCCGAGTCGCCCGTCTATTTAACGCGCAAGGGCCGCGAGGCGGAGGCCCGCGAGGTCATCGACGACCTGGTCGCCCGCACCGGCGCCCGCGTCGTGCCGTACGTGATTCCCGAGCCCGTCGCCGAGACCGGGCCGCGCGGAGTGGCCGCCGCGGCCGAACAGCTGCGCGGCATCTGGCGCTTCAGCCCGCGCATCACCTCCGCGGCCTGGCTGCTGTTCGCCACGATCATGCTGGTCTACTACGCGGCCCTGAGCTGGATGCCGTCGATCCTGCGGGACGAGGGCCTCGGCGACACGGCGGCGTTCATGAAGACCACCCTCATGAGCGCCGTCGGCATCGTCGGGGTGCTGGTGTCCACGGCGCTCGTCGACATCGTCGGCCGCAAGTGGCTCATCGGGGTCTCGGCGCCGGTCGCGTCCCTCGCGCTGGTGGTGTTCGCGCTGGTGATGGAGATGCCGACCGGGTCCGTCGTGGCGATCGCCGTCTTCGGCTTCCTGATCCAGCTCACCATTCCCGTCCTGTACGCGTACGTCTCGGAGCTGTATCCCACCGAGCTGCGGGCCAGCGGTTTCGGCTGGGCCTCGTCGGTCAGCCGGGCGCTCACCGGGTTCGCCCCGATGGTGTTCGGCTCGCTGATGTGGCCCCTGCTGGGGCTGCCGTGGACCTTCGCGGTGCTGGGGATCGCCGTACTGCTGGCCGTGGTGTGGATGGCGGTCGCGGCGCCCGAGACGAAGGGTCGGGGACTCGACGAGGACAGCGACGGCAAGGAGTCGTCGGCACTCGCGCGTCAGGGTGTCGCCGAGCGGGCGGTCTTCTGAGCCCCTGAGCAGCACGGCCCCGCACGCAACGCCCGACAGGAGGACCATGAAGCCCGCCCCCTTCCAGTACCACCGGGCCCGCGACGTCGACGGAGCCGCGCGGCTGCTGGCCGAGCTCGGTGACGACGCCAAGGTCATCGCCGGCGGGCAGAGCCTCGTCGCGATGATGAACTTCCGGCTGGCCCGCCCGCGGCACCTCGTCGACATCGGCGGACTGCGGGAACTGGACCGCATGCACCGGGACTCCGGCGGCGGTCTGCGCATCGGGGCGCTCACCACCCATCACAGGGTGGAGACCGACCCGGACGGGATTCTGGGGGCGGGCTTCGAGGTCCTCAAGAAGGCCATGAGCTGGATCGGGCACCTCCCGATCCGCACCCGGGGCACGGTCGGCGGCAGCATGGCGCACGGCGACGCCACCGCCGAGTGGTGCCTGCTCGCGGTGGCGCTCGGCGCCGAGTTCGTGGCACGCGGTCCCCGGGGAGAACGGAGGATCGCGGCCGGGGACTTCTTCCTCGGCTACTACACGACGGCCCTCGACCCGGACGAGCTCCTGGTCGAGATCGTCTTCCCGCGTCCCGCGCCGCATGCCGCGCTCACCGAGTTCGCCGAGCGGCGCGGGGACTTCGCCCTCGTGGCCGCCGCCGTCGACCTCGACGTCGAGGACGGCGAGGTGCGCTCCGGCCGGGTGGCGCTCGGCGGTGTGGCGTCCGCCGCCGTCCGTGTGCCCGAGGCGGAGGCCGTGCTGACCGCCGGCGGCTCCTTCGAGGCCTGCGCGTCCGCCGCGGCGGAGGCCGTCGAGCCCCCCGCCGACGCGTCCGGCTCCACGCACTACCGCAAGCAACTCGTCCGGACCCTGGTCCGGCGCGCCTGTGAGGAGGCCATGTCCCCATGAATGAACGGATGTTGGTGGGCAGGTCGGTCCCGCGCCGCGAGGACCCTCGGCTGCTGTCCGGGCGCGGGCGGTTCGTCGACGACATCGCGCTGCCCGGCATGCTGCACGCCCAGTTCGTGCGCAGCACCGTCGCCCACGCCGAGATCGCCTCGGTGGACCTCTCCGCGGTGTGCGAAGTCCCGGGCGTCGTCGCCGCGTTCACGGCGGACGACCTGGAGCTGGGCGACATCGTCGCCCAACTGGGTCGCCCGCTCTCGGAGTTCGTCCCGACCGCCATGCCGGTCCTCGCCCGCGACAAGGTCCGCTTCGTCGGGGAGCCGATCGCCGTCGTCGTGGCCCGCGACGCGTACGCTGCGGAGGACGGACTCGAGGCGGCGAAGGTCTCCTACACGACGCTGCCGCCGGTGACGTCCGAGGAGGCGGCGCTCGCCCCCGGCGCCCCGCTCCTCCACGCGGAGGCCGCGCACAACACACTGTTGGACCTCTCGCTCTTCGCGACCGAGGGCATCGACGAGATCTTCGAGTCCGCGCCCTGTGTCGTCGAGGTCGACACGAGGACCGGACGGCAGAACGCGCTGCCGCTGGAGACCCGGGGCGTCGTGGCGCACTGGGACGACCGCGAGGACCAGCTCGTTCTGCGGACCTGCACCCAGATTCCGCACCAGGTGCGGACGGTGGCGTCCCGATGTCTGCGGCTCGACGAACGCGCCGTGCGGGTCGTGGTGCCCGACATGGGCGGCGGATTCGGCCAGAAATGCGTCGTCGGCCGCGAGGAGATCGCCGCCGCGGCGGCCGCGCTGCGGCTGCGGCGGCCGGTGAAGTGGATCGAGGACCGCAAGGACGCCCTGTCCGCTTCGTTCCTCGCCCGCGAGCAGCACTACCGGTCGCGCGCCGCCTTCGACGCCGAGGGCAGGATCCTCGCGCTCGACGCGGACGTGGTCTGCGACATGGGCGCATACTCCTGCTATCCCTTCACGGCGGGCATCGAGCCGCTGATGGCGTCCGCCGAGATGCCCGGCGTCTACAAGGTGCCCGCGTACCGGGTGCGGGGCAGGGCGGTCACCACCAACAAGGCGCCCACCGCGCCGTACCGCGGCGTGAGCCGTCCGCAGTACGTCATGGTCGTGGAGCGGCTCTTCGAGCGCGCCGCCCGCGAACTGGGCCTGGACCCGGTCGAGATCCGCCGCCGCAACGTCATCACCGACTTCCCGTACACCGGCGTCAACAACATCACGTACGACCCGGGCTCCTACCTGGAGTCGCTCAACCTGTGCGAGCAACTCGTTCGGGAGGAGGGCTGGTACGACAAGCAGCGGGCGGCGGCTGCCGAGGGGCGGCACATCGGCATCGGCTACTCCTGCTTCAGCGAGCGCACCGGGTACGGCTCCGCGGCCTTCGCGCAGCGCAAGATGCGGGTGGTGCCCGGGTTCGACATCTCCGAGGTGCGGATGGACACCAGCGGCGCGGTCACCTTCACCACCGGCACGATGAACCACGGACAGAGCCACGAGACGACGATGGCGCAGATCGTCGCCGACCAACTCGACCTGGACATCGCCAAGGTGAGGATCCATCAGGGCGACACCGACCGCATCACCTACGGCTGGGGCACCTTCGCCAGCCGCTCCATCACCATCGGCGGCAGCGCCGTACGCCTCGCCGCGGCGAAGCTCGGCGACAAGCTGCGCGCCATCGCCGCCGCACGCTGGGGCGTAGCCCCCGAGGAGGTGG
Organism: Streptomyces sp. NPDC050619; assembly: GCF_040654815.1. NCBI lineage: Bacteria > Bacillati > Actinomycetota > Actinomycetes > Kitasatosporales > Streptomycetaceae > Streptomyces > Streptomyces sp. NPDC050619. The sequence goes on along the minus strand of NZ_JBFAIR010000003.1, from coordinate 262,516 downwards.
AGCTGGCGGACGGCGCCGCGCGCCGCCGCGACGCCCCCACTTACCAGGAGGATGTCCTCACCTACGAGGAGATCGCCGACATCGCCTACCTCCAAGCCCACCTGCTGCCGAAGGACATCGAGCCGGGCCTGTCGGTCACCGCCACCTTCGACGTCTTCGGCGACGGCACCTTCGCCAACGCCACCCACGGCTGCGTCGTCGAACTCCACGAGGGCACCGGGCAGGTGGAGATCCTGCGGTACGTGTGCGTCGAGGACTGCGGTGTCGCCATCAACCCACAGGTCGTGGAGGGGCAGTGCCGGGGCGGCATCGCGCAGGGCATCGCGGGCGCGCTGTTCGAGCAGGTGACGTACGACGACCAGGGCGAGCCGTCGGCGACCGGCTTCATGGACTACAAGGTGCCCACCGCCCACGAGATCCCCGATGTGCTGATCCACCACCTTCAGACGCCCAGCGCGTTCACCGAGACCGGCGCGAAGGGCGTCGGCGAGGGCGGCACCATCGGGGCGCCCGCCGCCGTCCTCAACGCCGTCAACGACGGCCTGCGCTCCACGGGGATCGAGCTCGACCAGACCCCGGTGACGCCCGAGACGGTGCACCGCGCCCTGAACCGTGCCCTGAACCTGGAGTTGTCCTCATGAACCACGACGCCGTTACGGTGCAGCCGGAGCTGCAACTCATCAGCCTCGACGTCAACGGCGAGCAGTACGACGTCGTCACCGAGCCCCGCCGCACCCTCGTCGACGTTTTGCGGCACGCGCTGCGGCTGACCGGTACGCACGTCGGGTGCGAGCACGGCATCTGCGGCGCCTGCACGGTCCTGGTCGACGACGCGCCCGTCCGCGCCTGCCTGATGTTCGCGGCGCAGGCCGAGGGAGCCCGGATTCGTACGGTCGAATCGCTGAGTAAGGGCTCTGGTGGTGAACTGAGCGATCTGCAACGGGCGTTCAGCGAGCACCACGCGCTGCAGTGCGGGTTCTGCACGCCTGGGTTCTTGATGCTCGCCGAGGGGTTCCTCGCCGAGCGGCCGGAGGCGACCAAGGAGGAGATCCGTGAGGTGGTCGCCGCCAATCTGTGCCGGTGCACCGGCTACCAGACCATCGTCGAGGCGATCGACGGATGCGCAACGGCTCGGCGCGGGGCCTGCGCACAGCCCTGTGACAGCAGCAAGGAGCACTGACCCATGCGGCTCACCAATACGGTGCTGGTCGAAGCCTCCCCGGACGAGGTCTTCGCCCTGATGAACGACGTCGAACGAGTCGCCTCCTGCATGCCGGGCGCCGCGCTCGACGGGCAGGACGGCGACGCCTGGCGGGGGAAGGTGAAGATCCGGGTGGGTCCCATCAGCGCCTCCTACGCCGGCACCGTACGGTTCCTGGAGGTCGATGCCGAGCGGCGGCGGCTGCGGGCGCAGGCCAGAGGCGCCGACATCCACGGCAGTGGGGACGCGGAGGCCGAGGTCCGTCTCGAAGTGCTCGCGGCGCCCGAGGGAGCACTGCTCCAGCTCTCCACGGACCTGGTGATCCGCGGCAAGATCGTCCAGTTCGGCAAGGGGGCGATCGTCACGGTGTCGGACCGGATCCTTCAGCAGTTCGCGCGGAACCTGGGAAGCCTGCTGGACCGGGACCGGGACCAGGACCAGGACCAGGTCACCGGGACCGTCCTGCCCGAGGCTCCCGCCGCGGCGCGGCCTGCCCTCGCACAGAATCCCGACCTCGACGGCCTGGCGATGCTGCTCGGCCCTTCGGCCGCGAAGTACGGCCTGGTGGCCGGGGCGTTCGCGTTCGGCCTCCTCGAAGGCTGGCTGCTGGGCCGGCTCGGCGCCCAGGCGCGGGAGCTGCGGACCCTGCGGAGGACGTCATGAGCGGCGAGGCGCGGTACGGGCAGGAGACCGAGCGGACCTACCAGCGGGCGGGATTCGGCGCGTCCGTGCGCCGCGGCGGCCGACCCGCCGTCCTCGTGGTGGACCTCACCCGCGGTTTCACCGAGGCGGCTTTCCCCACGGGGGCCGATCTCACCGACGTGGTCGAAGCCACGGGCGAGTTGATCGCGGCGGCGCGTCCGGCCGGGGTGCCGGTCGTGTTCACCACGATCGCCTACACACCGGCCGAGGCGACGGGCTCCGCCGTCACCTGGCTGGACAAGGTTCCGGGCATGCGGAGCATGGTCGAGGGCAGCGAGGGGGTCGCACTCGATCCGCGGCTGCCGCGGACACCGGAGGACCACCTGATCGTGAAGAAGGGTGCCTCCGCGTTCTTCGGCACCTCCCTGGCCGCCCTGCTGACCGGGGCCGGCTGCGACACGCTGCTGGTGTGCGGGGCGACGACGAGCGGCTGCGTACGGGCCACCGCCGTGGACGCCGTGCAGTGCGGGTTCCCGGTGCTGGTGCCTCGGGAGTGCGTCGGGGACCGGGCGCAGGGGCCGCACGAGGCGAACCTCTTCGACATCCACGCCAAGTACGGCGACGTGATCGTCCTCAAGGACGCCGTCTCGTATCTCGACGGACTACGGAGGACCTCATGACCGCGCCCACGCCTCCGCCCACCCGGTTGCTGGCGCACCCCGCGCTCGCCGATCTCGCCGACGTTCCCGCCACCAGTCGCTGGGTGCGTTCGGGTGCCACACGTCTGCACGTCCTGGACTACGGGGGTGACGGCGTCCCGCTCGTCGTGCTGCCCGGCATCACCAGCCCCGCCGTCACGATGGACTTCGTGGCGCGCGAACTGACCAGTCTCGTACGGCCGTTGGTCGTCGACGTCCGCGGGCGCGGGCTGTCCGACGGCGGCGGCTCGTACGGACTGGAGGAGTACGCCGAGGACACCGAGGCCGTCGTCACGGGCCTCGGGCTCGACCGGCCGGTCCTCTTCGGGCACTCCATGGGCGCGCGGATCGCGGCCGTGACCGCCGTCCGGGCGAAGGTGGGGCTACGGGGCACGGTGCTGGGCGATCCGCCGATGAGCGGTCCCGGCCGCGGGCCCTATCCCACACCGCTGGCCGCGTTCCTGGACCAGCTGGCCCAGGCGCGGCGCGGCACCGACGCGGACGAGGTGGCCCGGTCCTGGCCGCGCTGGCCGCGCCGTGAGCGGGAGCTGCGGGCGCGCTGGCTGGCGAGCTGCGACACGGAGGCCGTCTCCGCCACGCATCGCGGCTTCGAGAGCGAGGACTTCTTCGACTGGTGGCCCTCCGTGCCCGGTCCCACGGCGCTGCTGTACGGCGCGGACAGTCCCGTCGTCACCGCGCAGGGCGCCGCGGAGGCGGCTGGGCTGCTGCCTTCGGCCGTACTGACCAAGATCCCGGACGCCGGCCACATGCTGTTCTGGGACAACCCGCCCGCCGCGCTCGCGGCGCTGCGTGAGGCGCTGCGTCCGATGCTGACCTGACGGAGGAGCGCGAGTTCCCGGAGGCGCGGGACCGACCGTCGTACCGGCTACCGATCCGACCGTCGTACCGGCTACCGATCCGACTGCCGACGGGCTACCGACCGACTGCCGGTCCGATCAAATGCCGTGCTTAAGTGAGCTCCATGGGTGACGAAACCGCAACCACGACGTCCACGCCTCCCGGGCCGCCCCCCGCACTCACCGCCGCGCCCGGCTACCAGGTCCGCCGCCTCTACCAGGCGTATCTCGCGGTCTGGATCCGTGCCGTCGACCCGACGCTCACCGGGCCGCAGTTCGCGGTGCTCCAGGCCGTGGAGTCGGCCCCGGGGCACGACCAGCGGTCGATGGCGTCGGCGGTCGCCCTGGACACGTCGACGATGGCGGACGTCGCCCGGCGGCTGGAGAACCGGGGCCTGATCGTCCGCAGGACGGCGGCGGACGACGGCCGGCGCAAGCTGCTCCATCTGACCGAGGAGGGCAAGCGGACCCTCCATGACGCGAACCTCCGCGCCCGGCAGCTGGACGAACGGCTTCTCGCACCGTTCGGACCGGAGCGGCGCGAAGAGATCATGCGTCTGCTCACCTCCCTCGCCGACCACTGGGAGGGGCTGGGCGAGGACTCCTGACCCCGCCGCGGTGCAAGACGACGGCGGGGCAGACAGGGGCACCACCCGGGCGCGCGGCAGCCGGAGCGCACCCCTGCTGCCGATCAGCGAACAGATGCGCAGGCAGCCCGACCGCCGTCTCCTCAGGGCATGAAATCCGCCCAATCGCAACCCTCCGTAAGTCATGAAACCCTTCGACTCGCAAATTCGCCAGAGGGCACAAATTTGCTCGGTCCGCAAACCCCGCAGAGGGCATATGGCCTGTTCAGCCGCAACAGTCTTGACAAGAAACTCTGAGCTTGACGGCGTCGTGGAGTTTGCTTATGGTCCAGTCGTTCAGGTGCCCGCCGATCGATATCCGAAGGTGTCCATGACCGCGCCTCCAACGTTGCCGAAGTTCAGGCAGCAGTTAATTCTTGCCGTTCTTATGTTGTGTTCGCTGATGATCTGGCTGGACAATACCGTCCTGAGTACTACGCTCGAGACCCTTGCAGACCCGGTCCGTGGACTGGGGGCCAATCCCGGTCAGCTGCAATGGGCGACCGGTTCGTACACTCTGGCCTTCGCCACATTGATGTTCACTGCGGGCGCATTGGGCGATCGGTTCGGTCACCGGACTGTGTTTTCCAGCGGGTTGGTTATTTTCGCCGGGTCCTCGCTGTGGGCGGCGTACGCAAGCGATGCGGGCCAGCTGATTGCGGCTCGAGCTGCGATGGGGGTGGGCAGCGCGCTGATCACGCCCGCCATGATGGCCATCCTTATGTGGACCTTTACTGGCCCCGCGCGGGCTGCCGCGATCGGCATTTTCTCGACGTCGGCCGGTGTCGGAATGGCTGCCGGCCCGGTGCTGGCGGGGTTCCTGCTCGATCATTTCTGGTGGGGCTCGGTCTTTCTGATCAATGTCCCGGTCGCGGCATTGGCGTTGATCGGGCTCGCCGTGCTGGTTCCGAATTTCCGCAGCCCCACTCTGCGACCACTGGACCCCGCTGGAATGTTGCTGTCGGTCAGTGGGCTCGTGGCGTTGGCCTACGGGCTGATCCGTGCGGGGCAGGTGGCTGTGTGGAGTCGTACCGACGTCTGGGCGCCGATCGTTGTCGGTCTGGTTCTGCTGGCCCTTTTCGTACTCGTCGAACTGCGTGTCAAGGTGCCCAGCTTTGATCCGCGACTGTTCGTGCAACGCACATTCGGTGGCGGCAATGTGGCGCTCGGATTGCTGCTCTTCGGTGTGGCCGCCATTACCTTCTACAACGCCTTCTACCTGCAAGGCGCGCTCGGATTTTCGCCGATGAAGGCGGGTTTGGCCAATATCCCGACCGCACTCGGCGCGCTCGCGGGGGCGCCCCTTGCCTCGCGCCTGGTTCGCCGCCTGTCGCTACGCCTTGTCACGGTGCCGGCGCTGACCTTGGCCGCGCTGACCATGGGCGGGTACGGGTTCCTCGGACTCCAAACGCCACTCGTCGGGATCGAGATCCTGTTGTTGATACAGGGTCTCTCGATCGGCATGGTGATCGGCCCGGTTACGGCCGCATTGATCAGCAACCTGCCGTTGGAACAGGCCGGTGCAGGATCGGCCGTCACCAACACCGTGCGGCAAACCGGCAGTGTGATCGGAATCGCAGTAGGCGGCACGATCATGTCGATCGTGTACCGACGGGCGATCGAACCGTCGCTGGAGGGTGCACCCGGTCCGGTGCAGGATCAGGCGCGAGTCTCCGCCGAACAGGCCCGCCACGTCGCCACCGCTATCCACCGGCCCGCTCTTGCTCAGGCTGCCGATCATGCGTTTATCCATGCTATGCACGTCGGCGCGGGCTGGATCGCGGTCATCGCACTCCTCGGAGCAGCTGTGCTGCTGATCACCTTGCCTGCTGCCGGAAAGAAGAAGGGTCACAACCCAGCTAACGCCGCACCCTCGGCATCCCCAGCCCGATCCACGAGATGATCTCCCGCTGGATCTCGTTGTTGCCGCCGCCGAAGGTGAAGATCACCGCCGAGCGGTAGCCGCGTTCCAGTTCGCCGTGCAGCACCGCGCCCGCCGAGCCCTCCTTCAGGGCGCCCGCGGCTGCGACGATCTCCATGAGCCATGCGTAGGCGTCCCGGCGGGCCTCGGAGCCGTACACCTTGACAGCGGAGGCGTCCTGCGGGGTGAGGGTGCCATCCTCGACGGCGCCCACCATCCGCCAGTTGAGGAGCTTGAGCGCGTCCAGGCGGGTGTGGGTGCGGGCCAGTAGGCGGCGGACCCAGGACAGGTCGACCACGCGGCGGCCGTCGGCGAGTTTGGTCTCCATGGCCCAGCGCTGCACGTCGTGCAGGGCGCGGATCGCCATGGTGCCGTGCGCGGCGAGGGTGACCCGCTCGTGGTTGAGCTGGTTGGTGATCAGGCGCCAGCCCCGGTTCTCCTCACCGACCCGGTGGTCGACGGGGACGCGGACGTTCTCGTAGTAGCCGGCCGTGGTGTCGTGCGAGGCGAGCGTGTTGATGACGGTGCAGGAGTAGCCGGGGGCGGAGGTCGGCATCAGGAGCATGGTGATGCCCTTGTGCGGCGGGGCGTCGGGGTCGGTACGGACCGCGAGCCAGACCCAGTCGGCCGTGTCGCCGTTGGTGGTCCAGATCTTCTGGCCGTTGACGACGTACGAGTCGCCGTCCCGCACGGCGCGCGTCTTCAGGGAGGCCAGGTCGGTGCCGGCGTCGGGCTCGCTGTAGCCGATCGCGAAATCGATCTCGCCGGTGAGGATCCTCGGCAGGAAGTACGCCTTCTGCTCGTCCGTGCCGTACCGCATGATCGTCGGGCCGACGGTGTTCAGCGCCATCAGCGGCAGCGGGACGCCGGCCTGGGCGGCCTCGTCGAAGAAGATGAACTGCTCCATCGCCGTCAGGCCCCGCCCGCCGTACTCCTTCGGCCAGCCCACGCCGAGCCAGCCGTCGGTGCCCAGGCGGCGGATGGTGTCGCGGTAGAAGCGTTTCTGGGCCGCGCGGTCGGTGAACCGGGCGTGGGCGTTGTCCGGCACCAACTCGGCGAAATAGGTGCGTAGTTCGGTGCGCAGCCGCTGCTGTTCGGGCGTGTGATCGAGATGCACGGCGCCTCCAGGCTCCCAAGGCCGGTCCTGACGGCGCACACCGTAGAACGTGTTTCAGAAATTGGGAATGGGCATGCGAAAGCCCATGGACCGTGCACAGCCTGCCCCCGCGACCACTCAGGCCAGCGTCGCGATGAAGCCCGAGCACGCCTGCGCGCACTCCCGGCACGCCTTCGCGCTGTCCTCCGCGCTCGGGTGCCGGTCGAAGACGTGCGCGCTCTCCAGGCAGACCGACCGGCACCACTCCAGCTGGACGCGGATGCCGGCTTCGTCGAGCCGGTTCTGCTCGGAGAGCACCCGGCAGGTCGCGTCGCACACCTCCGCGCACATGATGCCCTTGCGTCGTACGAGTTCCTGCTCCTCGGTCCCGTCCGGATCCACGAGGCTCGCGCGCAGGGCGCACGCCCGCGCACATTCGGTGCACGCCTGGGCGCACGCGAACCTGTCTTCCAGGAACCGGAAGAGCTCCTCCTGGGATGTCGTCGATGTCACACCGCGCGGGTAGCCGGAGCCGACCACGTCAAACCCGGTGCGCCCAGGGTTTCCGCCGGATTTTCCCCACCCGCGCCGGGAACCCGGGCGGCGTCCGCGCACCACAGCGGACCACGACGGACGGAGGTGGACCCGTGCCCGCACGAGAAGAGCTGCCGTCGACCCTGGAGCGTTCCGCCAACGACGCCCAGCGCACCTGGATCAAGGCGCACGACTCTGCGGTGGAGCAGTACGGCGAGGGCGAGCGCGCCCACCGGGTGGCGTACGGCGCGCTCAAGCACAAGTACGAGAAGGTCGCCGACCACGGGGAGCGCAAGGAAGGCGTTCGCAAGGGCCCTTCGGACCCGCGGTCGGCACGGCCCCGGGGACGCGGCGGGCGCAGTGGCGAGGGTGTCGACGAGAGCGCCTCGAAGAAGCATCTGTACGACGTCGCGAAGCACCTGGGCATCGACGGCCGGTCGCGGATGACCAAGGGAGAACTGCTCGACGCGGTCCGCAAGGCCAACCGCTCTCAGACACGGGCGTCCCGCTCGGGGTGAGTCGGTTCACCGGCACGGCCAGGGGTACTCGCGTCCCATGAATGCCTCATGGATGGACATCGCCGCAGGTCGGGGCGGGCTCGGCGTCGGCCTGGCCGTGGCGGGTGTGGTGGTCGTGGCGGTGCTGATGGGTGCCTTCTGGCTGGGTGTCCGCGTCAAGCGGCGTGAGCCGCCCCCGCCGGTCCCCGAGGAGCAGCCACGGATGCCGGAGGGCGGCCCGGTCCGCGAGGTCATGGAGAACCGTGAGCCCGACGAGGTGCCCCGAGGCCGTCAGCGCCTGACACCGCACCAGTTGCCCGGCCACGGCAACGCGGGAACCCGGACCGGCCCGTCGAAGGAACGGCCCCGCTGGGACGAGGGCAGCAGCGGTTCCTTCGGCAGCGGCGGGCCGGGCGGTCGCTGAGCACCTCGCAACGGGACCACCGCAGACGGGACCATCGAACAGAGGGAAGTGAGAGCCATGGCCGACTCCGGTCGCACCGCCCTGCCGCTGCCCGACTACGACCACCTGCCGATCGGCGGCCTGGAGAGCCGCGTGCGGTCGCTGACCGCGCCGGAGGTCGAGGAGCTGCTGGCGTACGAGCGGACGCACGCCGACCGCCGCCCGGTGACCGAAGTGCTGACGGCACGCCTGGAGCAGTTGGAGGCGGGTGCCGAGCCGACGTCCGGGGACCCCGGCGCGCTGCGCCCGGAACAGGCCGAGGGCCACACCGGCTCCCCGGTGTCGCCCACGACCGCGTCGCAGCCCTTCAGCCCGCCGCCGCACGGCACCCCTGATCAGCGGGGCAAGCCGAAGGGTGATCGCACGTAGCTGTTTCCGGCACGGGCGCCAGGGCACCCGTGCGCGGCGCTGCTGAGAAGGAGAAGGGCCCGGGCCGGCGCCCGGGCCCGAAACGCGACGGAGCGCACCGCCGACTGGGTGGACGGCCGGCTGCCGGTGACGCTGTTCTTCCACCCGTCCATGACGGAGGTCGTCTACGACGGCTCCTACCGTCCGCCGGCCGGGGTGCGCATGTCTCAGGCGTACCGCTCGACGCTGCACATCGGCTTCGACGTGCGCGGCGGTCTGCTGATCCGGCAGCTCCACCACTGGGCCGCGCTGGTGTTCCTCGCCGCGATCGGCGCGCATCTGCTGCGGGTCTTCTTCACGGGCGCGTTCCGCCGGCCCCGCGAGGTCAACTGGGTGATCGGGGTGACGCTGTTCACGCTGGCGCTCGCCGAGGGCTTCGCGGGCTACTCCCTGCCGGACGACCTGTTGTCGGGCACGGGCCTGAGGATCGCGCAGGGCATCATGCTGTCGATCCCGGTGGCGGGGACGTACCTCAGCATGTTCGCCTTCGGCGGCGAGTTCCCCGGGCACGACATGGTCCCGCGCCTGTACTCCCTGCACATCCTGCTGCTCCCCGGGCTGCTGCTCGCCCTGGTGATGAGGTTGACCGCGCCGAGCGTGGTGCTGACTCCGGTCACCACCAGGCCCATGGTCCACAGGTCACCGCCCGCGCCGGGGCTGCGGACCGCGCTGTTGAGCTACGACAGCGCGTTGAGTCTGGGGAACGCGACGTCCGGGGCGCCGATCTGCAACGGCATGACCGCGTTGGCGGACCCGGCGAACAGCAGCATCATGACCGTGCCGTGGATCGTGAACAGCTGGTTGTACTACTGCGTGCTGAACAACTGGAGCCCAGGACGGGCGAGTTCGGCCCGCATCAGCAGCGCGAGGACACCGCCGAACAGGAAGAAGGAGAAGGCGGTCGCCAGGTAGAGGTCGCCGATCGTCTTGTGTTCGGTCGTCGTCGCCCAGCGCAGCAATCCACCGCCATGCGCGCGCCAGTACCCGGAGCCGGAGGGGTCAGTCGCCGAGGCGTGCCGCCGTCTCCAGGAGCAGGGCGTGCACGAAGGCCTGCGGGAGGTTGCCGCGCAGTTGGCGCTGGGCGAGGTCGAACTCCTCGGCGTACAGGCCCGATGCGCCGCAGGCGCCGCGGTTGCGTTCGAACCAGCGGTACGCCTCGACGGTCCGGCCCTGCTGGTGTTCGGCGAGCGCCATGACGAACCCGCACAGCAGGAAGGCGCCCTCGGCGTCCTCCAGCGGGCGGTCGTCGTGCCGGAAGCGGTAGATGAGGTAGTCCTCGGCCAGTTCCCGGCGGCAGGCGGCGAGCGTGGCGCGGGTGCGCACGTCACCGGCGGACAGCGCGCCGCGCACGGCGGGCAGCAACAGGGCGGCGTCCACCGCCGGATCGTCGGGGGTGCGCTGCCAGTGTCCGTCGGGGTGCACGCTGCTGCGCGCGGTGGCGCCGAGGATCATGTCGGCCAGGCGGGTGCAGGTCAGCGCCGGCGGGCGGCGGGGCGCGGCGTCGGCCACGGCCCGCAGGCCGGCGACGCAGATGAGCCTGCTGTGGGTCCACAGCCGGCTGTTCAACTCCCAGATGCCGGCGTCCGGTTCACGCCAGCGTTCGCCGATCGCGCGCACGGCGAGGTCGACCGCTTGCCAGTGGTGCTCGTCGAGCCGCCCAAGGCGCGCGGCGGCGGCGAACAGCAGCAGCGCCTCGCCGAAGCAGTCGAGCTGGAACTGTTCGCGCACCTGGTTGCCGACGCGGTCGAAGCCGCCCGGGTAGCCGGGCAGTTCGAGGTCGCGCTGATCGGGGACGGGGCTGCCGTGCACGGTGTAGGCGGGGGCCAGCCGGGGCCCGTCGGTGTGCAGCCGGGCGGCGACGAAGCCGACGGCGGCGTCCAGGAGGTCGTAGGCACCGGCGGCGGCCGCGGCCTGCCCGGCGAAGCTCTGGTCGCGGATCCACACGTACCGGTAGTCGTAGTTGCGGCCTTCCTCGGCACGCTCGGGCAGGCTGGTGGTGGCGGACGCGACCATGCCGCCCTCGTGCGTGGTCAGGCCGCGCAGCACGGCGTACGCCCGGCGCGCGTCCCCCACGGCGACGGTGTTCTCGAGCGGGGGCACCGCCCGCCGCCAGGCGGCCTCGGTGGCGGCCCAGGCCTGTTCGGCGCGCGGGAGCTCGCGGGGCAGTGCGCAGGCGGCGCACTCCAGGACCAGGTCGTGCCGCTCGCCGGGCTTGAGCACGATGTCGGCGGTCAGACCCTGATCGGCGGCCACGGCGTGCGGGCCGCCCTGCCAGCGCAGGCGGTGGTTGCCGGTGCGCAGCTCCCACACCCCGTCGTCGCCGTGCCGGACGGAGGTGACCGGCTCGCCGCCGTAGCCTCCGTGCGGGTCGAGGACGACGGAGAACCGGGCGGGTCCGTCGACGGCCCGCAGCTGCCGCAGCAGGACGAGACGGTCGGGCTCGCCCGGGAAGGCCAGGGTCTCCCGGCACTCCACGATGCCGTCGTCGGTGACCCACCGGCTGCGCCAGATCAGCGTGCCTTCCTCGTAGTAGCCGCCGAAGACGTGCCGGACTGCAGGGGTGACGGCGTAGACGCCGGCGCCGCCGACGAGGGTGGCGAAGACCGATTCGTCGTGCCAGGTGGGCGAGCACAGCCAGCCGATGGCGCCGTCGGGTCCGATCAGCGCGCCGCGCTCGCCGTCGGCCAGCAGCGCGTAGTCGTGCAGCGCGTGGGGCGGGAAGGCTGTGCGCATGTGTGCCGTCCTCCCGTCCCCGCCGGTCGTCGGTTCGTGGACGTACGAGTACCCAGAGATGGCGGGCAATGGGGCTTGGGCGGCCTGTGCGGGTCTTGACCACGAGTTGGAGTTGACTTCACGGATCCGCCACAGGTTCGCCATAGTGTTCTCAGGGTTGCCGCTCCGAAGACGCAGCGGTGGTGGTACTGAGGGGCGAGCCGCACATGAACGGAATCACTGCTTCGGGTCGGGACTCCGCGACCGAGTTAGTGCTGTTGGAGGGGCCGGACACGCTCATCGGGCGGCTGCGCTTCCGCACCTGCGTGGCGTGCCGGACGGGGCGGATCCTGGATGTCTGGGTCCTCGAAACCTGGCAGCGCCAGGGCCTCGGGCGTGAACTCGTGCATGGTTTACTCGCCCGCTTTCCGGACCACCGGTGGAGCACCACGTCGCAGACGCGCGAGGGGCGGGCCTTCTTCGCGGCGATGACCAGGGAGACGTCGATTCCCTTTCCTCATCGCGGCCCGCTGTGTACTCATCTCTCAGGCCGCATGGCGCGCGCTTGGCACGCCCTGGCGGTCACGGGGCGGTCAGCGCGCCCGACGCGCCGAGGAGCTCGTGCGGGAGGTGCGAGGCGGTGATCACGCCCAGCAGGCGCGTGCCCCCTTGCGCCCGCCCGCCCGGCCCGGCCTTCACCTGCTCCGCGACCGCCAGGTCACGAGCACGCTCGACCGGCTCCCATCCGCTGAGCATCTCCCTGCCCCAGCGTCGTACACGTGCGGTGCTCCGGCCAGGACATTGACGGGAAACATACGCGACGCCGTCGTCGGGCGCACACTGGAGATGTGCTGTCGGTGCTCACAAGGGGGTGTCGGCCGATGGCGGCGTCACGGCGTACGAGGGTGCGGTTGTGGCGGTGGCGGCGTAGCCCGCTGAGGCGGCGCAGCGACGTCATCGAAGCCTGGATCGTGCTCGCCGGGTGGCTGTTCGCCCTGGTGGGTGCCCTGATCGCGGGCCAGGCGACGGCGGCCGCGGTGGAGCGGGCAGCGGAACAACAGCGGGCGCACGGTCGCGAGGTCTCGGCCGTCCTGGTCGAGGACGCGAAGGACCGGGTGTCCGAGCGGGTGCCGACCGATTACCGGGTGTCGGCCAAGGTCCGCTGGACCGCCCCGGACGGCACGACGCACACGGACAAGGCGCGGGTGCCCGCCAAGACCCGGGCCGGCAGCACGGTCACCGTGTGGACGGACCGGAACGACAACATCACGACCAAGCCCCTGAGCGCCGCGGAGACCAGGCTGCACGCGATCTCGGGAGGCGTGCTGGCGGCGATGGGTGCGGGCGGGGCGACCCTGGGCGCCGCCTGGGTGGTACGTCTGCAGCTGGACCGACGGCGTATGGCGCAGTGGGCCGAGGAGTGGGAGCGGATCGACACTCGGTGGGGGTGGAAGACAGGCTGATTCCCTCGAAATGACCGGATCGGGAGGTGTCCCATGACCCGCGGCCAGCGCTTTCACCTCGACCGGGACGGCCATTCGGTCACGGTGCAGACGGGCGCGCCATCAGCCGCGGTCGAGCTCCTCGTCGACGGCAAAGTGGTCGCCTCGCACAAGAGGCGCGGCAAGGACGTCACGGTACTGGCGGCGGAACTGCCCGGCGATCCGCCGCATCCCTTCACGGTCCGCCTCGACCGGCCGAAAGAGGCCCGGGACCTCCCCGTCTGTGTCATGGAAGCGGACGGCGTCCGCACCCCCGTGCCCTACGCGCCGCTCACCGCTCGACACGCACCGCCCCGGACCGCCGGCTCCGAGGTGCGTCCCCTGCGATGGCTGCGCCGACTCGTACGCCGACGGTCGCGGCACGTGCGCCGGCACCGCCGTTAGCCGATCGACGCCTCCCCCCGCCGCGTCCCCGCGTCACGCGCTCTTCAGCGCCAACGGCAGTGAGCTGATCCCGCTGAGGAAGTTGGAGTAGACGGGCCGCGCCGGGCCGGTCCGCTCCATCTCCGCCACCTGGTCGCGCAGTCCCGCCAGTACGGCCCCGATCTCGGCCCGCGCCAGGTAGGCGCCGAGGCAGAAGTGCGGGCCGTGGGCGAAGGTGATGTGCCGGTTGGGGGTGCGGTCCAGGCGCAGTCGGTCCGGGGCGTCGAAGACCAGTTCGTCGTGGTTGGCGGAGGCGTTCCACACGGTGACGATGTCCCCGGCGGCGATCGGGCGGCCCCCGACCTCGGTGTCGGTGGTCGCGGTGCGTCCCGAGTGCAGGGCGGGGGTCGTCCAGCGGAGCATCTCCTCGACGGCGGTGTCGATTCCGGCGTCGCCCCGTTTGAGCGCCTGCCACTGGTCGGGGTGGTCCAGGAGGGCGAGGGCGGCGCCGACCATGGACAGCCGGGCGGTCTCGTCGCCGCCGAGGATCAGGCTGTAGCAGTTGAGCATGATCTCGTCGTCGTCGAGCGGCAGCCCGTTCACGCGGCTGCCCGCGAGGAGCGCGATGACGTCCGCGTGAGGGCCCTCGCGCCGGTCGCGGGCGAGGCCCGCGAAGTAGAGCAGGATCTCGCTCTTGGCGATCCACGTGTCGGCCGCCGTACTGTCCGCCTCGTGCGAGCCCAGCGCCGACGAGGTCAGGCTGAGCACGTGGGCCCGGTCGCTGTCGGGCACGCCGAGCAGGTCGCAGATGGCGCCGAGCGGGATCCCCGCCGCCACGTCGGCGGCGAAGTCGCAGTCGCCCTTCTCGATCGCGTCCCGCAGCAGCCGTTCCACCGTGCGCCGCACGCTCGCGACGATCGGTTCCAGGGCCCTTGGCGTGAAGGCGGACATCAGGATGCGGCGCAGCCCGGTGTGCCGCTCCCCGTCGGTGATCGCGAGCATGCGGCCGGCCGCGGAGTCGCCGCCGGCGAGCAGGGTCTCCAGGACGTTGCCACCCTCGGAGGTGAAGCGGGTGCTGTCGCGGTACACGGAGGTGACGTCGGCGTGCCGGGTCACCGCCCAGAAGCCGGGGGCCGAGCCGGTCGGCGGGTTCCAGTGGACCGGGTCGTGCCGCCTCAGGTGGCGCCACACGGCGGACAGGTCGTTTTCGGCGTGCAGCCGCGGATCGGCCAGGTTCAGTGTGTCGAGCTCGTCCGGGGCGATCGTCCGCCGCGTGGTCATCGCGTTTCCCTCTCGTGTTCCGCTACCTCGTGTTCCGCTACCTCGTGTTCCGCTACCTCGTGTTCCGCTACCTCGTGTTCCGCTACTCACCCATGGCCCGGATCAGGCTCTTGGGACGCATGTCGGTCCAGTGCTCGTCCACGTACTCCACACAGGCCTGGCGGCTCGCGCGGCCGTGGACGACGGTCCATCCGGCCGGGACCTCGGCGAAGGCGGGCCACAGTGAGTGCTGGCCCTCGTCGTTCACCAGGACGTAGTGCTCCAGGCTGTCGTCGTCGAAGGGGTTGGTGGTCATGTCCGGCTCCTCACGGTCGGGGCTTCACTGGCGGATGTTTACGGTTGGGAAGTCGGCGGTCTCGGCGAGGCGTGTCGCGAGCACCGGTCCGATCCGGGTGAGGGAGTCGGGCCGGGTCATCTCGTCGTGCGTGCAGGGGATGTCGTGGTTGTCGATCCGTCCGTCCACGTACGGTCGCCATGAGGTGTACGTGTACGCGCCCGCGTCCGGATCCTGTGCGGCGGTGAAGAACAGAAGATCACCCCGGTACGAACGCGGAGCGAACTCCTCGATCAGGCGGCGGTTGCGGGCGGTGACGTCCACGAGGGTCAGCAGTTCCTCGTCGTCGAGGCTGGCGGGCAGGTCGGGCACCCGGCGGACCAGTTCGAGGAAACGGGCCTCGGTCAGCGTGCCGTCCGTCGTGTCCCGGGGCCCGGTGTCGCGGCCGAGGATGCCCAGCAGGTCGTAGAAGGCGGCCTGCCGATCGGTGCCGTTCGGTTTCCGGCCCGCGCGCGAGTGCTCCGGGAAGGAGTCGAGCATCGCCAGCAGGGGGACTTCCTCGCCGTCGGCCTGGAGGGCGGTGGCGACGCCATGGGCGACCAGGCCTCCCATCGACCAGCCGAGCAGGTGGTACGGGCCGTGCGGCTGGACCTCGCGGAGCCGGGTCAGACAGTCCGCGACCAGTGCGGCGAGGCTCTGGGCCGGGCGCTCCTGCCCGGCGAGGCCGGGTGACTGGAAGGCGTACAGGGGCCGCTCGGTGTCCAGATGCCGGGTCAGTCCGGTGAAGGTCCAGCCCAGTCCGGAGACCGGCGGGAAGCAGAACAGCGGTGCGCGGTTTCCCTTCGGGCGCAGCGGCAGCAGCACGTCGAGGAGGCCGCCTTGCGGGCGCGGGGAGTCCGTGGCGGCCGGTGCTACGGCGCTCGTGGACCGGGCGACGAGCGCTTCCAGTGCCTGGCGCCACAGTTCGCCCAGTTGCCGCACGTCCGTCTCGGTCAGTACGCCGGCGGGCCACGACCAGCCGGTGTCCAGGCGGGGCCCGTCCTCGGTGTCCCACACCACGGCGTTGACGCCGAGTGTGTGGGTGAGCGGCAGTGCCCCGTCCGTGGCGGTGGGCAGTGTGTCCGCCTCGGGCGCGCGCCCCCAGTCGGACGTCCCGTCGGCTGCGTCCACGCGGCCCAGGTAGTTGAACGCGATCTGCGGGGCCGGTAGTTGGGCCAACTCGTGGCCGGTCTCGGGGTTCAGGTGGCGGAGCAGGCCGTATCCGATGCCGTGGTCCGGCAGCGCGCGCAGCCGTTCGGCGGTCTCCCGGACGGCCGCGACGGGGTCGAGGCCCGCCCCGTGGAGCCGTATCGGATGGACGACGGTGAACCAGCCCGTCGTACGGGACAGGTCGGTGCCGTCGGCCAGTTGCTCCTCCCGGCCGTGGTTCTCGACGGTGACGAGCACACCGGAGCCGGTGCCCTGGCCATGCCGTTCGCGCCATCGCTCGACGGCCTGGGCGAGGGCGGCGAGCAGCACTTCGTTCACCCGTGCCCCGCATGCGGCGGGCACGGCGGTCAGCAGCGGCGCGGCCAGGGCGGGCGGCAGGGACAGGGTGACCAGGCCGGCGGTGGCGTTGGTGTCCCGTGCGGGGTCGAGCGGCCGGGTGCCGAGGAGCGGTTCGGGGGCTTGCAGCAGGTCCCGCCACACCCGGGCCTCCGCGATCCGCGACGGCTCGTGGGCCTCGGTGTCGAGCAGCCGGGCCCAGCGACGCAGCGGGGTACCGACGGGCGGCAGTCGCGGGTCACGGCCCTCCTCGGCCGCCTGCCACGCCTGGGCCAGGTCCGCCGTCAGGATCCGCCAGGACACGCCGTCCACCGCGAGGTGGTGCAGGACCAGGAGGAGCCGTCCGGGGCGGTCGGGCCCGCGGTCGAACCACACCGCGCCGAGCGGCCGTCCGGCCGCCGCGTCCACGGCCGCCTTGGCGTCGGCCGCCTCGTCGCGCAGCAGCGCCGTCCACTCCTCGTCGGACGGCGCCGCCGTCGGGCCCGCGTCGACCCGCCGTACGACGTCCGCGGCCGGGACGGAGCCGGGCGGCAGGACCTCCAGGGCCGGCCAGCCGTCCTCGGCGCGCAGGCGGAGGGAGTCGTGGCGGTCGAGGAGGGTCCGCAGTACGGCGGTCAGGCGCGGCAGGTCGGCACCGGCCGGGGTGTTCAGCAGCAGGGACTGGCGGAATCCGCCGAGCGGGCCGCCGTGTTCCGCCACCCACCGCATCACCGGGGTGAGGGGCACGGGTCCGGTGGCGTCGTCCGCCGGTGCGGTCTCCTCGGGGAGGCGGGCCACGGTGGCGAGCCGGGCGACGGTGCGGTGCTGGAAGACATCGCGTGGAGTCAGTTCCAGGCCGGCGGCCCGGGCCCGGCCGACGAGTTGGATGGAGACGATGCTGTCGCCGCCGAGGTCGAAGAAGCCGTCGTCCGTGCCGACCTGGTCCGCCGGGATGCCGAGGACGCCGGCGAACAGGTCGCGCAGGAGCTTCTCCCGGTCGGTGTGCGGGGGCCGGCCCGTGGCGGCCACCGGCGAGGGTGCGGGGAGCGCCTTGCGGTCGACTTTGCGGTTGGGCGTCAGCGGAAGGGCGTCCAGGGCGACGACGGCCGTGGGCACCATGTAGTCCGGCAGTGACGCGGCGACGTGACCGCGCAGGGCGGCCGGGTCGGCGGTGCCGTGGGGCACGACGTATCCGATCAGCTTGCCGTCCCGCAGCACCACGGCGGACTGCGCCACCGACGGATGCCGGGACAACACCGCCTCGATTTCCCCGAGTTCGACCCGGAAGCCGCGGATCTTCACCTGGTCGTCCGCCCGGCCCACGTACTCCAGCTCGCCGTCCGCCGACCACCGCACCAGGTCACCGGTGCGGTACACCCGCTCCCCCGGCCCGCCGAACGGATCCGCCACGAAGCGTCCGGCGCTCAGCCCTGGCCGGTTCAGATAGCCACGGGCCACACCGGCACCGGCGATGTACAACTCGCCCACCACGCCGATGGGAACGGGCCGCAGCCAGGCGTCCAGCACATGTGCCCGGGTGTTCACGATCGGGCGTCCGATCGGCGGGGTCCGGTCGCCGGTCAGCGGCACGCTGATGCTCGCGCAGACCGTCGTCTCCGTCGGTCCGTAGCCGTTCGCCATGCTCCGGCCCGGCGCCCATCGCGCCACCAGCTCGCCCGGGCAGGCCTCGCCGGCCACCATCAGCGACCGCAGCTGCGGGAACGCGCCCGCCGCGAGTGTCGCCAGCGCCGCGGGCGGGATCACCGCGTGCGTGATCCGCCCGTCGGTCAACGCCCGCTCCAGTGCCTCCCCGACGAGCGGTCCCGGCGCGGGCACCACCAGCGTCCCGCCCGAGGCGAGGGCCATCAGCAGCTCGAAGACGGACGCGTCGAATCCGGGCGACGAGAACTGCAGCACCCGTGCGCCGGGGCCGAGTTCGAGCCGCTCGAGCTGTGTGGCCGCCAGGTCGGCCAGTCCTCGGTTCTCTACGACCACACCCTTGGGCCGGCCCGTCGAGCCGGAGGTGTAGATGACGTAGGCGGCCTGTGCGGGGTCGTGGGCGGTGGGCAGCTCGCCCGGGTCGCCGTCCGGTGCCGCGTCCGTCAGTACATGTGCCGGCCGGGCGTCGGCCAGCATGAAGTCGATGCGCTCGTCGGGCAGTTCGGGATCCACCGGCAGGAAGGCGGCGCCCGCCAGCGCCACCGCGAGCACGCCCACCACCCGGTCCACCGAACGCGGCAGCCGTACGGCCACCACGTCCCCGGGACCGATGCCCCGCCCGGCCAGCACCCGCGCCAACCGTTCGGCGTGCGCGTCGAGTTCGGCGTACGACAGCTCGCGTGTCCCGTCGGTGACGGCCGGCGCGTCCGGTGTCCGTGCGGCCTGCTCGCGCAGCAGCTCCGCAAGCGACGCCCTCGGCGTCTCGCGCGAGGTCGCGTTCCACTCCTCGATCCGCCGCAGTTCGTCGGCGTCGAGGACGTGCAGCCGTCCGGCGGGCAGGGCCGGATCGGTGACGAGCGATTCCAGCAGCCGGGCGAGCCGGGCGGCGGCGCGCCCCGCCTCGGCCGCCGTGAGCGCGTCGGGGCGGTGGTCGAGCCGGAGCGTCAGCCGGCGGCCGGGGAGCACGGTGAGGGCGAGCGCGTAGTGCGTCGCGTCGTGGGTCCGGGCCCCCACGAGCCGGACGTCCTCGCCGCGATCGGCGAAGGACTCCGGGTCGACGGGGTAGTTCTCGAACACCATGGCGGTGTCGAAGAGTTCACCGAGTGCGGCCAGTCGCTGGATCTCGTTCAGGCCCAGGTACTGGTGGGGCATCAGGCGCAGCTGCTCGTCCTGGAGCCGGTGCAGCAGGGCCTCCAGGGGCTCGGCCGGATCCAGCGTCACGCGGACGGGGACGGTGTTGATGAACAGCCCGACCATGGACTCCGACCCCGGCAGCTCGGGCGGCCGTCCGGCGACCGTCGTACCGAACACGACATCGGCGCGCCCGGTCTGCTGGGCGAGCAGCAACGCCCAGGCGGACTGGACGACGGTGTTGAGGGTGACCCCACGCCGGCGGGCGAGGTCGGTCAGGGCGTCGGTCAGTTCCTCCGGCAGGTCCACGGTGACCCGTTCGGGCCGCAGGGACGCGAGCGCCGCGTTGTCGGCGGGGGCGAGGCGGGTCGGCTCCTCCAGGCCGTCGAGCGCGGCCCGCCAGGCGGTCTCGGCGGCGGTACGGTCCTGCCGGGACAGCCACGCCAAGTAGTCGCGGTACGGCGCGACTTGAGGCAGCTCTCCGCCCGCGTACAGCGCGAGCAGGTCGCCCACCAGGAGCGGCGTCGACCAGCCGTCCAGCAGGATGTGATGGTGGGTCAGCACGAGCCGGAAGCTGCCCGGCGCCCATCGCACCAGCGTGCAGCGCAGCAGCGGCGGCTCGGCCGGGTCGAAGCGGTGGCGCTGTTCCTCGTCGAGCCATCCGGTCCAGGCCGCGTCCCGGGCGTCCCCGGTGAGGTCGGAAAGGTCCACCTCGCGCCAGGGCAATGACACCTGACTGCGGATCACCTGGACGGGGCGCCCGCCCTCGCGCTGCCGGAAGGAGGCCCGCAGGTTGGCGTGCCGTTCCAGGAGCGCCTGACCGGCCGCCCGCAAGCGTGCCGCGTCCACCTCGCCTTCGAGTTCCAGCACCAGCCGCACCGCGTACACATCCGGCCCCTGCGTGTCGTACAGGGCATGGAACAGCAAGCCCTCCTGCAACGGCGACAGCGGCAGTACGTCGTCCAGCCGGGCCTGCGGGGCACCCCACGCGTCGATCTCCTCCTGGGTCACCGACACCAGCGGGAAGTCGGACGGCGAATGCCCGCCCGCCTCGTCGTCGGCCACCGTGGCCAGTTCCTCCAGCGCCAGCCGCCACAGCTCGCCCAGCTCACGCACCTCCGCCTCGGCGAGGAGCCGGCCGGCCCACGACAGCTGGGCCGTGAGGGTGGGCCCGTCGGTGCCGTCCAGGGTCCAGGCGTTGATCTCCACGACGTGGGCGAGTGGCGCGGCCGGGTCGGAGCCGCCGCCGAGGGGGCCGGTCTCCGGGGCGGGCGTCCAGTGGGCCGCCGTATCGCCCGGCGTGCCGCTTGCGAAGCGGCCGAGGTAGTTGAACGCGATCTGTGGGACGGGGAGTTGGGCCAGGACGGGGCCGGTCCCGGGGTTGAGGTGGCGCAGCAGGCCGTACCCGATGCCGCTGTCGGGCAGCGTCCGGAGCCGCTCCTTGACGCGCCGGACCGTACGGGCGGGGTGGGCCTCGGCGTCCAGCCGTACCGGGTACAGGCTGGTGAACCAGCCCACCGTGCGGGACAGATCGACGCCCTCGGCGATCTCCTCGCGGCCGTGTCCCTCGACGTCGACCAGGACGCCGGCTCCGGTGTCCTGTCCCCGTCGCTGCCGCCACCGTTCGACGGCCAGGGCCAGACCCGCGAGCAGCACCTCGTTGACCCGGGCGTGGAAGGCCGCCGGAACCGTCGTCAGCAGCGGGCCGGCCGGCACCGTGACGGTGACGGCCTCGGCGGTGGCGACGGTGTCGTGAGCGGGATTCAGCGCGCGGTCGCCCAGCAGCGGCTCGGTCCGGCCGTCGAGCATGCCGCGCCATATGTCCAGCTCGGCCGTCCGCGAGGGTGTGCGGGCCTCCTCGGCGAGCAGGCGCGTCCACCGCCGGAAGGAGGTGGCCACCGGCGCGGGCCGGTCACCGTGCCACACCGCCGCCAGGTCCTCGGTGAGGATCCGCCACGACACGCCGTCCACCGCCAGGTGGTGCACGGTGAGCAGCAGACGTCCGGGCTCGTCCCGACCCCGGTCGAACCACACCGCCTGGACCATGACTCCGGCCTCCGGGTCCAGCCGTCCGGCGGCTTTCCGCGCCTCCTCGGTCACCCTCGTCGCGGCGACCGGGTGCCGGTCGGTGCCGTCGATCCGGCGTACGACGTCGTCGGCGCATGCGGTGCCGGGCGGGGCCACGTCGAGGGTCCAGTCGGGCAGCAGGCGGATCCGCAGCGCGTCGTGGTGGTCGAGCAGGGCCTGTACGGCGACCAGGATGCGGGCCAGGTCCGCGTCGGCGGGAGCCTGGAGCAGCATGGCCTGGTGGTAGGGGCCGACAGGGCCGCCGAGGCCGCGCAGCCAGTGCATGATCGGGGTCGGCTCGGCCGGTCCGGTGCCGTCGTCGGGTTGCGCGGCCGGGGCGGTGAGGTCCTGGGCGGCGGCCGCCAGCCGGGCCGGGGTGCGGTGTTCGAAGATGTCGCGCGGGGAGACGGCCAGTCCGGCCGCCCGGGCCCGGCCGGCCAGCTGGATGGAGACGATGCTGTCGCCGCCGAGCTCGAAGAAGCTGTCGTCGATGCCGACCCGGGTCACGCCGAGCACCTGTGCGAACAGGGCGCAGAGGGTCTCCTCGCGCGGGGTCCGGGGGGCGCGCGAGGCGGCGGTGGGGGCGAAGTCGGGGGCGGGCAGCGCCTTGTGGTCGAGCTTGCCGTTCGCGGTCAGTGGCAGCCGGTCCAGGAGCACGACCGCGGCCGGGACCATGTGGTCCGGCAGGACGGCGGCCGTGTGACGGCGGAGTTCGGCGGGGTCGGCGTGACGGCGGGGTTCGGCGGGGTCGGGCTCGGCACCGCCGCGCGGTACCGCGTACGCCACCAGCCGCCCGTCCCGCGCGAGGACGGCAGCCTCCGCCACGTCCGGGTGGCCGGCGACCGCCGCCTCCACCTCGCCGAGTTCGATGCGGAAGCCGCGGATCTTCACCTGGTCGTCCGCCCGGCCCACGTACTCCAGCTCGCCGTCCGCCGACCACCGCACCAGGTCACCGGTGCGGTACACCCGCTCCCCCGGCCCGCCGAACGGATCCGCCACGAACCGTCCGGCGCTCAGCCCCGGCCGGTTCAGATAGCCGCGGGCCAGACCGGCACCGGCGACGTAGAGCTCCCCGACCGTGCCGGGCGGCACGAGTCGCAGCGCCGGGTCGAGGACGTACAGCCGCAGGTCGGGGATGGGCCGGCCGATGCGGCTCGTGTCCTGGCCGCGGGCCCGGTCCGTGGTCAGCGGCAGGTGGGTGACATGGACGGTGGTCTCAGTGATGCCGTACATGTTCACCAGGACAGGGGCGTCCTGCGGGTGGCGCGTGTACCAGTCGGCGACCTTGCGGAAGTCCAGGGCCTCGCCGCCGAAGATCACGTAGCGCAGGGCGAGTCGCCGGCCCAGGTCGGGCGACTCGGCGTCGGCGTGCAGCAGTTGACCGAAGGCGGTGGGCGTCTGGTTGAGGACGGTGACCCGCTCGTCGACGAGCAGCCGCAGGAACGCGCCGGGTTCGCGGCTGACGGCGAAGGGGACCACGACCAGCCTGCCGCCGTGCAGCAGCGCGCCCCACAACTCCCAGACGGAGAAGTCGAAGGCGTAGGAGTGGAACAGCGTCCACACGTCGTCCTGGCCGAAGCCGAACCAGTGGCGGGTGGCGTCGAACAGCCGCACCACGTTGCCGTGCGGCACGCACACGCCCTTGGGGCGTCCGGTCGAGCCGGAGGTGTAGATGACGTACGCGGTGTGGTCGGGGGTGAGCTTCGGGCGGGGATCGGTGTCGGGGCACGCGCGCAGTGCGGCGGCGGTTTCCTCGGCGTCCAGGAGGAGGCGGGGGACGTCGTGCGCGGGCAGGCCCGAGGCGCTGTCGGCGCTGGTGACGAGGAGGGCGGGCCGGGCGTCGGCAAGCATGAAGGCCAGCCGGTCCGCCGGGTACTCCGGGTCCAGCGGGACGTACGCGGCCCCGGTCTTCAGGACGGCGAGGACCGCGACGACCAGGTCCGCCGAGCGCGGCAGCGCGAGCGCCACGAGGCGTTCTGGGCCGGCGCCCCGGGCGGCCAGCAGATGGGCGAGGCGGTTCGCGCGTGCGTCGAGTTCGGCGTACGACAGGCTGGTCCCGTCGTGCACCACGGCCGTGGCGGCGGGGGTCCGGGCCGCCTGGCGGGCGAACAGTTCGGGCAGGGTGGCCGACGGCCCTTCGGCGGGCTTCGTGCCGTTCCACTCGGTGAGCAGGCGCCGCCGTTCGGCGGGCTCCAGGGTGTCGACGCGCCCGACCGGGACCGAGGGGTCGTCGGTCGCGAGCTTCTCCAGCAGGCGGACCAGGCGGGCGGCGATCCGCTGTGCCTCGCCCCGGCCGATGAGGTCCGGCCGGTGGTCGAGGCGGAAGCGCAGCCGATCGCCGGGCAGGGCCACGAGCGTCAGGGCGTAGTGCGTGGCGTCCCGGGTCTCGCCGGCCACCAGCCGGACGTCCTCGTCACGGTCGGCGGCGGACACCGGGTCGACCGGGTAGTTCTCGAACACCACCGTGGTGTCGAACAACTCGCCAAGTCCGGCCGCGCGTTGGATGTCGGCGAGTCCGAGGTGGTGATACGGCATCAGCTCGGCCTGCTCGTCGCGCACCCGGCCCAGCAGTGTCTCCAGGGGCTCGGCCGGGTCGAGCCGCACGCGGACGGGGACGGTGTTGATGAAGAGCCCGACCATGGACTCCGACCCCGGCAGCTCGGGCGGCCGTCCGGCGACCGTCGTACCGAACACGACATCGGCGCGCCCGGTCTGCTGGGCGAGCAGCAACGCCCAGGCGGCCTGGACGACGGTGTTGAGGGTGACGCCGTGGCGGCGTGCGAGGTCGGTGAGGGCGCCGGTCACCTCCTCGGGGAGGTCCGCGGTGAGCCGTTCGGGCCGTGCGGACCCGGGCGCCGTGTTGTCGGCGGGGGCGAGGCGGGTCGGCTCCGCCAGGCCGTCGAGCGCGGACCGCCAGGCGGTCTCGGCGGCGGTACGGTCCTGCCGGGACAGCCACGCCAAGTAGTCGCGGTACGGGACGACTTGAGGCAGCTCTGCGCCCGCGTACAGGGCCAGCAGGTCGCCCACCAGGAGCGGCGTCGACCAGCCGTCCAACAGAATGTGATGGTGCGTCAGGATCAGGCGGAACCGGCCCGGCGCCCACCGCACCAGCACGCATCGCACCAACGGCGCGGCGGCGAGGTCGAAACGCCGAGTCTCTTCCTCCGCCAGCAGCCGCGCCCAGGCGGTTTCGCGTTCCTCGGCGCCGAGTGCGGACAGGTCGGCCTCGCGCCACGGCAGGGTCACACGGCGCCTCACGAGCTGTACCGGGCGCCCGCCCTCGCGCTGCTGGAAGGAGGCCCGCAGGTTGGCATGCCGCTCCAGGAGCGCCTCACCGGCCGCCCGCAACCGTGCCGCGTCGACCTCCCCTTCGAGTTCCAGCACCAGCCGCACCGCGTATACGTCCGGCCCCTGTGTGTCGTACAGGGCATGGAACAACAGGCCCTCCTGCAAGGGCGACAGCGGCAGCACCTCGTCGAGGGGGGTCTGCGGGGTGTCCCAGGCGTCGATCTCCTCCTGGCTGACCGAGACCAGCGGGAAATCCGACGGCGCGTAGCAGCCCGCCTCACCCTCGGGGACCGCGGCCAACTCCTCCAGCGCCAGCTGCCACAGTTCGCCCAGCTCACGCACCTCCGCCTCGGTGAGCACTCCGTCGGCCCAGGTCCACCCGGCGTCCAGGCGTGGACCGTTCTCGGTGTGCCAGACGGCGGCGTTGAGTTCCAGGGTGTGGGCGAGGGCGAGCCCGGCGTCGCCGCCGGTGAGGGCGGGGCGTTCGGGGGCGTAGGACCAGTCGCCGGAGGAGGCCGGCGTCCGGAAGTGGCCGAGGTAGTTGAACACGATCTGCGGGACGGGGAGTTGGCCGAGGAGGGGACGCGTCTCGGGGCTAAGGTAGCGCAGGAGGCCGTAGCCGATCCCGTTGTCGGGCAACGTCCGCAGTCGTTCCTTGGCCTCGGTCACCGTCTGGCTTGCGGTACGTCCGGTCACCTCTAGCCGTACGGGGTGGATGGCGGTGAACCAGCCCACCGTGCGCGCCAGGTCGAGGTCGTCCGCGATCTCCTCGCGGCCGTGGCCCTCCACGTTCACCAGGACGCCCGCGCCGGTGTCGCCTCCCCGTCGCTCCCGCCATCGGTCGACGGCCAGCGCCAGACCCGCGAGCAGCACCTCGTTGACCCGGGCGTGGAAGGCCGCCGGAACCGTCGTCAGCAGCAGGTCGGTCAGGTCGGGCGGCAGGGACAGCGTGACGTTGCGGGCCGTGCCGGCCGTGTCCCGCTCCGGGTCGAGCGGCCGGTTGCCCAGCAGCGGATCGGGCCGGTCGAGCATGCCGCGCCACAGGTCCAGTTCGGCCGCCCGCGCGGGCGTGAGCGCCTCCTCGGCGAGCACTCGCGCCCAGCGCCGGTAGGAGACGGCGACCGGCATGGGCTGGTCACCGCGCCACACCGCCGTCAGGTCCTCGGTGAGGATCCGCCACGACACGCCGTCCACCGCCAGGTGATGCACGGTCACCAGCAGACGTCCGGGCTCGCCGTGCCCCCGGTCGAACCAGACCACGTCCACCAGCCGCCCGGCCGCGACGTCCATCCGGGACCGGGCCGCGCGGGCCTCGGCGTCCAGCAGGCTCAGCCACTCCTCGTCGGGCAGGCCGCCCGCCGATATGCGCCGCAGGCGGTCTCCGGCCTGAACGGTTCCGCGCGGCGCGACCTCCGCGATCAGTCCGGGTGCGACGCGCAGCCGTAGTACGTCGTGATGGTCGAGCAGGGCCTGTACGGCACGGGTGAGCCGGGGCAGGTCCGCGTCGGACGGGGCCCGCAGGACCACGGCCTGGCAGAACTCCCCGTAGGGCGTGTCGCGTTCGGCCAGCCAGTGCATCACGGGCGTGGCGGGCAGCGGTCCCACGCCGTCGTCCTCGGCCGTCGGCGCCGTCTTCTCGCGGGCGGCGGCGGCCAGTTCGGCGACGGTGCGGTGGACGAAGACGTCGCGCGCGCCGATCACCAGCCCCGCGGTCCGCGCGCGGCTGACGAGCTGGAGGATCACGATGCTGTCGCCGCCGAGGTCGAAGAAGCCGTCGTCCACGCCCACTTGGTCCGCGGAGACGCCGAGGACGTCGGCGAACAGGTCGCGCAGGATCTCCTCCTGCGGGGTGCGCGGCGCCTGCTTCGCGCCGCCCGCGGGGATCCCGGGGGCGGGCAGGGCCTTGCGGTCCAGCTTGCCGTTCGCGGTCAGCGGCAGCCGGTCGAGGACGAAGAGGGCTGTCGGCACCATGTAGTCGGGCAAGGACGCGGCGACGTGGCGGCGCAGGGCGGCCGGGTCGGCGGCGTTGTGCGGCACGACGTGTCCGACCAGTTTTCCGTCCCGGACCACCACGGCGGACCGCGCCACGGACGGGTGCCGGGACAGCACCGCCTCGATCTCGCCGAGTTCGATGCGGAAGCCGCGGACCTTGACCTGGTCGTCGGCGCGGCCGACGTATTCCAGCTGCCCGGCGGCCGACCAGCGCACCAGGTCGCCGGTGCGGTACATCCGGTCACCCCGAGCGCCGTACGGGTCGGCGACGAACCGGCCGGCCGTCAGTCCCGGTCGGCGCAGATAACCGCGCGCCGGTCCGGCGCCCGCCAGGTACAGCTCGCCCACCACGCCCGGCGGCACCAGCCGCAGCCCCGCGTCCAGGACGTACGCCCGCGTGTTCGCCACCGGCCGGCCGATCGGCGGGAGGCCCGCCACCGGGTCCCGCGTCGACCAGACCGTCGCGTAGACGGTCGACTCCGTCGGCCCGTAGGCGTTCACCACCCGCGCCTGCGGCGCGGCGGCCAGGACATCGGCCACGAGTGTCCCCGGCAGTGCCTCACCGGCCAGCACGACCGTGCCCACGCCCCGCGGCAGCCGCCCGGCCGACACCACGGCCGCCAGCGCCGACGGCACCCCGCTGACCAGGCCCGCCCCGCCCGGTGCCGGATCCCGCTCGGCCAGCGCCAGCGCGTCGGGCACGAGCTCCACCCGGCCGCCGCAGGCGAGCGGCGCGAACAGCTCGAACACCGACACGTCGAAGGTCAGCGACGTCGAGCACAGCACCCGCGCCAGGGCCGCGGGGCCGAACTCCGCCACCGCCCAGCGGACCAGGTTGACCGCGTTCGCGTGCGCGACGACGACGCCCTTGGGCTGACCGGTCGACCCCGATGTGTAGATCACGTACGCGGCGGAACGCGGGTCGCTACCGGGGTGCGGCTCCACGTCGGCCACCGCGTCCGCGTCCGCGCCGACCTCCACCCGTGGCACGTCCGTCGCGGGCAGCTCCACCCCGGGTGCCGTGACGACGCAGACCGGTCGGGCGTCCGCCAGCATGAACGCGATCCGCTCCGCCGGGTACGCCGGGTCCACCGGCACATAGGCCGCGCCGGCCTTCAGCACGGCCAGCAGCGCCACCACCGCGTCCACCGACCGCGGCACGGCCACCGCCACCACCCGCTCCGGTCCCGCCCCGCGCCCGGCCAGCACCCGCGCCAGCCGCTCGGCACGCGCGACCAGATCGGCGTACGACACCTCCGCCCCACCACACACCACCGCGCAGGCGTCCGGGGTACGCAGCGCCTGGGCCTCCACCAGCCCGTGCAAGGACCCCGGCGTCGGGTCCGTCTCCTCGCCCCGGGACAGGGACAGCAGCCGCTCCCGCTCCCCCGGCAGCAGCACGTCGACGGCGCCCACCCGCCGCGACGGGTTCCGCGCGAGTTCCGCCAGCATCCGCACCAGCCGCTGGGCCAGTCGCTCGACGGTGTCCCGGTCGAACAGGGAGGCGCTGTATTCGAGGTCGCCGTCGATGCCCTGCGGGGTGCCGTCCGGGCCGCGCCGTTCCCGGAAGTGGAAGGAGAGGTCGAACTTCGCGGTCGCGGTGTCGACCCGCTCGCCGCGCACGTCCACGCCGGGCAGGTCCAGGTCCGCGCGCGCGGTGTTCTGGAAGGCGAGCAGGACCTGGAAGAGGGGGTGACGGGCGAGCGAGCGTTCCGGGGCCAGTACGTCGACCAGGTGCTCGAAGGGCACGTCCTGGTGCTCGTAGGCGGCGAGGTCGAAGTCCCGTACGCGGCCGATCAGTTCGGCGAAGGTCGGGTCGCCGGAGAGGTCGGTGCGCAGCACGAGGGTGTTGACGAAGAAGCCGACCAGGGGTTCGAGGGCTTCGTCGGTGCGGCCCGCGATAGTGGTGCCGAGGGGGATGTCGTCGCCGGCGCCGACCCGGTGCAGGAGGGCGGCGACTGCGGCCTGGACCGTCATGAAGAGGGTGGCCCGGTTGCGTACGGCGACATCGGTCAGGGCGCGGTGCAGATCGGGTCCGATCTCCAGCGGGACGCTGCCGCCGGCGGAGCCGGGCTCGGCGGGCCGACGGTGGTCGGCGGGCAGGTCGAGTTCCTCGGGCAGGTCGTCGAGTGCCTCGCGCCAGAAGCCGAGTTGGCGGGCCAGCGGGCTGTTCTCGTCGTCGGCGGCGCCGAGCCACCGGCGCTGCCACAGCGTGTAGTCGGCGTACTGGACGGGCAGCGGCGGCCATTGCGGGGCCCGTCCCGCGCACCGGGCGGCGTAGGCGAGGCCGAGGTCGCGGGCGAGCGGGCCGGAGGACCACCCGTCGGCGGCGATGTGGTGGACGACGAGCAGGAGGACGTGTTCCCGGGGGCCGAGGCCGAAGAGGGTGGCACGCAGCGGCGGTTCGGCGGCGAGGTCGAAGGCGTGCCGGGCCGCTTCGGCCAGCGCGTCCGGGAGATCGTCCTGGGCGATGGGCAGGGCGGGCAGCGGTACGGCGGCGGGGTCGGCGATCCGCTGGCGGGGCCTGCCGTCGGTGTCGGGGAAGGTGGTGCGCAGGACGTCGTGCCGGGCCGTCAGATCGTGCAGGGCGGCGCCCAGGGCCTCGGCGTCGAGCGGGCCGGTCAGCCGTACGGCCATCGGGATGTTGTAGGTGGCGCCGGGTCCGTGCAGCCGGTCCAGGAACCACAGGCGCCGCTGGGCGTAGGACAGGGGCACCTCGTCCGGCCGCCCGGACTCGGGGACCGGGCGCAGGGCGGGGCGGCCGGTCGCCCGGACGGTGAGGCGGCGGGCCAGTTCGGCGACCGTCGGGGTGTCGAAGACGGCGCGTACAGGCAGTTCGGCGCCCAGCACCGAACGGATACGGGAGGTCAGTCGGGTGGCGAGGAGAGAGTGGCCGCCGAGGTCGAAGAAGCCGTCGTGCACACCGACCCGGGGCAGGCCGAGAACGTCCGCGAAGAGGCCGCACAGGATCTCCTCCTGCGGGGTGCGCGGCGCACCGCCACCGGTGTCGCCGCCGGTGCCGGGTGCGGGCAGGGCCTTGCGGTCCAGCTTGCCGTTGGCGGTCAGCGGCAGGGCGTCCAGGACCACGAACGCGGAGGGGACCATGTAGGCGGGCAGGGTGTGGGCGAGGTGGTCGCGCAGGACGGAGGCCGGGTCGGTGCCGCCGAGCGGCTCGGCGGGGACCACGTACGCCACCAGCCGCTTGTCGCCGGGCTGGTCCTCGCGGACGGTGACGGCGCCCTGGGCGACGGAGGGGTGGCGGCTGAGGACGGACTCGATCTCGCCCAGCTCGATCCGGAAGCCGCGGACCTTGACCTGGTGGTCGGCCCGGCCGACGAACTCCAACTGGCCGTCGGGGCGGCGCAGGGCGAGGTCGCCGGTGCGGTACATGCGGTCGCCGGGAGCACCGTACGGATCGGCCACGAACCGCTGCCCGGTAAGACCCGGGCGGTTCAGGTAGCCACGGGCCAGGCCGCCGCCCGCGAGGTACAGCTCGCCGGCGACGCCCTCGGGCGCGGGCTGGAGTGTCTGGTCCAGGACGTACGCCCGGTTGCGGGCGAGGGGCCGGCCGATGGGAGGGGTGCCCTTGCCGTCCGGGTTCTGGTCGGCGTACCAGGCGGTGGCGTAGACGGTCGCCTCGGTGGGGCCGTAGATGTTGGCGATCCGCGCGCCGGGGAAGGCGGCCTCGATGTCGTCGATGAGCTGTGCGGTGACGGCCTCTCCACACAGCGCGACGGTGTACGGCGAGACGGTGGGCCGGTCGGCGGCGACGACGGTGGCCACGACCGACGGCACGCCGCTGATCAGGCCGATGTCCCAGCCGTCCGCCCGATCCTCTTCCACGAGCGCGAGGAGGTTCTCGACGATCTCGATCCGGCCGCCGCACAGCAGGGGCGGGAAGATCTCGAACACGGACACGTCGAAGTTGAGCGAGGTCGAGAACAGCACCTTCGCCAGCCGGTCGGGGCCGAACTCGGCGTGTGCCCACTCGACCAGTTCGACCACACTGCGGTGGGTGACCGCCACGCCCTTGGGGCGTCCGGTGGATCCTGAGGTGTAGATGACGTAGGCGGGGTGATCGTGCGTCAGGAACGGTCGCTGGACCGCCAGTTCGCCGTCGGTGTCGGGAGTGTCCAGGGTGAGCATCGGGGTGCCGTCAGGCAGGGCCCCGGCGGTGGCGGTCGTAGCGAGGACGACGGCCGGGTCGGCGTCGCCGACGATGTACGCGAGCCGGTCGGCCGGGTAGGCGGGGTCGAGCGGCAGGTAGGCGGCGCCCGCCTTGAGCACCGCGAGCAGCGCGACGACCAGGTCCGCCGTGCGGGGCAGCGCGATGCCGACGGGTCGCTCGGGGCCCGCGCCGCGTGCGGTCAGCCGACGGGCCAGCCGGTCCGCCCTGGCGTCGGCTTCCCGGTACGTCAGCCGGATGCCGTGGTCCAGCACGGCCACGGCGTCCGGGGTGGCCGCGGCCTGGGCGGCCCACAGTTCGGTGAGGGTGCGGGTGGCCGGGGCGGTGGGGGTGGCACCGGCAGTCTCGGCGGTGAGCCGACGGCGCTCTTCGGGAGCCGTGATGTCGACGCGCCCCACGGGGAGCTGCGGGGCGGTGGCCATGGCGTCGAGGACGCGGACGAGCCGGGCGAGGGTGGCCTCGGCCCAGTCGGGGTCGAACAGGTCCGGTCGGTAGGCCAGCCGGAAGCGCGGCCGGGGGCCCGGGACGGCCACGAGGGTGACGGGGTAGTGGGTGGCGTCCCGGCCGGTGGCACCGCGGACGCGCAGCCGGTCGCCGGCGTGCTCACCGGCATCCGCCGGTTCGCCGTCCGTGGCCGCCGGGTCGATGGGGTAGCTCTCGAACACCAGCAGAGTGTCGAAGAGTTCGGGAGTGCCGACCGCCCGCTGGATGTCGGCGAGGCCGAGGTGGTGGTGGTCGAGCAGGCGGGCGTACTCGCCCTGGAGCCGGATGAGTACGGCGCCGAGCTCTTCGTCGGGGCGCAGCCGGATCCGCAGCGGGACGGTGTTGATGAACAGACCGACCATCGACTCGACGCCGGGCAGTTCGGGCGGGCGTCCGGAGACGGTGGTGCCGAAGACGACGTCGTCGCGTCCGGTCAGCCGGCCGAGCACGATCGCCCAGGCGGTCTGGACGAGGGTGTTGACGGTGACGCCGAGTTCCCTGGCCCGTGCGGTGAGCGCCGCGCCGGTCTGCGCCGACAGCTCGGTCCTGGCCTGCGCCAGGCCCCCGGACGTGAGGCCGCCCGGGGCCGGCGGCGCCAGCCGCGTGGGCTCCGTGGCTCCGGCCAGCGCCTCGCGCCACGCGGCCTCGGCGGCGGGCCGGTCCCGCCGGGCCAGCCAGTCCAGGAACGCGCGGTAGGGCGGGACGGGCGGCAGGGACGCAGGATCGCCGCCCGCCGTGTACAGGGTGAGGAGTTCCCGGAAGAGGACGGAGACCGACCAGCCGTCGAGCAGGATGTGGTGGTGGGTGATGACCAGCCGGTACCGCCGCTCAGCGGTGCGCACCAGGGTGAACCGCAGCAACGGCGGGGTGGCGGGGGCGAAGCCGCGGGCGCGGTCCTCCTCCAGGAGCCGGCTCCACCTCTGCTCCAGATCGCGGTCCCCGTCCGCCGTGCTCAGGTCGGCTTCGGCCCACGGCAGCGTCACCTGACGCGGTACGACCTGCACCGGCTGACCGCCCCGGCGCTGCCGGAAGGCGGCCCGCAGGTTCGGGTGCCGCTCCAGCAGCGCCTGTCCGGCGGCGCGCAGCCGGCCGGCGTCCACCGTTCCCTCCAGCTCTACGACGAGCTGCACCAGGTACACGTCCGGTGCGGGCTGCCCCTGTTCGGGCCCGGCCTCGTACAGCGCGTGGAAGAACAGGCCCTCCTGGAGGGGGGTCAGGGGGAGGACGTCGGCCAGGGCGGGTTGCGTCATGTTCGTTCTCACCGTTTCCTGCGCGGTATGCGGCGCTCGTGTGCGGCGCTCGTGTGCGGCGCTCGTGTGCGGCGCTCGTGTGCGGCGCTCGTGTTAGTGCGGTGACCTGCGGTGCTAGCCGTCGAAGTCCGCTAGGGCCCTTCTGATGGATCTCCGTGGAAGAAGGAGCGGCGTTCGGTGCGTGCTCTCGGCGTGGCGGGCGGAAGTCCTCGTAGCGGAGCTACTAGGGCTTTCGTCCGGTGCGGCGAGAGTGCGTGCCGGGCGTCGCGACGCCGCGGAGATCCATCAGAAGGGCCCTAGGTCCCCGAGGTCCGCTTCGAGTTCGTCGATCTCGTCCTGGGTCAGCGAGCCCAGCGACACGTCCGCGTACGAGGTCGGCGCGGACCGGGTCGCGCGTGCCGTGAGCGCGCTGAGGGCGGCGAACCAGGACTCGCCCAGGGCGCGGACCTGTGTCTCGTCCAGGACTTCGTCGGGCCATGTCCAGTCGGCGACGAGCCGGGGACCGGTGTCGGTGTCCTGGACGACGGCGTTGAGGTCGAGGGCATGAGCTGCGGCCAGGCCCGGGTCGGCTCCGCTGCCCAGGGCCGCGGACTCGGGAGCGAAGGTCCACGAAACGCTGTCGGCTGTGGCCGGGAACCGGCCCAGGTAGTTGAAGCCGATCAGCGGGGCGGGTGGCTTGGCCAGGTCGGGCCCGATGTCCGGATTGAGGTGGCGCAGCAGGCCGTGGCCGATGCCGTGGTCGGGCAGTTCCCGCAGCCGGTCCCGGACGTGCCGGGCCGCGGCGCCGGCGGCGGGCCCGGCGGCCAGCGCGTCGCGCACGTCGACGCCGTGCAGGTCGAGGTGGACCGGGTAGAGCGAGGTGAACCAGCCCACCGTGCGCGAGAGATCGAGCCCGGGTGCGAGTTCCTCCCGGCCGTGCCCCTCCACGTCGAGCAGGACGTGCCCGCCGCCCTGCCGTTCGGCGACGGCCAGTGCCAGCCCGGTGAGCAGGATCTCCTGGACCCCGGCGTCGAAGGCGGTGGGGACGGTGGTGAGCAGGGGCCGGGTGGCGTCGGCCGGCAGGGTGAGGCGCAGCGAGCGGGTGGTGGCCGCGGTGTCCCGGTCGGGGTCGAGCGGGCGGGCACCCAGCACCGTCCTCGGGGCATCGGCCGTACGGCGCCACAGGTCGGCCTCGACGACCCGGGCGGGCCTGCGCGCCTCCTCGCCCAGCAGGGTGGACCAGCGGCGGAACGACGTCCCGACGGGCGGCAGTTGCGGAGTGCGCCCGGCCGCGACCGCCTCCCAGGCCGCCTCGAGGTCGGGGACGAGGATCCGCCAGGACACGCCGTCCACGGCCAGGTGATGGATCGTCAGCAGCAGTCGGCCGGTGCGGTCCGGACCGGCGTCGAACCAGACGGCGCGCACCATCGCGCCGGCCGCCGGGTCGAGAGCCCCCACCGCGAGGGCGGATTCCTCGGCCACGGCTGCGTGGAGGTCGTCGGTGCCGGAGACTTCACGGCGGTCGAGGACGGCGGCGGCGTCGACACAGCCTGCGGGGCCGACGTCGAGTTCCCGGTCGGGGGTGAGCCGGGAACGCAGCATGGCGTGGTGGTCGAGGAGCGCCTGCAACGCCTTGGTGAGGCGCGTCAGGTCGGCGTCGGCCGGGACGATGAGCAGGACGGACTGGCTGAGCCGGTCGATCGGGCCGCCGCGTTCCAGCAGCCATCGCATCACCGGGGTGAGGGGCACCCGGCCGACTCCGCCGCCCGCGTCATCCGCACCCCGCGGGCCGGCTGCCACCTCCGCGTCACCCGCGCCGACCGGACCCTCGGCTGCCGCCGCCAGCCCCGCCACCGTCGGGGTCTCGAACACATTCCTCGGTGTGATCACCACCCCTGCCTCGCGGGCCCGGCTGACCAGCCGGATCGAGGTGATGCTGTCCCCGCCCAGATCGAAGAAGCCCTGGTCCAGACCGACATCGGGCACCTTCAGCAGTTCCCGGAACAGACCCGCGAGGACCTTCTCGGCGGGGGTCGAGGGCGCCCGCCCGGTCACCGCCGGAGCGGAGCCGGGGTCCGGGGCGGGCAGCGCCTTGCGGTCGATCTTGCCGTTGGGGGTCAGCGGGAGGGCGTCCAGGACGACGACGGCGGAGGGGACCATGTAGTCGGGCAGCGACTCGCCCGCGTACCGGCGCAGTTCTTCCGGATTCACGGCATGTCCGACGACGTGGGCGACCAGCCGCCGCTCGCCCGGCTCGTCCTCCCGGACGGTCACAGTCACCTGGTCGACGGCCGGGTGCCGCGCCAGGACCGCCTCGATCTCGCCCGGCTCGATGCGGAACCCGCGGATCTTGACCTGGTCGTCGGCCCGGCCGACGTACTCCAGCTCGCCGCCGACCGAGCCGCCCGCCGAGCCGTCCCCGGAGCCGTCCACCAAGCCGTCCCCGGAGCCGTCGACCAAGCCGACCGCCGAGCCGCCCGCCGAGCCGTCGACCGAACCGACCGCCGAGCCGTCCGCCAAGCCGTCCGCCGAGCCGTTGAGCGAACCATCCACCGAGCCGTCGGCCGACCAGCGCACCAGGTCACCCGTGCGATACATCCGCTCCCCCGGCCCCCCGAACGGATCGGCCACGAACCGCCCGGCGCTCAGCCCCGGCCGGCCCAGGTACCCGCGCGCCACCCCCTCCCCGGCGAGGTACAACTCGCCGACCGCGCCGGGCGGGACCGGCCGCAGCCGGTCGTCCAGGACGCGCACCCGGGTGCCGGTGACCGCCCGCCCGATGGCCGGAGCCCGGTCCCCGCTCAGGGGCACGCTGAGGGTGGCGCACACCGTGGACTCGGTCGGGCCGTAGGCGTTGGCCATCCGGCGGCCCGGCGCCCACCGGGCCACGAGCGCCCCGGAGCAGGCCTCGCCGCCCACGATCAGGGTGCGCAGGGCGGGCAGCTCGGTCTCGGGGAGCGTGGCCAGGGCGGCGGGCGGAACGAGGGCGTGGGTGATCCGGCCGTCCGTCAGTACCCCCTCCAGCACCTCGCCGACCAGCGGGCCTTCCGGCGGCACGACCAGCGTCCCACCCGAGGCGAACGCCATCAGCAGTTCCATCACCGACGCGTCGAACCCGGGTGAGGAGAACTGCAACACCCGTGCGCCAGGGCTGAGTTCGAACCGCTCGACCTGTGTCTGCGCCAGCGCGGCCAGCCCCCGGTTCGCCACGACGACGCCCTTGGGCAGGCCGGTCGAACCCGAGGTGTAGATCACGTACGCGGCCTGGGACGACTCGTGCACGGCGGGCAGTTCACCCGGATCGCCGTCCATCGCGAGGTCCCTGAGCACCAGCGCGGGGCGCGCGTCGGCGAGCATCATGTCGATCCGCTCGCCCGGCAGGGCGGGGTCCACGGGCAGGAACGCCGCCCCCGCCAGCGCCACCGCCAGCACCGCGACGACGCGGTCCGCCGAACGCGGCAGTACCACCGCCACCACGTCCCCCGGACCGATGCCCCGGCCCGCCAGGACTCGCGCCAACCGCTCGGCGCGCGCGTCGAGTTCGGCGTACGACAGCTCGCCGCCCGGTGCCGCCAGCGCGCAGACGTCCGGTGTGCGCCGGGCCTGCTCCCGGAAGAGCTCGGCGAGCGAGAGCGGGCGCACCGTGCGGTCCGTGGCGTTCCACGCGTCGAGGAGCCGTCGTTCGTCGTCGCCGAGGAGATCGACGTCGTCGACGCGTCGGCCGGCGTCGGCCGCGACGGCGGCGAGGAAGCGGACGAACTGCCGGGCGAGCCGCTGGGCGGTGGCCGGTTCGAACAGGTCGGCGCTGTACTCGACGACCCCGTCGATGCCCGCCGGGGCGCCGTCGCCGTGGCGGTGCTCGCTCAGGTAGAGCGACAGGTCGAAGCGGGCGCCCCCCGTCTCGACGGGCTCGCGGGCGACATCCAGACCGGGCAGGGACCGGCCGAGGTCGGACATGTGGCCGGTGTAGGCCAGCATGACCTGGAACAGCGGGTGCCGGGCCAGCGTGCGTTCGGGGCTGACGGCGTCCACCAGCAGGTCGAACGGCACGTCCTGGTGGTGGTAGGCGGCCAGATCGAAGTCCCGGACGCGGTGCAGCAGTTCACGGAATTCGGGGTTGCCCGAGGTGTCGGTGCGGAGCGTCAGGCTGTTGACGAAGAAGCCGACCAGGTCGTCCAGTCTGCCGTCGGGACGCCCGGCGACCGGTGTGCCGATGGGGATGTCGGTGCCCGAGCCCAGCCGGGTCAGCAGCGCGGCCAGCGCGGCCTGGAGCACCATGAACAGCGTGACCCGGGACGTCGCGGCGAGGTCGGCGAGGGCGGTGTGCAGCTCCGCGTCGATGACGAGGTCGGCCCGGCCACCGCGCCCACTGGGTTCCGCGGGCCTCGGACGGTCGGCCGGAAGCGGCAGTTCGTCCGGCATCCCCGACAACGCCTCGCGCCAGAAGTCGAGCTGACGTCGCATCAGACTGCCGGGTACGCCTCCGTCGCCCAGCAGGTCGCGCTGCCAGTGCGCGAAGTCCGCGTATTGCACGGGCAGCGGCGCCCAGTCGGGGCTCTCTCCCGCCCGTCGGGCGGCGTACGCCGTCTCCAGATCGCGCATCAGCGGCACCAGGGACCAGCCGTCGAGGGCGATGTGGTGGGCGAGCAGCAGTAGTACGTTGACGTCGTCGTCGTCCGCGAGGGCGTACAGAGTCGCGGTCAGCGGCGTCTGCGTGGACAGGTCGAAACGCCGGGTTGCGGCGGCCGTGAGCAGGCCGGGCAGTTCCGCCTCGGCGGCCGGTACGACGGACAGGCTCGGGCGCCCCACCTCGGGATCCAGGATCCGCTGGTACGGGGTGCCCTGGAAGTCCGGGTGCAGGGTGCGCAGCGGTTCGTGCCGGGTCACGAGGTCGGCGAGCGCCGCTTCGAGGGCCGGATGGTCGAGCGGCCCGGTCAGGCGCAGTGCCCAGGGCACGGTGTAGCCGGTGTTGCCCCCGTCGAGCCGGCTCATGAACCACAGCCGCTGCTGGGCGTACGACAGCGGAATCGGCGCCGACTCCCGTTCCCGCGCG
Organism: Streptomyces sp. NPDC050619; assembly: GCF_040654815.1. Lineage (NCBI taxonomy): Bacteria > Bacillati > Actinomycetota > Actinomycetes > Kitasatosporales > Streptomycetaceae > Streptomyces > Streptomyces sp. NPDC050619. Next base: position 224,829 of record NZ_JBFAIR010000003.1, on the reverse strand, counting down.
GCGAGTTCGGGACGCCGTACGTCGTCGCTCTCGTCGAGGCGGGCGGCCAGTGCGGCGGGTGTCGGCGCCTCGAAGACCGCCCGTACGGGCAGGGTGGCGCCCAGTGCCGTGCGTACCCGGTCGACGAGGCGCATGACGAGCAGGGAGTCGCCGCCGAGCTCGAAGAAGCCGTCGTCGACGCCGACCTGGTGTCCGGGGATGCCCAGGACGTCGGCGAACAGGCCGCAGAGGATCTCTTCCTGCGGGGTGCGCGGAGCCTGCTTCTCGGCGCCGCCGGAGATTGCCGGGGCGGGGAGGGCCTTGCGGTCGAGCTTGCCGTTCGCGGTGAACGGGAGCGCGTCGAGAACCACCGTCGCGGAGGGCACCATGTGGTCCGGCAGACTCGCGGCGACGTGGCGGCGCAGTACGGCCGGGTCGGTGGTGCCGTGCGGGACGACGTAGCCGACGAGGCGTCCGTCCCGCACCACGACGGCGACCTGGGCGACGGACGCATGCCGCGCCAACACCGCTTCGATCTCGCCGAGTTCGATACGGAAGCCGCGGATCTTGACCTGGTCGTCGGCCCGGCCGACGTACTTCAGCTCGCCCTCCACCGAGCCGTCCACCGAGCAGTCCACCGATCCCGCCGCCGGGCCGTCCACCGATCCCGCCGCCAAGCCATCCGCCAAGCCATCCGCCGACCAGCGCACCAGGTCACCCGTGCGATACATCCGCTCCCCCGGGCCCCCGAACGGATCAGCCACGAACCGTCCGGCGCTCAGCCCCGGCCGGTCCAGGTACCCGCGCGCCAGCCCCGCACCCGCCAGATAGAGCTCGCCCACCACACCCGGCGGCACCAGCCGCAGGCCGGAATCCAGCACGTACGCACGCGTGTTGGCCACCGGCCGACCGATCGGCGGCATCCCGCGCACCGCCTTCCGCGCCTCCCGTGTCGACCAGGTCGTGGCATAGACCGTGGCCTCCGTCGGGCCGTAGGCGTTCACCACCCGCACCCCGGTGCCGGCCGCGACCACATCGGCCAGCAGGGCGGACGGCAGCGCCTCGCCGGCCGGCACCACCGTGTCCACCCCGGCCGGCAGCCGCCCGGCGGAGACCACCGCGGCCAGCGCCGACGGCACCCCGCTCACCAGAGTCGCCGCGTCCGCGTCCCGCTCGGCCAGTGCGAGCACGTCCCGCACCAGCTCCACCCGGCCGCCACAGGCCAACGGTGCGAACAGCTCGAACACCGACACATCGAAGGTGAACGAGGTCGAACACACCGTCCGTGCCAAGGCGTCGGCCCCGAACTCGGCGACGGCCCACCGCACCAGGTTCACGGCACTGGCATGCTCCACCACGACTCCCTTCGGCCGGCCCGTCGACCCGGACGTGTAGATCACATACGCCGCGCCCCGGCCGTCCGGCGCCGGCAACTCCACGTCATCGACGCCCGGCTCCGCCCCCACCTCCACCAACGGCACATCGACTTCGGGCAGCTCCACTCCGGCCTGCGTCATCACGCACACCGGCCGCGTGTCCCCCAGCAGGAACGCGACCCGCTCCGCCGGAGACGCCGGATCCAGCGGCACATACGCCGCCCCCGCCCGCAGCACCGCCAGCAACGCCACCACGGCGTCCACCGACCGCGGCAGGGCCACCGCCACCAAGGACTCCGGCCCGGCACCACGGCCGACGAGGACCCGCGCCAACCGCTCCGCACGCGACACGAGTTCCTCGTACGACATTTCAGCGCCGTCACACACCACCGCACAGGCGCCGGGAGTCCGCACCGCCTGCGCCGCCACCAACCCGTGCAGAGTCGCCACGGAGGCCGACGACTCCGCACCCCGGGACAGGGTCAGCAGCCGCTCCCACTCGCCCGCCAGCAGCACCCCCACCTCGCTCACCGGCCGCGACGGATCCGCTACAAACCCCTCCATCACCACCGCGAACCGGTCCAGCAACGCACGAGCCCGCACCGAGTCGTACAGGTCGGGCCGATACGAGAGGCGCAGGGCCAGGCGCCGCCCGGGCAGCACGGCGAGGGTGAGCGGATAGTGCGTGGCGTCGTGACCGCCGAGCGGCGTGACCGGGGTCCCTCCGGGGTCGGCCGAGGTCTGGTGGTTCTCGAAGGCGAGCAGCGTGTCGAAGAGTTCGCCGCCGCCCGTGACCCGCTTGATGTCGGCGAGGCCGAGGTGCTGGTGCGGCAGCAGGGCGCTGTGTCGGTCCCGGAGGGCGGCGAGCAGGTCGGCGACCGTGCCGTCCTCGGCCCAACGGACCCGCGTGGGCACCGTGTTGATACAGAGACCGACCATCGAGGCGATGTTCGGCAGCTCGGGCGGGCGGACCGTGACGGTCTGGCCGAAGACGACGTCGGTGCGGTCGGTGAGGCGGCCAAGGAGCACGCCCCAGGCGGCCTGGACGAGGGTGTTGAGGGTGACGCCGAGGGATCGGGCCGTGGAGTCGGCCGCCGTGGTCAGCTCTTCGGTGAGTTCCACGATGAGTTCGTGCGGCAGCACGGTCTCGGCGGCGGCCCCGGCCGGGGCGAGCAGGACGGGCTCGTCCACCTCGGCCAGGGCGTCCCGCCAGGCCGTCTCGGCGGCGGTGCGGTCCTGCCGGGCCAGCCAGGCGAGATAGTCGCGGTAGGCGGGCGCCGGGGGCAGGGCCGTCGGGTGCTCGCCCGCGTACAGGGTGGTGAACTCGCGTACGAGCAGCTGCTTCGACCAGCCGTCGAGCAGGATGTGGTGGTTGGTGACGACGAGCCGGTACCGGTCCGCGGCCCAGCGGACCAGCAGGTACCGCAGGAGGGGCGGCTTCGCGAGGTCGAAGCGACGGGTGCGCTCCTCGTCGAGCAGCCGCTCCCACTCCTTCTCGCGCTCAGCCTCATCGAGGGGAAACAACTCGGCCTCGGCCCACGGCAGTTCGACGTCCGTGGGCACGATCTGTACGGGCTCCCCGGCCTCCCGGCGGCGGAAGCAGGCGCGCAGGTTGGGGTGCCGGTCGAGCAGGGCCTGTCCGGCCGCGCGTACGGCGGCGGGGTCGACCGGTCCGGTCAACTCCAGGATCTGCTGGGCGGCGTAGACATCGGGTGACCGCTCGTCGTCGTAGAGGGCGTGGAAGAGCAGGCCTTCCTGCAACGGCGACAGGGGCAGGATGTCGGCGATTCCGGACCGTGTCACCGTGAGTTACCTCCACTCGCTTCCGAACTCGGCTTCGAGTTCGTCGATCTCTGCTTGGGACAGGGACACCAGGGGCAGGTCGGACGGGGTGTGCCCGCCTGCCGGGGTGCCGCCGGCCTGGGTGGCCAGTTCCTCGCACCACAGGTCGGCGAGGGCGCGTACGTCGTCCTCGGACCAGATGCCGGTCGCCCAGGACCAGGTGGCCTCGAGCCGGCCGTCACCGGTGGTCACGGCGGTGATCTCCAGGCCGTGTGCCACGGGCAGCGCGGGGTCGTGGGCCGCGCCCAGCCGGGACAGGCCGGGGAGTTCCTCCGGAGCCGCCGACCAGTCGTTCATCGGTTCTCTGGGCGTGCGGCCCAGGTAGTTGAAGGCGATCTGCGGGACGGGGAGCGCGGCGAGGGCCGGTCCGGTCTCGGGGTTGAGGTGGCGGAGCAGGCCGTGGCCGATGCCGTGGTCGGGTACGGACCGCAGCTGCTCCTTGATCCGCTTGAGGACGTCGGCCGGTTCGTCGAGGTCGACGCCGGTGAGGTCCAGCCGGGCGGGTACGACGCTGGTGAACCAGCCCACCGTGCGGGACAGGTCGATGCCCTCGGCGATCTCCTCGCGGCCGTGGCGCTCGATGTCCAGCAGGAGCGCCGGGTGTCCGTCCCGGGTCCGCCGCCACCGGACGAACGCGGCGGCCAGCGCCGCGAGCAGTACGTCGTCGGGGCCCGCGTGGAAGGCGGCGGGCACGGTGGTGAGCAGCTCGGCGGTGACCTCGGCCCGGATGTCGCGGGTGAGGTGGCGCATGGTGCCGGCCGTGTCCCGTGCCGGGTCGACGCTCCGGGCTCCGAGCACCGGGTCAGGAGCGTCCAACAGGCGTCGCCATACGGCGAGTTCGGCTGCCCTCGTCGGAGTCCGGGCCTCCCGCTCCAGCAGCCGTGCCCAGTGGCGGAAGGAGGTGCCGGGTTCGGACAACCGCTCCTCGTTCCAGGCGTGGACCAGATCGGAGCGCAGGATGTTCCAGGAGACGCCGTCCACGGCCAGGTGATGAACTGTCAGCAATAGTCGTCCGGGGCGATCCGGTCCGGTGTCGAACCAGCGGGCATGCAGCAACTCACCTTCTTCCGGGCGCATTTGAGCGGCGTCCGCGGACAGGGCGGAGGCGAAGTCCCCGTCCGGTACGGCGATCCGCTCCAGCAGCGTGCCCGCGTCGACGCTTCCGGGCGGCGGCACGACCGCGGTCCGTTCGCCGACCGCGACCCGCATCCGCAGGACGTCGTGGTGGTCCACCAGGGCCTGGAGCGCCGCCACCAGCCGCTTCTCCTCGGCCCCGACGGGTGTGACGAGAAGGACCGACTGGCTGAACGAGCCGATCGGCCCGCCGCGTTCACGCAGCCGGTGCATGGCCGGAGTGAACGGCAGTTCGCCGACCGCCGGTTCCCGCTCCTCGGCCCCCTCGGGAGCCGGACGTCCCGCCGCCAGTGCGGCGAGCCCGGCGACGGTCCGCTGCTCGAACACATCGCGTGGGGTCAGCCGCAGGCCTTCGGCCATCGCCCGGCTGACGAGGTGGATCGAGGTGATGCTGTCGCCCCCGAGGTCGAAGAAGCCGTCGTCGACGCCCACCTCGTCCCCCGCCTCGGCCAGGCCGAGCACCTCGGCGAACAGTTCCCGAAGCGTCTCCTCCTGCGGAGTGCGCGGCACCCGGCCCGCACCGGCCCTCTCCCGGCCCGCGTCCGGCGCGGGCAGAGCCGCGCGGTCCAGCTTGCCGTTGGGCGTCATCGGAAGCGTGTCAAGGACCATGAGCGCCTCGGGAACCATATGGGCGGGCAGGTGCCGGGCGGCGTGCGCGAGGAGGGCGGCACGGTCGGTGCCGGCCGCTGCGACGACGTATCCGACGAGACGCCGGAGGCCGCCCCTTTCCTCCCGTACCGCCACCGCGGCCTGGGCGACGCCGGGATGTGCGGTGAGCACACCCTCGATCTCGCCGGGCTCGATCCTGAGGCCCCGGATCTTGAGCTGACCGTCGGCCCGCCCCCGCAGTTCCAGGGTCCCGTCGGCGCGGCGCACGGCCAGGTCGCCGGTGCGGTACATGCGCTCGCCGGGAGGCCCGAGGGGATCGGCGACGAACCGCTCGGCGGTCAGGCCCGGCCGCTGCCAGTAACCGCGGGCCACCTGGGCACCGGCGACGTACAACTCGCCCTCGACGCCGACCGGTACGAGGTTCAGGCGGGCGTCCAGGACATACGCCCGGGTGTTCCACATGGGGCGGCCGATGGGCACGGGGCCGGTCGGGAGGTCGTCGCCGGGTTCGATGCGGTGGTCGGTGCAGCCGACGGTGAGTTCGGTGGGGCCGTAGTGGTTGATCAGCCGTACGTGGGGATGGTCGAGGCGCCAGGCGCGCAGTGCCTCGCCGACCAGCGCCTCCCCGCCCAGCATGAACTCCTCGGTGGGCGACAGGTCGTGCGGCAGTGCCGGCAGCAGCGGGAGGTGGCTGGGGGTGGCCTTGAGGAAGGTGTAGCCGCCGGGCAGGCGCGCGGCGCCCGCCTCGTGGAAGGCGGCGACGTGGACGCGACCGCCGGCGGCGAGCGCTCCGTGCAGGGTGGTCACGGTGGCGTCGAAGGACATGGTGGCGTGCAGCAGCGAGGTCCCGCGCAGACTCGGGTACGCCTCGACGCACCGGGCCACATAGGCGGTGAGGTTGCGGTGCTCGACGACGACGCCCTTGGGACGTCCGGTGGTGCCGGAGGTGTAGATCAGGCAGGCGGGGTCGGCGGGGCGGGCCTCGGGGAGGGGCGTGGCCGGGTCGTCCGGGGTCGCGTCAGGGCGTACGACGGGCACCTCGACCAGGAGCTCGTCCCGGGCGACCACACACACCGGAGCCGCGTCGGCGAGCAGAAAGGCCGTGCGCTCGGCGGGATGTTCCGGGTCGAGCGGCAGATAGGCCGCGCCTGCCTTGAGGACGGCGAGCACGGCGACCGCGAGATCGACCGACCGGGGCAGCGAGAAGGCGACGATCCGCCCCGGGCCGGCGCCGTACGACGCCAGCGTGCGAGCCAACCGGTCGGCTCGGGCCTCGAGTTGGCGATAGGTGAGCGAGGTGTCGGCATCCGTCACCGCCACGGCGTCGGGAGCATCGGCGGCACGCGCCTCGAACAGCCGGGGGAAGGTGGTGTTCGGGACGTCCCGTGCCGTGTCATTGAACTCGACGAGCAGGCGGTGACGTTCGCCGGGGGCGAGGATGTCGAGCGTGCCGATCGCGCGGCCCGGGTCGTCGACGGCGGCGCGCAGCAACCGCTCCAGACGAGCGGCCAGTTCCTCGGCCGTACGGCGGTCGAAGAGGTCGGCGCTGTACTGGAGCACGCCCTCGATGCCCTCCGGAGACCCGTCGGGTGCGCGCTGCTCGCCCAGGTTGAACGTCAGGTCGATCTTCGTGGCGCCGGTCTCCACGGGCAGCGTCCGGGCGCCGAGGCCGGGCAGGTCGAGGTGGGGTCCGGCGGTGGGGCGGAAGGCGAGCATCACCTGGAAGAGGGGGTGCCGGGCGAGCGAGCGGGGCGGGTTGAGTGCCTCGACCAGGTGCTCGAAAGGCAGGTCCTGGTGCGCGTAGGCCGCCAGGTCGGCCTCCCGGACCCGGTCCAGCAGATCCCGGAAGGCCGGATCGCCGGAGGTGTCGGTGCGCAGGACGAGGGTGTTGACGAAGCAGCCCACCAGGTCGTCGAGCACCTCGTCGGCGCGGCCCGCGACCGGTGTGCCGAGCGGGATGTCGGTGCCCGCGCCCAACCGGGTGAGCAGCGCGGCGAGCCCGGCCTGCACGACCATGAACACCGTCGTCCCGCTCTCGGTGGCCAGCTCGCGCAGCCTCCGGTGCAGGGCCGCGTCCAGCAGGACGGGGACGTCGCCGCCCCGGTGGGTGGCGCGGGCCGGCCGGGACCGGTCGGCCGGGAGCGGGAGTTCGTCCGCGAGTCCGGCCAAGGCTTGGCGCCAGTGGGCGAGTTGACGATCCTTCAGGTCCGGTCGGTCGAGCACGTCGTGCTGCCAGACGCCGTAGTCGGCGTACTGGACGGGCAGCGGCGACAGTTCCGGTGCCTGTCCCGCAAGGCGGGCCCGGTAGGCGGTCGCCAGGTCACGGAGGAGGGGGTCCAGGGACCAGCCGTCGGCGGCGATGTGGTGCAGGACGAGCAGGAGTACGTGGTCCTCGGGGCCGAGGGCGAGCAGATGGGCGCGGAACGGGATCTCCTCGGCGAGGTGGAATTCCACTCCCGCCAACTCCACGAGCCGCTGCGGGAGTTCGGTGTCGGCAACGTGCTCGAAGGGCAGTCCGGGCCGCGAGCCCGCCAGCAGGCGCTGGCACGGGATGCCGTCGGCTTCCGGGTAGACGGTGCGCAGGATCTCGTGCCGGTCGACGACGTCGGCCAAGGCGGCGCGCAGGGCGTCCACATCGAGGGGGCCGCCGGTCAGCCGTACGGCGAGCGGGACGTGGTACGCCGCACCGGCACCCTCCAGCCGGTCCAGGAACCACAGCCGCCGCTGGGCGGACGACAGCGGCGCCTCGCCCGGGACGGTACGTACGATCGGCCGTGGGGCGGGTCCTACGGCGGTCCCGTTGACGACCAGCCGGGCCAGTCCGGCCGGAGTCGGTGCCCGGAACACATCGCGCAGCGTCAGCTCGGTGCCGAGCGCGGCGCGCACCCGGCCCAGGAGCCGCAGTGCCAGCAGCGAGTGGCCGCCGAGTGCGAAGAAACTGTCGCGGGGGCCGACGTCCGGCACGCCCAGAACGGCCGCGAACAGGGCGCACAGGACCTCTTCGTGCGGGGTACGCGCGGACTCGGCGGGACCGGCCCCGGACATCGCCGGAGCGGGCAGCGCGGCCCGGTCGAGCTTGCCGTTGGCGGTCAGCGGCAGCCGGTCCAGGACGACGACGGCCGAGGGCACCATGAAGTCGGGCAGGTGCCCGGCGAGATGGTCGCGCAACTCTTCAGGGCTACCGCCCACGACGTAGGCCACCAGGCGCCGGTCGCCGGGACGGTCCTCGCGGACGACGGCGACCGCCTGGGCGACCTCGGGGCGGGCGGCGAGGACCGCCTCTATCTCGCCGGGCTCGATGCGGAACCCGCGCAGTTTCACCTGTGCGTCGGCGCGGCCGTGGTACTCCAGCTCGCCGTCGGGTGTCAGGCGGACGCGATCTCCGGTGCGGTACATCCGGGCGCCCGGCGGGCCGTACGGATCGGCGACGAACCGTACGGCGCTCGCGGCGGGGCGGCCCAGGTAGCCGCGGGCCACACCAGGACCGGCGACATACAACTCCCCCACCGTGCCCGGCGGAACGGGCTGGAGGGCGCCGTCGAGGACATGGGCGCGCATGCCGTCCAGGGGGCGGCCGATGGGCAGCGGGTCCGGGACTCGCGTGCCCGGGAGGCAGGGGCGGCTGGTGGCGAAGGTCGTGGTCTCGGTCGGGCCGTAGCCGTCGGTGACGATCAGGTCCGGGCAGGCTTCCAGGACCCGGCGGACCGCGCCGGCGGGGACTGCCTCGCCGCCGGTCCACACCCGGCGCAGCCCGGCGAAGCAGCCCGGGTCCTCCTCGGCGGCGAGCCGGAACAGCCCGGCGGTGAGCCACAGCGCCGTCAGCCGGTGCCGTGACGTCAGGCGGGCGACGGCAGCGGCGTCCATGTCCTCGTCGGCTCCGGCGACCACGGCGGTGCCGCCGCTCAGCAGCGGCACCCACATCTCGTACGTGGAGGCGTCGAACGCGGTCGGCGAGTGCACGAGCACGCGCGCGTGGGCGCCGTCGGCGAACGCCGAGTCGGCGGCGAGGGCGGTGACGTCGTGATGGGTGACGGCGACGCCCTTGGGTGTGCCGGTGGAGCCGGAGGTGTAGCTGACGTAGGCCAGTTGGGCCGGGCGCAGGGGTACGCCGGGGTCCGTGTCCGGTTCGGCGGCGAGTGCCGGATCGTCGACGGCGATGGGGACGATGCCCTCGTACCCCTCGTACCCCTCGATCGGCACGCTGTCGGTCAGCAGGACCGTCGCGCCGGTCTCCGCGAGGATCCGCCCGGTGCGGGCCGCCGGGGCGTGCGGATCGAGGCCGACGTAGGCGCCGCCCGCCTTGAGGACGGCCAGCAGCGCGATGACGAGACTGTCGGAACGGCGCATCAGGACCGCGACCCGGTCCTCGGGCCGGACACCGAGGCTCAGCAGCCGGTGCGCGAGCCGGTTGGCCCGGTGGTTCACCTCCCGGTAGCTGATGCCGTGTTCACCGTGGATCACGGCCGTGCCGTCCGGGTCGGCCGAGACCCGGGCGGCGAAGAGACCGGGCACGGTCGCCTCGTCCGCGCGTGCGGGAGCGCCGTCGAGGCGGGTCGCAGCTCGCTCCTCGGGCAGGAGCAACTCCACGCGGCCCACCGGGGTTTCGGGTCCGGCGGTGGCGAACCGCTCCAGGAAGTGGACGAAACGCCGGTGATGGGCGGTGAGTTCGGCATCCGTGTAATGGGCGGGGTTGGCGTCGAGGTCGACGCGGATGCCGTGGTCGTCGGCGCGGTCGTACACGTTGACCGCGAGGTCCTCGACAGGCCCCGTGGACAGGTTGTGGCGAGTGGTCGGGTGCCCGGCGAACCGCAACTCCGGCCCGAAGGCCATGATGTTGACGACGGGCCCGAAGAAGCGCCGCCCGTCCTGCGGCCAGTCCAGCTCCCGGCGCAGATCCTCACCCCGGTACCGCTGACGGGCCAGCAGGTCGCGGGTGGCGGTCGCGGTCTGCCGTACGAGGTCGTGGGCGGGGGTGTCGGGTCGTACGGTGACACGCAGCGGGAGCACGTTGGAGGCCATGCCCGGGGTGGCGAGTTCGGTGTCGCTCTCGCGGGCCGTGACGGCGAGGCCGAGGACGACGTCCCGGGCTCCGGTGAGCCGGTGCAGATAGGCGGCGGTCGCCGCGAGCACGACCCGCGACCACCGGGTGCCGGCCTGACCGGCAGCCGCGTGCACCAAGTCCCCCGCCGCTTCGGGGAGATGACCGGTCCGGCGGTGGAAGCGGTCGGCGACCTGCGGCGGCCGGGCGGACAGACTCGTCGGCTCGGGGCGGTCGGCGAGGGCTCCCGTCCAGTACGCACGGTCCGAGGCGTGGCGTTCGCTCGCGCGGTAGGCCTCGTCCTGGGCGACCAGCGGCGCGAGGGGCGCGAGGGGCGCGAGGGGCGCTGGGGGCGTATCCGCCACGAGGTGGGTGTAGGCGTCGGCCACCCGGCCGGCGATGAGGGAGCAGCTGTAGCCGTCGACCGCTATGTGGTGGTAGCGCTGGTACCAGATCCAGTGGGCGTCCGCGAGCCTCAGCAGCGCGTAACGGAAGAGCGGGCCACGGTCGAGGTCGAACGCCGTGGCGAAGTCCGTGTCCATCCACGCTTCGGCGGCCGACCGGGGTTCGGCTTCGCCGGTGAGGTCGACGACGGGCAGGTCCCAGGACGGGTCGGTGTCGACGAACTGGCGGATGGTGGCCGCTTCGTCGTCGGTGGCCGCTCGCGCGGTTCCCCGCGCCCCTGGATCGTCGGTGGCCACGTTGTCGACCGCGGCGGCGAACCGCACCCGCAGTGTCTCGGTCGCGTCCACCACCGCACGCACCGCGGCCCGGAAGCGCACGGGGTCGACGGGCCCGTGGATCTCGGTGTACTCGCCCACGTTGTAGGCGGGCCCGGCGGGGTCGAGCCGCTGCCCGAACCACATCGAGCGCTGGGCGGCGGACAGGTCCAGCGCGACGGTCACCGGCCCTCCCCGACGGCGATGGCGCCGGCGCCGGTCAGCAGCCGTTCCACCTGTTCGGCGACGAAGCGCGGGCCTTCCTCGCGTCCGGGCCACGCCACGCGCAGCCACGGCTCGGCGGGGACGAGCGCGATGTCCTGGGCCTGGCGGGCCCGGCCACCGCCCGTGATGTTCAGGAGCACCAGTTCGTCCCTGCGGACCTGTCCGGCCCGTACCGCCTCGGCCAGGGCGGCCAGCGCGACCCCGGCGCCCGGCTCGATGTCGATGCCCTCGATCTCCTCGAAGAGGGCCAGGGCGGCGAGCGCGGCCTCGTTGTCCGTACAGAGGACGTCGCCGCCGCTCTCGGTCAGCACGTCACGGACCCCGCCGCGCACGGTGAACGGCGGGCGGCGGTTGGTCAGTTCACGGGCCAGCGGCTCGTGTTCGCGGTGGGCCGGGGCCGGGCCGGCTGAGTGCCAGGCGTCGTGCAGGGGCGCGAAGGGCGCGTTCTGACACATCAGCAGCCGCGGCAGCGGCTCGCCGTCCGCGCGGACGCGGCGCGCCGCCTCGTGGGCGCCGATGGCCCCGGTGCCGCTGCCGACGGCCTGCACATAGGTCTGCGGCAGCCGTCCGAGGGCGTCGGCGGCGGCCAGCAGTACGGTGCCGAGGCCGTCGCGGCGGCCGACGTTGCGCGAGCCGCCCTCGGCGTGGTGGCCGGGGAGAGCGGCGAGCAGGTCGGCGCAGGCGATGGCGTCGCTGTAGGTGGCGGTGCCGTCGAGGACGACGAGCCGTACGCAGGGGTCGAGCGGGGCGGGGAAGCGCATCCGCTCCAGGGCCGGGGCGGGTACGACGAGCAGGCAGGGCACCCGGTGGCGGGTGGCGGCCCAGGCGAAGGCGGCGGCGGTGTTGCCCGCCGAGGGGATCACCAGGACGGGCGGCGCGGCGGGCAGGCGGCCGAGGACCGTGTAGGCCTCCAGGTCCTTGAAGGTGCAGGTCGGCAGGTGCGCCCCGCTCTCCGGCCAGTAGCCGTTGAAGGCGACCCACAGCCTGTCGAGACCGATACGGCGGCCGAGCCGTTCCGCGCGGTGCACGACCGGGCCGGGTACATCGGGGAAGGTGCGTGCCACCGGCAGCATCGGGGCGTGCCGGAACAGCCCGGTGCTCTCACCGGTGTGGGCGCCGGCGTGGGCGCCGATCCCGTCGTACTCGGTGCGCAGGAATGCGGGTTCGTGCCGACGGGAGCAGTCGAGGACGAGGCCGTCGTCCTCGTAGCGGGTTCCGCATGAGGAACAGACGACCTTGTAGTGACGTGTTCCCGGGCGTACTCGGGACATCTTCCCTTGCCTTCCGCAGTGCCGCTTTTCGCTGCTCAATTGGAACCGGGACTTCGATAAGAGCGAGTGACTCTCGAATTACCTTTTTCTGAACGCCAGTCGACGCGTGTCCCCACTGTGAGCCCACTACCTGCGGACTGTTCAGTTCCGCTTCATCTGCCCGTATCGGCCAGGTAGTTGAGAGAGCATCGGATCCGTGGAACATCCGAGGCGCACTCGCCGTTCACGAAAGGTTGGCGGGAAAATGATGGAAACACCGACGCATACGGTCACCGGAGACGGGGAAGACGTTTCCGTCTGGCTTCCGTCCTCGGTTCCGGTTTCCCTTCTTTCGCAAAGTCCGTCAATGCATCCGTCAACGCATTCGTCAACGAATGGCAAAACCCGGGAATTCCACTCGGTGGAAAAGGCGGGGACCCGGATATACGCCGAGCCGTCGCCCGACGCGCTCTTGGCCGCGTACCGGAAAATGGTCGTCGGGCGGCGCTTCGACGAGCAGGCGACGGCGCTCGCCCGGCAGGGCCGGCTCGCGGTCCACCCGTCCAGCCTCGGGCAGGAGGCCTGCCAGGTCGGCGCCGCTCTCACCCTGCGCGCCACGGACTGGCTGTTCCCGACCTACCGCGACTGCGTCGCGCTGGTCAGTCGTGGCATAGACCCCGTCGAGGCGCTCACGCTGCTGCGCGGCGACGGGCACTGCGGCTATGACCCCGTACGGCACCGCACCGCGCCCCAGTGCACCCCGCTGGCCACCCACACCGCCCACGCCACCGGGCTCGCCCACGCCGAGCGGCTCAAGGGCGCCGACACGGTCGCCCTCGCGCTCGTCGGCGACGGCGCCACCAGCGAGGGTGACTTCCACGAGGCCCTGAACCTCGCCGGGGTGCTGCGAGCCCCGGTGGTCTTCCTGGTGCAGAACAACGGGTACGCCATCTCCGTCCCGCTGTCCGATCAGTGCGCGGCACCGAGCCTGGCGTACAAGGGAGTCGGGTACGGCGTCCGCGCGGAGCAGGTGGACGGCAACGACGCCGCGGCCGTACTCGCCGTCCTGACCAGGGCCGTCGAGGACGCGCGGGCGGGCGTCGGGCCGTGGCTGGTCGAGGCGCACACGTACCGCATGGGTCCGCACACCAGCGCCGACGACCCGTCCCGCTACCGCTCCCCCGAGGAGACGGAGGCCTGGCGGGATCGCGACCCGATCGCCCGGCTGGAGTCCGCGCTGCGCGAACGCGGACTGCTGACCGACGACGACGTGAAGGCCGTGGCAGCCGAGGCGGATCAGTACGCGGCCGACGTCCGCGAACGACTCGCCGTGGACCCGGACTTGGATCCTCTCGCGCTCTTCGACCATGTGTTCAGCGCACCGACCCCCCACTTGGCGGAGCAACGAGCGGCCCTGCGGGCCGAGTTGGAGGGACGCTGACATGGCGGCCGAAAGGGCGCACGGTTCGGCGCACGGCACAGCCGGCGGCACGGCGATGGCGCAGGCCCTCAACACCGCCCTGCGGGACGCGCTCGACGCGGACGAACGCGTCGTCGTCTTCGGCGAGGACGTCGGCCGCCTCGGCGGCGTCTTCCGGGTCACCGACGGACTGGCCGCCGCGTTCGGCGACCGGCGCTGCTTCGACACCCCGGTGTCCGAGGCGGGTATCGCGGGCCTCGCGGTCGGCATGGCGATGGCCGGGTTCAGGCCCGTGGTGGAGATGCAGTTCGACGCGTTCGCCTACCCGGCGTTCGAGCAGATCGCCTCCCACATCGCCAAGATGCGCAACCGCACCCGGGGCGCCCTCCCGCTGCCGCTGGTCGTCCGCATCCCGTACGGCGGCGGCATCGGCGGGGTCGAGCATCACAGCGACTCCAGCGAGGCGTACTACGCGCACACCGCGGGCCTCAAGGTGGTGACCCCGGCGACGGCGGCGGACGCCTACTCGCTGCTGCGCGAGGCGATCGACGACCCCGACCCGGTGGTCTTCCTGGAGCCCAAGCGCCACTACTGGACCAAGGAGCGGCTCGAACTCCCGGCCCGTACCGAGCCGTTCGGCACCGCCGCGACACGTCGTGCCGGGCGTGACGCGACGCTCGTGGCGTACGGCCCGTCGGTCGCGGTGGCCCTGGCGGCGGCGCACGCGGCGACGGCCGAGGGCCTGGACGTGGAGGTGCTGGACCTGCGCACCCTCGTCCCGCTGGACGACCGTACGCTGACCGAGTCGGTCCGCCGGACCGGGCGGTGCCTCGTGGTGCACGAGGCGCAGGGCTTCGCCGGAGTCGGCGCCGAGATCGCGGCCCGGGTGCAGGAGCGGTGCTTCGACGCGCTGCGCGCACCGGTGTTGCGGGTCACGGGCTTCGACATCCCGTATCCACCCCCGCTGTTGGAGGGCGCTCACCTGCCCGGCGTCGGCCGGGTGCTCGACGGCCTGCGCCGCCTGCTGCCCACTCGTTCCGAACAGCGGCTCCACGAGGCCGACTTGGCGCTGGCCGACCAGTCGGCTCCCGACCGGACGTTCCGGCTGCCGGACCTGGGCGAGGGACTCGCGGACGCCGAGATGCTGGAGTGGAAGGTCGCCGTGGGCGACACCGTCGAGCACGATCAGGTCGTCGCCGAGGTGGAGACGGCCAAGTCGGTCGTGACCCTGCCGAGCCCGTTCGCCGGGACGGTGACGGCTCTGCACTGCCCGGTCGGCGAGGTCGTGCGGGTGGGGGCACCGCTGATCACCGTGGCGGAGCCCGCTCCGGTCGACGGATCCGGCGCCGTGCTCACCGGATATGGGACGGGCGCGTCGCAGCGTTGGTCCCGGACGGCGCCCGAAGCCGCCGGAGACAGCACCCTCGCGAAACCGGACACGCACCCCCGGTCCGACACCCGTATCCCGCTGGACGCCTCCGCCGCGAAGTTCGTCCGCGGTCATCGCGACACACCCGCCGTGACCATCTGGGCCGACACCGACGCCACCGGACTGCTCGCCGCCCGTGACTCCGGCGGGACGGGGCTACTGCCGCTGCTCGCCCGGGTGTGCCTCGCCGGGCTCGTCGCCTTCCCCGAGCTCAACGCCCGTGTCGACGCCGACCGCGAGGAGATCGTCCGCCCGCCCCATGTGCACCTCGGCATCGCCGCGCAGACCGCGCACGGCCTGGTCGTGCCCGTCGTCCGGGACGCCGACCGGCTGCCGCCCGGCGACCTGGCGGCCGAATTGCGGCGCCTCACGGCCCTGGCCCGACGGGGCCCGCTGCCGGTGGAACACCGCACCGGCGGCACCTTCACCCTGAACAACTACGGCGTCTTCGGCGTCGACGGCGCGACGCCGATCCTCAACCATCCCCAGGCCGCGATGCTCGGCGTGGGCCGTATCACCGACCGGCCCTGGGCGGTGGACGGCGGCCTGGAGGTGCGCAAGGTGGTGCAGGTGTCGCTGACGTTCGACCACCGCGTCTGCGACGGCGGCACCGCGGCCGGGTTCCTGCGCCACGTCGTCGACGGCATCACCGCGCCCGACGGGCCGGCGCGTCGGCCGGGCGTCTGACGGTCAGCATCCGCCCGGTTGCGACGGGGAGGCGGACGCGAGGTACGTGGAACCGATCCGGTAGACACCCGGCCCGGCGACGGTCAGCCGCGTGAAGGCGCCCTGCTCCTTCAGGCAGCCGCCCTCGGCACGCAGCCACGGCGAGTACGCGACCCGTACGGTCACCGAGCCGGCGTGCGGCATCCGCACGTCGAGTTCGGCGTCCGTGGTGCGGACCACCCCGGCGGGCGCCGACACCAGCGGCACCGCGTCCCGCACCCGGTACACCCGCCAGTGCGCGTCGCTCCACACCGGCTCCAGCCACGCGGGCCGGCTGCGCACCAGGCTCGCCTCGGCCGCTCCGTACCGGTCGGGCTCGGCGTCGGACAGCACCACGAAGCCGACGGCCCAGCGGTCCAGCCAGGCCCGGTACTTCGCCGCGGAGAACGTGTCGTCGTAGAAGAACCGGCCGCGCTCCATGTCCAGTTGGGTGTTCCAGCCGCGCGCCAGGTTCACGTACGGGGACAGCACGGCCGCCTCGCGGTGGTCATGGGCCGGGACCACCTCCACCCGGGCACTGTTCGCGCCGAGCAGGTCCAGCGCCCGTACGACACCGTGCGAGTCGGCAGCCCACGCGGGGACCCCGGGCGAGCCCCGCAGGAAGGAGGTGGGCGTCCCCGACCCCAGCCAGGTCAAGGACCCGACGAGCGCCAGGGTGAGGGCACCGCGCCGGTACCAGTCGCGCCGCCTGACCGAGAGCACGGCGGCGAGCAGCACGGCCGGCGCGAACAGCAGCGCGAAACGCTCCACGTTGGCGCCGATCGGCGAGGGGATCAGGTACGTCAGCAGGACTCCCGCCACGTACACGGCGCCGCCCCACCGCACCACCCGCCAGTCGCGCGGCGACAGGACCGCCACCGCCAGTCCCAGCACGGCGGGCCACAGGATCCGCCCCGCCGCCATCGGCTCCTGGCCGTGGAACGGGAACAACAGCGTGGTCGCCCCCACCACCACGAACGGCGGCACCGTCAGCGCGGCGGCCCGCGCCCAGTCCCGGAGCAGTCCGTAGGCCGCGCCCGCCACCACCAGGAACAGTCCGGCCACCGGGCTCGCCGCCGTCGCGAGCATCGCGTACCCCGCCGCGAGCACCACACGCCGCTCCCCCACCAGCAGCACACAGGCCGCGAGCGCGAAGGCGACACCGAGCGCGAACGTCACCCGCCCCGCGGCGATGTTGGTCCACAGGCCGAAGGCGGCCAGCAGCGCGGGCGCCGTCGGACGCCGTATCCCCGACCGCACGAACAGGACCGCGGCCAGCCAGCCGGCGGCCAGCCCCGAGGCGACCGCGACCGTGCGCACACCGAAGAAGCCCATCAGATACGGCGAGATCACGCTGTAGTTCGCGGTGTGGAGCCCGCCGAACCAGAACAGTCCGTACGCCGAACCGCCGTGCTCGGCGGCGAAGCGTGCCCAGGTCTCCTGGGCCGCGAGGTCACCGCCGCCGTTGGCGCGGAAGAACGCCCATATCAGGTACAGCGGCAGCATCGTCGCGGTGGCGAGCAGGGCGACCCGGTTGCGGCGGATGACGGCTCGGGCACGGCGGTACGGAGCCCTCCTCCCCGCGGTGGTGCGGTCGGGGACCAGCTCGACGGCAGCTGTCATGAGGGCGACGTCTCCGATCAGGGGTTCTCCAGCCGCGGCGGGGCTGTGTACGGGTGCGAAGAGGCGAGCGCCTAAAACCCCCGTCAGGGCAGCGCCGGCTGCCCTCTCATCCTTGGCCGCGGCCCCCATGCCCGACATCAGCCGTTCGGCCGAGCGACCGGTGCCTGATCCCCTGGAACACCGGCTTTATGGCCGAGGCGCCCGGCTCCCGCGTGCGAGCACTCCCGGACCGCCGCCGGCTCGCCGCACCGGGCCGGTCATCGCGGCCCGAAGGATGCGGCGGAAGGTGGAGCACTCCATGTGGCTCGGCGCGGGGCAGGCGGCGGCGTGCCGCAAGGAGTCGCGCAGGGCGCCGAGTTCGCGGATCGTCCGGTCCAGTTCCTCCGCCTTCGCCGCGAGCATCCGCCGGTCGATGTGCGGATGTCCGTCCGGCACGAACACGCGCGCGATCTCGTCGAGCGAGAAGCCGGCGGCGCGCCCCAGGGCGATCAACGCCAGCCGTTCCAGCACACCGGGATCGAACTGACGGCGCAGACCCCGCCTGCCGGTCGAGGCGATGAGCCCCTTCTCCTCGTAGAACCGCAGCGTCGAGGCGGGAACACCGGCGCGCCGCGCCACCTCGGCGATGTCCAGGTCTGCCATCTTCTTGACCTCAAGTCGACTTGAAGTAGCACCGTGTCATCTCCGTCCGGTGCGGGCAACCACAGGAGACGATCGTGGACATGACGCGCAAGAGCGATGAGGAACAGAAGGCACGCTGGCACGGTCCCGCCGGCCATGCCTGGGTCGACATGCAGGCGGTGCTGGACGCGTTGTTCCGGCCCATCGAATCCCTGCTCGTCGAGGTGGTCCCTGCCGAACGCGGCGGCCAGGTGCTCGATGTCGGCTGCGGCACGGGCGGCACCACGGTGGCCGCCGCGCGGCGGCTCGGCGCGGAGGGCCGGTGCGTCGGCATCGACATCTCCGCCCCGATGATCGCCGCCGCGCGGGCGCGCGCCGAACGGGAGGGCGTGCGGGCACACTTCATCTGCGCCGACGCGCAGGATCACGCGTTCGAGCCCGCGACGTTCGACGCGATCATTTCGCGCTTCGGCGTCATGTTCTTCAGCGACTTCGCCGGGGCCTTCGCGAACCTGCGGCGTGCCGCGCGCGGCGGCGCCGAGTTGCGCTTCGTGGCGTGGCGCGACGCCGCGGAGAATCCCTTCATGACGACGGCCGAACGCGCCGCCGCACCGCTCCTGCCCGACCTGCCCGTCCGCAGGCCGGACGCGCCGGGTCAGTTCGCCTTCGCGAACCAGGTCAGGGTCCGCCGCATCCTCGAGGAGAGCGGCTGGGCCGGGATCGAGATCCGGCCCGTCGATGTGGCCTGCACCCTGCCGGAGAGCGAGCTCGTTCCTTACTTCACCCGGCTCGGTCCGGTCGGCATGGCCCTGCCCGAGGTTGATGAGCGGACCCGCGCGCGGGTCATCGACACGGTCCGCCGCGCGTTCGATCCGTATGTGCACGGCGCGGAAGTCCGCTTCACCGCGGCCTGCTGGATGGTCGACGCCCGGGCGTCGTCCGCGCCGGCGCCCGAACAGGCGCCGACGAGACGGCCGTAGAGGGCGCGGCGCCCCGCACGCGCCCAAGAAGCTCCGCACACGTGACCGGCGCCCCCTCCAGCGCCGATACTGCCGGGAGCGGATCACCCGAGACCGCCAGTCCCACCAGGAGGTACCCATGAAGATGCTCATCAACGTCCCGGAGACCGTGGTCACCGACGCGCTGCGGGGCATGGCGGTCGCCCACCCCGAGCTGGCCATCGACGTCGAGAACCGGGTGATCGTACGACGGGACGCTCCGGTGGCCGGAAAAGTCGGACTCGTCTCCGGCGGCGGATCGGGGCACGAGCCGCTGCACGGCGGCTTCGTGGGGCCCGGGATGCTCTCGGCGGCCTGCCCCGGCGAGGTGTTCACCTCACCCGTGCCCGACCAGATGGTGCGGGCGGCGGCCGCCGTGGACAGCGGGGCCGGGGTGCTGTTCATCGTGAAGAACTACACGGGTGACGTGCTCAACTTCGACATGGCCGCCGAACTCGCCGAGGACGAGGGCATCCAGGTCGCCAAGGTCCTGATCGACGACGACGTGGCGGTCACCGACAGCCTCTACACGGCCGGGCGGCGCGGCACGGGCGCGACGCTGTTCGTGGAGAAGATCGCGGGCGCCGCCGCGGACGAGGGGCAGCCGCTGGAGCGCGTGCAGGCGCTGGCCCAGCAGGTCAACGGCAACTCGCGCAGCTTCGGGGTCGCGCTGAGCGCGTGCACCACCCCGGCCAAGGGCAGCCCCACCTTCGATCTGCCGCCCGGCGAGCTGGAGTTGGGCGTCGGCATCCACGGCGAGCCCGGCCGGGAGCGGCGGGCGATGATGACCTCGCGGGAGATCGCCGACTTCGCCCTCGGCGCGATCCTGGACGACTTCAGCCCGCGCAACCCCGTCCTCGTCCTGGTCAACGGCATGGGCGCGACACCGCTGCTGGAGCTGTACGGATTCAACGCCGAGGTGCAGCGGGTGCTCACCGAGCGCGGAATCGCCGTCGCCCGCACTCTCGTCGGCAACTACGTCACCTCGCTCGACATGGCCGGCGCCTCCGTCACCCTGTGCCAGATCGACGAGGAGCTGCTGCGCCTGTGGGACGCGCCGGTGAAGACGCCGGGGCTGCGCTGGGGAATGTGAACGGGCGGATCCCGAGTTCAGCAACGTACCGACCACGCAAGGAGATCCAGTGCTCGACGCCGACTTCTTCCGCCGTTGGATGGCGGTGACCGCCGCGTCCGTCGACCGCGAGGCGGAACGGCTCACCGCCCTCGACTCGCCCATCGGGGACGCCGACCACGGCAGCAATCTGCGGCGCGGGTTCACCGCCGTGACCGCGACCCTGGAGAAGGAGGCACCGCAGACACCCGGTGCTGTCCTCACGCTCGCCGGACGACAGCTCATCTCGACGGTCGGCGGCGCGTCGGGGCCGCTGTACGGGACGTTGCTGCGCCGTACCGGCAAGGCGCTCGGGGAGGCCGCCGAGGTCGACGAGGAGCAGTTCGCCGAGGCGCTGCGCGCGGGCGTGGACGCGGTGATGACGCTCGGGGGAGCCGCACCGGGCGACAAGACCATGATCGACGCCCTGGTGCCGGCCGTCGCCGCGCTCGGTGACGGCTTCGCCGCGGCCCGGGCCGCCGCCGAGGAAGGCGCCCTGGCGACCACGCCGTTGCAGGCCCGCAAGGGCAGGGCGAGCTATCTCGGGGAGCGCAGCATCGGGCACCAGGACCCGGGTGCCACGTCGGCGTCGCTGCTCGTCGCGGGACTGGTGGAGGCGGCCGGTGAGTGACGCGAAGCTGGTCGGGATCGTGCTGGTGTCGCACAGCGCGGCGGTCGCCGAATCGGTGGCCGAGTTGGCCAAGGGGCTGGCGAGCGGCGGCACGGAGGTGCCCGTCGCCCCGGCGGGCGGCACCGAGGGCGGCGGCCTCGGTACGAGCGCGGAGTTGATCGCCGCGGCGGCCGCCTCCGTCGACCGGGGTGCCGGAGTCGCCGTCCTCACCGACCTCGGCAGCTCGGTGCTCACCGTGAAGGCGCTGCTCGCGGAGGGCGACGAACTCCCCGGCGGCACGCGCCTGGTGGACGCTCCGTTCGTGGAGGGGGCGGTGGCCGCGGTCGTCACGGCGGCGACCGGAGCCGACCTCGCGGCGGTGGAGGCGGCGGCCGCGGAGGCGTACGACTACCGAAAGGTCTGATGCCGCCGAAAAGTCACGGAACGGTCTGCTGCCACCGAACGGCCAAACCCCGCCTCCGGGAGACCGTCGTCACTTGAGTCCTTCCGCCACGACGGCGAGCGCCGAGCGCCGGGTCGCCCCCAGCTCGGCCTCCGCCGTCGCGGGGTCGGCCGGCGCGTCGGCGGTGCGCCAGGCATAGTGTTCGACGGCCGCGCGCAGGACCGCGTTGAACATCGCCGCGCGAACGGTGGGCAGCAGGTCGTCGGCGGGCAGACCGGCGCGTTCCGCCAGGGCGCGACGGCGCTCGCTCGTCAGCTCCTGGTCGAGTCGCTCACAGCCAGCAAATCACCGGAGCTCATCCGCCGCCCACGAACCGCCGTGCCAGCCGCTCCCCGAGCTTCACGGCGGCCGCGTGGTTCTCGAGGGGTGTCACCCGGCTGCCCTTGAAGACGATGTAGGTGACGTCCGAGGGCGTGCCGCCGCCGCGCGGGTCGGGGCGGATGCCGAGCGCCTCGGCGGTGGCGTAGGACGCCTCGCCGATGATGCCGTCGGGGCCGACGTCCCCGACGACCGCGTACTGCACCCGGTCGCCGTGGAGGACGGCCGCGACCGAGCCGCCGCGGACGCCGTGGTCGCGGTAGTTCCAGATGCGGCTCGGGGCGGGCACGACGATGTAGGGGAGGTCTTCGGCGCTCAACGGGCGGCCGTCGGACTGCTGGTAGGCCGTGGCGTCGGAGAAGTCCGGGTCGGTACGGGCGTTGCAGTGGCGGCCGGGCCGCCCGTCACAGTCGATGTCCAGGTCGGCCTTCCAGAACACGGCGTCCCGGGTGCCGCAGACCGGGATGTCGGCGGGCGTGCCGTGGTCACTTCGGTAACGGCCGCGGGAGACGGGGGCGCAGTCGCGCACCTCGGCCAGCAGGTCGGCGGCGCGGACGTCGCCCTCGTGCCGCGCCACCCGCTCCCCGTGGGCCAAGGGCTCGGCGGCGGCGGTGGAGAGCGTCGACGGGGCGAGCAGGGCGGCGCCTGCCGCGGCCAGCGTCAGGGACTGGACACGCACGATAAGGGAGCCTCTCCTGGGGGACACTGACGGACACTCAGCCCAATGTGGTGCCGCCTCGATCCTGTGGCCACCATTGAGGGGCCGGACGGAGCAGTCCCTGAACTCGCTGACGGGGACCGGGGGCCTGAGCCCGCGTAAGGCCCGGCCCCCCGGCCGCCCGCACCGGCGCGGGAACAGCGACGACAGCGGTCCGCGCCGACGGACATGAACTCTCCAGCTCTCAAGGAGAGTTCAGTCGTCAATAACTTCAGCATACGTAACTACGCAGGACGGTCCGTCAACAACCGCTGCTGCTGTCGCTGCCTCGCCGGCCGCCCGGCCACCTCCCTACGACGTCCAGGCATGACCATGACAGCCAGTTCACCTCACTTCACGTCACCACCTCCCACCGGCCGAAAGGGAGGAAGGGAGAAGGAGAGGAAAAAGGGAACGTTCACCTGACCGGTCGCGCTCCGCATGCGGAGCGGGCCGTGGGCGCGTTGGCTTCCCCTGAGGCAGCACGGGCGTTCCCCGACCTTCGGCGGCGCAAGGGATGTACCGCCAACCGTGCCGCCGGAGGGCAGTCCTATGCACACTATCCAGCCATTCCTCCGATACGGCCCGGCCGTGGCAGCCGCCGCCGCGCTGCCGCTCGCCCTGGCCGCCGGGCCGGCCGCCGCACAGTCCGGGATCTCGGTGAGCACCACCGGGTCCACGGTCTCGGTCACGACCAGCGCGTGCACCAGCGGCAACAACGGATTCGGCAGAGCCTCGCTGCTCACCAGCAGCCAGGCGAGCTTCGCGCAGGGCCGTCAGGCGGACCTGGCCGGTACCAACGCCAGCCAGTCGGCCCTCTGGTCCAACGTGAGCCCGGGTACGTACACCGTGATCGTGATCTGCAACAGGGACGGGTCGACGGCGGGCACCCAGTCCGTCATCGTCTCCCCGGCCGCCACGCCCACGCCCACGCCCACGGTCACGCCCTCCCCCACGGCTTCCCCGTCGCTCGGCGTCATGGGCGGTCTGGGCGGTGCCAGCACGGACTACGGCACCCTCACCCTGGCGGCCGGCGGGGTCCTGGTGGGGGCGGGCGCCCTGGCCACGGCCTGGTTCCTGCGCCGCCGCTCGAAGCCCTACCGCCTCTGATCGCCGGGCAGGTCGGCGAACTCCTCCAGCGCGTGGGTGAGCCACTGAATCCAGAAGGTCTCCAGGTCGATGCCGGCCCGCAGCACGAGGTGGCGCAGGCGGTCCTGAGGGCTGTCCTTGGCGGCCGGGAAGTCGCGCCGCTCGATCTCCTCGTACTCGGCCAACTGCAACCGGTGCAGGTCGAGATGACGGCGCAGGTCGCTCTCGATGCCCGCGGTGCCCACCACGGCCGCCGCGCGCAGCCGCAGCAGCAGTACGTCACGCAGCGGCTTGGGGTCCTGGGACGCCGCGCTCCAACGGGCCAGTTCGGCGCGTCCCGCGGGCAGCACCTCGTAGCTCTTCTTCTGCCCGCGCGCCGGCTGCTCGGCCGGGAGGGCGCGGATGTAGCCCTCGGCCTCCAGTTTTCCCAGCTCGCGATAGATCTGCTGGTGCGTCGCCGACCAGAAGTATCCGATCGACCTGTCGAACCGGCGGGTCAGCTCAAGACCCGACGACGGCTTCTCGAGCAGGGCGGTGAGAATCGCGTGCGGCAGTGACATGAAGTCATCCTAGGGACGCCTCCGTACGCGCCTAGAGCGTCGCCGCCAGCTCGGTGCCCTGCTTGATGGCCCGTTTCGCGTCCAGTTCGGCGGCCACGTCGGCACCGCCGATCAGATGCGGATTCCGGCCCGCGGCGACCAGCGCCTCGTACAGGTCGCGGCGCGGATCCTGTCCCGTGCACAGCACGACGGTGTCGACCTCCAGGACCGTGCTCGTGTCACCGACGGTGACGTGGAGTCCGGCATCGTCGATACGGTCGTAGCGTGCGCCCGCGACCATGGTGACGCCGCGGTGCTTGAGCTCGGCGCGGTGGATCCAGCCGGTGGTCTTGCCGAGGCCCGCGCCGACCTTGCTGGTCTTGCGCTGGAGCAGGTGGACGGTGCGCGGCGGGGCGGGCCGCTCGGGGGCCGCCAGTCCGCCGGGTGCCGCGTAGTCCATGTCGACGCCCCACTGGCGGAAGTACGTCGCCGGATCCTCGCTCGCCTTGTCACCGCCGTCGGTGAGGTACTCGGCGACGTCGAAGCCGATGCCGCCCGCGCCGAGGACGGCGACACGGTCGCCGACGGGGGCGCCGTCGCGCAGGACGTCCAGGTAGCCGACGACGCTGGGATGGTCGGCGCCGGGGATGTCAGGGACGCGCGGGGTGACGCCGGTGGCGACGACGACCTCGTCGTAGCCGGAGAGATCCTCCGCGCCCACCCAGGTGTTCAGCCGTACGTCCACGCCCTGTTCGTCGAGCCGGTGGCGGAAGTAGCGGATCGTCTCGTCGAACTCCTGCTTGCCGGGGACCTTGCGGGCGACGTTGAGCTGGCCGCCGATCTCGCTCTCCGCGTCCAACAGCGTTACGTCGTGGCCGCGTTCGGCCGCGCTCACGGCACAGGCGAGACCCGCCGGGCCCGCACCCACCACGGCCACCCGCTTGCGCAGCCGGGTCGGGGAGAGGACCAGTTCGGTCTCGTGACAGGCGCGGGGATTGACCAGGCACGAGGTGATCTGCCCGCTGAACGTGTGGTCCAGGCACGCCTGATTGCAGCCGATGCAGGTGTTGATGGCCTCGGGGCGGCCGGCCGCGGCCTTGGCGACGAAGTCGGGGTCGGCGAGCATGGGCCGGGCCATCGACACCATGTCCGCACCGCCGGAGGCCAGCAACTCCTCGGCGAGTTCCGGGGTGTTGATGCGGTTGGTGGTGACCAGCGGGACCGACACCTCGCCCATGAGCTTCTTGGTCACCCAGGTGTAGGCGCCGCGCGGCACCGAGGTGGCGATGGTGGGGATGCGGGCCTCGTGCCAGCCGATGCCGGTGTTGATGATCGTCGCTCCGGCGGCCTCGACGGCCCGGGCGAGCGTGATCACCTCGTCGAGCGTCGAGCCGCCGGGGACGAGGTCCAGCATGGACAGGCGGTAGACGATGATGAAGTCCTCGCCGACGGCCTCCCGCACCCGCCGGACGATCTCGACGGGGAAGCGCATGCGGTTCTCGTACGAGCCGCCCCAGCGGTCGGTGCGGTGGTTGGTCCGCGCGGCGATGAACTCGTTGATGAGGTAGCCCTCGGAGCCCATGATCTCGACGCCGTCGTAGCCGGCCTGCCGGGCCAGGCGGGCGGCGCAGACATAGTCGTCGATGGTCATCTCGACCTCGGCGTCGCTGAGTTCGCGCGGCGGGAAGGGGCTGATCGGCGCCTGGAGGGGACTCGGTGCGACCAGGTCCCGGTGATAGGCGTACCGGCCGAAGTGCAGGATCTGCATCGCGATCCGGCCGCCCTCGCGGTGTACGGCACCGGTGAGGAGCGTGTGCTGTTCGGCCTCCGCGTCGGTGGTGAGCTTCGCGCCGCCCTCGTACGGCCGTCCCGCCTCGTTGGGCGCGATGCCGCCGGTGACGATCAGCCCCACTCCCCCGCGCGCCCGGGCGGCATAGAACTCCGCCATCCGCTCGAAGCCCCGCTCGGCCTCCTCCAGGCCGACGTGCATCGAGCCCATGAGGACGCGGTTGGGCAGCGTGGTGAAGCCCAGGTCGAGCGGGGTCAGCAAGTGCGGGTAACGGCTCATCGGGCCCTCCGTGCGCGGCGGTGTCATGCCCTCTTGTTGTAGACGACCGCACGCGCTTTGTGCAACTAGTTGCACAATCGGGGGGAGGTGATGCCGACCACGTCAGGCGGCGGGGAAATCCGCACTGAGGGTGACGTCCCGCCAGTTGTCGAACGTGTCCCTGAGGGTGTCGAGCCGCGCGGTGGCGATGTCGTACGCGGCCTTTCCCAGCAGCAGACGCAGCGGGGGCTTTGCCGACTCGACGGCGTCGACGACGGCCGCGGCGGCGCGCAGCGGGTCGCCCGGCTGGTGGCCGTAGGTGGACAGGGTGCTCGTACGGCGGACGCCTGCGGTGTCCGCGTAGTCGTCGATCACGTGCGCGGACTGGCGCATGGAGGGCCCGGACCAGTTGGTGCGGAACGCGGCGGGCTCGACGATCGTCACCTTGATGCCCAGCGGGGCGACCTCGGCCGCGAGGGACTCGGACAGGCCCTCCACCGCGAACTTGGTGGCGTGGTAGTAGCCGGTGGCGCCGAAGGCGGCGAGGCCGCCGAGCGAGGAGATGTTCACGATGTGGCCGGCGCGACGGGCGCGCATGCCGGGCAGTACGGCCCGCGTGGTCTCGACGAGGCCGAAGACGTTGGTGTCGAACAGGGCGCGGATCTCTTCGTCCTCGCCCTCCTCGACGGCGGCGAGATAGCCGTATCCGGCGTTGTTCACCAGGACGTCGATCCGCCCGAACTCCGCTTCCGCCTGCTTGACGGCTGCGGCGACCTGAGCGGGCTGGGTGACGTCGAGGGCCAGGGTGCGGACACGGTCGCCGTGGCCGGCGGTCAGGCCGGCGAGGGCGTGCGGGTCGCGGGCGGTGGCCGCCACGCGGTGGCCGCGGTCGAGGGCGGTGGTGGCCAGGGCGTGGCCCAGGCCGGTGGAGCAGCCGGTGATGAACCAGACCGGTGTGTCGTCGTTCATGTGCGAAAGTCCTTGTTCGAAGGTGCGGTGGAGCGGGTGGAGGAGGTGGTGGAGGTGTCGTCGGTGGAGGAGGTGTCGTCGGCGCCGAGGCTGCCCAGCAGGGACAGCGCCTGTTCGGACGGGCTGCCCGCCTCGGCCTGGTAGACGACCAGTTGCTGGCCCGGGGCGCTGTTGACGGTCAGCGACTCGTAGTCGAGGACCACTTCGCCGACCAGCGCATGCCTGAAGCGCTTGGTCTCACGGGTCTTCTGGCGAATGTCGTGACGGGCCCACAGCGTGCGGAACTCCGCGCTCTTCAGCGACAGTTCGCCGACCGCCTCGATCAGCCGCGGGTCGTCCTGGTCGGTTCCGGCGGCCGAGCGCAGCCCGGCCACGGTGTTGACCGCCACGCGTTCCCAGTCCGGATAGAACTCCCGCGCGTCCGGGTCGAGGAACACCAGCCGCAGCAGGTCCGAGCTGTGCGTGTGCCCGGCGAACAGCGCGCGGCCCAGGGCGTTGTGGGCCAGCACGGTCAGACAGCGGCCCAGGACCACCGCCGGGGTGCGGTGCCAGCCCTCCATCATCCGCAGCAGCACCGGGCTGACCTGCTCCGGCCGGGAAGGCGTCCGGGTTCGGCGGGGGGCGGGGTGCGCAAGCCCGTGCAGATGGTCGACGGCGTCGTCCTCGAGACCGAGGGCCCGCGCCAGCGCGTCGATCACCTGGGCCGAGGGGTGTCGTTCCCGGCCCTGTTCCAGGCGCACGTAGTAGTCGGAGCTGACCCCGGCCAGCATCGCGACCTCTTCCCTGCGCAGGCCCGCGACCCGGCGCCGGCTGCCGGCCGGCAGCCCCGAGTCCTCCGGCTGTACGAGGGCTCGGCGGGCACGCAGGAACCGGCCGAGCTGGTTGTCGCTGTCCATGCCCTCGACCCTAGGACCGGCGATGGGACCCAGGTAGTGCGCAAGGTGGCCGCGATACTCCTACCCTGACGCGCAAAAGTGCTCCGCACCGTCCAGGAGAGGGCGGTACGGAGCACAGCCGGGACCTATCGCGTCAGCACGTGCGGTTGACGTAGTGCGCACCCTGGATCTTGCTGGCAGGGCCCAGCCAGGTCTTGCCGGGCCCGACACAGCGCTCGTAGTCGGGCGCCAAGGCGACCTCGACCTTGATGACCACGTTCGAGCCGTCGGAGGTGCAGTGGTTGTAGAAGGCGTCGGAGCCGGTCTCGAAGAATCCGCACGGGTCGGCGGCCGCCGGGCTCGCGGTGGCGCTCACCGCGCCCATGGACGAGAGGACGAGGACGGCGGAACCGAGGGCGCGGGAGACCAAACGACGTACACGCAAGGGAAGCTCCTTGGCTGGTGAACTGGAGCAGCCGGTTGAACTGCCGCTTCAGCATCGGCGTTCCGCCCCACGCGGTTGATCGATTGCCGCGCCAGTTCACCCGGCGAATCGTTCTGCCACTACCTCACTGGGATGATCCTGCTCCGTTTCGCACGCCCCACCCGACGAGACTGTGCGATGTGAACAGCAACCCAGACCGGACGGCCTCGGTCGTGCGGCTCGCCCAAGAGCTGATCCGGCGCCCCAGCCGAGCCGGGATCGACGACTACGGCCCCGTCCTCACCGTCTTCGAGGACTGGCTCGCCGCCCGCGGCCTGCCGCATCGGCGGCTGTACGACGACTCAGGCGGCGCGGTCGCCCTCCTGGTGGAGGTCTCCGGCGACCGGCCGGGGCCCTGGTGGGCGCTGGACGCCTGCGTGGACACCGCGCCGTACGGCGACGAGGCGGCCTGGTCTTTCCCGCCGGCCTCGGGCGACGTCGTCGACGGGTGGCTGCTGGGACGGGGCGCGGCCGACTCCAAGCTCGCCGCGGCGATGTTCTGCCATCTCGCGTCCGACCTGCACGACCGCCGGGACGCCCTGCGCGGCGGCCTTGCCGTGCTGCTCGACGTCGACGAGCACACGGGCGGCTTCGGCGGTGCCCGGGCCTACCTGGCCGATCCGGTCGCGCACCGCCCGGCCGGGGTGATGATCGGCTACCCCGGGATGGACGAGGTCGTCGTCGGCGGTCGGGGGTTGTGGCGGGCAACGCTCGCGGTGCACACGGCCTCGGGCCACTCGGGGTCGAGCCGGTCCACCATGGGGGCCGTGTCCCGCGCGGCCCGTCTCGTGGGCCTGCTGGAGGCGGCCGAGCTCCCGGGCGGGGGCGCGGAGTTCCCGCTGCCGCCGAAACTGTCGGTGACCTCGTGCCACGGCGGGCAGGGCTTCTCGGTGGTGCCCGATCTGTGCGAGCTGGGTGTGGACATCCGCACCACCCCGGCCTTCGGCGCCGGGGCCGCCGAAGCCCTGGTCCGGGCCGCCGCGGCGGAGCTGGACGCGCGGTGGCCGGCCCCGCGGCCGACCGGCATCACCCCGGTGGCCGCCTGGCCGCCGTACCGGCTGAGCGGGGACGAGCAGCCCGCCGCCGCCCTCCTCGACGCCGCCGCCGGCGAGGGTCTGCCGGTCCGGGCGAAGACCGCGGGCCCGTCCAACATCGGCAACCTGCTGGCGGGCGAGGGCATCCCGGCCACCGCGGGTTTCGGGGTGCGCTACGAGGGACTGCACGGGGTGGACGAGCGCGCCCGCCTCACGGACCTGCCCGCGGTCCACGCCGTCTACCGGCGTGCGGTGCTGGCCCTCCTTGGTGCGGACCGGTAGCCCTCACCTGCTCTCCAGCCGTACGTGCAGCTCCTTCTCCTGGTCTCCGGAGGCCGTGGACAGGTCGTGCACGGAGAAGAGGGAGTCCAGGGTGGTGCGGAAACGGTCGATCGCCCAGTAGCCGCCCTGTATGTCGGCCTCGACGGAGGCCGAGAGCCGGGCCGGGCGGGCGCCCTCGTGCGGTTCGGCGACGTCGAACGTGCCGAGCCACACCGTCGGGCGGGTCTGAGAGAGCTCCTCGGGTACGTCGTCGGCGCACCGGTCGGACGCGAAGCAGGCGCACAGGGTGTCGAACACGATCCGGGCGTCGTGCTTGCTGCATCCGCTGATCTCCACCGAGACGGATTCCGGGTGCGGTCGCTGATCCTCCATCGTGATCGCTCCTCTCGTGGCCGCGGCGCGGTACCACGGACGCTCCGCGAAACCGCCCCACCCCAGAAAACCACCACCTCCGGCGGAGCACTACCGGCGAACCCGAGGTGCGTGGAGAGGTCCGTCCAGAGGTGTATGCAGAAGGTGTATGCAGAGGGCGCGAATGGGCCGTCGCGCGTCAGTCAAGCTGCGTCCCGGCCCGTTGCGGCGCATGGTGGTGCTATGGACGAGCAGCCGACCGTGGTCGTACTCGCGCCCTCGCCCGACGGCGGGCGCGAGGTGACGATTCACGGCGAGCCGGCGGGCACCGCGTACAGCCTCTTCGACGTGCTGGAATTCCTGCGCCGCGCGGGCGTGCCTGCCGAGGACACGGCCGTCGACGACCCCGGGCTGATCGAGTGGCGCGGCGGCGGTCCGTACGACTGGAACGGCACCTCGTAGTCGCCCGAACGGCAGGCCCGGGCGACGCGTGTCAGGCGTCCACGCGGTCGTATCGGCCCAGGAACCGGAAACGCCCCTCGGTGGCCCGGTAGAGGAAGCTCGCGTGCTCGGAGTCGAAGGTGTGCGGGTTGTCGAAGCGGATCGGTTTGGCCACTCCGTCCGTCGACGTCTGGAACAGCCGGCCGGTGACCTGACCGGCGGTGACGTCGGCTCCGCCGCCGAGTGCCGTCAGCGTGCGGGCGATCAGGTTCACGGCGTCGTACGCCTCGGCGGCCCACCGGCCGGGGGCGGCGCCGTAGCGGGTGCGGTAGGCGGCGGTGAACGCGCGGGCGGCCTTGGTGGTGGCCGACTGGGGCTGGGTGTACGGCGCGGCGAACACCCAGCCCTCGGCGGCCCCGCCCGCCGCCTTGAGGAACGCGGAGCGCATGACGGGTTCGACGGCGGTGCGGGGGCCGGTGAATCCCGCCGCCGCGAGGGCGCGGGCGCAGGCGGCGGCCCGGGCGGGTGAGACGCCCGCGTGGACGACGGCGCCGGGCTTGGCGGCCAGCGCCCGGGCGACGGCGGGGCGGAAGTCGTCCTCGTCGGCGGGCACGGAGTGGATGCTCACCGTTCCGCCGCCGGGTGGCCTGTCGCGGACGGTGCGGGCCAGGTCTGCCGCCGTCTTGCCCGCCGCCCGGTCCTCGATGACGGCGGTCCGGGGCGCGGAGGCCGCCAGGGTGAGGTAGTAGACCAGGGGCATGCCGAGGTCGTCGTCGCCGACCCGGGTGATGCACAGACTTTCTGTCGTTGTGGTGCTGAGTGGGCTGCCGTCCGAGGACACCAGCACCATCGGCATGTTCGCCTTCGCGAACAGCGGGCCCGCCGCGCCCACCGCGGCCCTGGTGGTGGGACCGATCACCGCGCGCACGGCGGGGTCGGCGATCAGTTCGCGGGCCGCGTTCTCGGCTTCGGGGGCCGTGCCATGGTCGTCGACGGCTTTCAGGGCGAGCCGGAAGCGGACGTCTTCCCGGGCGTTGTGGGCGGCGACCGCGAGGCGGGCGCCGCGTTCCTGCTCCGTGCCGACTCCTTGCAGGCCGATGGTGTGGGAGGGCAGGCCGGCGGCGCCGTTCCCCTTCGCGGTGTCGTCTCCCGTCGTCAGGGCCACGGCGCCGATCCCACCGGTGACGAGTACGGCGGCCGCCGCCGAGCCGACGGCCAGGATCCGGCGGCGGGAGGCGGACAGCGTCTGTTCGGCCGAGTCGTCGTACGCCTTGGTCGGGAAGGTGTGCGGCGTGTCGGGGGCCGCGGGCGCGGCGGTGCGGGCGGGCGGATCCAGGGCGCGGGCCGCGCGCTCGGCGACCATGCGGAGCACGGCGGGTGGCAGCCAGTCGCCGTCCGGGGCGTCCGGACCGAGCGGTGCGTCCGCGAGGGTCAGGCGGGGGTCCCGCCGGGTGCTCAAGTCGTCCAGCAGATCGCGGAGTTCGGCCGCGGTGGGGCGCTCGGTGGCGTCCTTGGCCAGGCAGCGGGCGATGGCGTCGCGCGCCGGGCCGGGCAGCCGGGCGAGGCCGTCCAGGTCCGGCTCCTCGTGCACGGTGCGGTACAGGACCGTCGCGGGGTCGCCGCCGCCGAACGGCGACCGCCCCGAGGCCGCGTAGGCCAGGACGCCGCCCAGCGAGAAGACGTCGCTCGCGGGGCCCACCTCGTCGCCGTACGCGCGCGTTTGCTCGGGCGAAAGGTAACCGGGCGTGCCGATCACCGCGTCGGGGGCGGTCAGGGCCGTGGCTCCGGCGCCCCGCGCGATGCCGAAGTCGATGAGGCGGGGGCCGTCCTGAGCGAGCAGGATGTTGGCGGGCTTGACGTCCCGGTGGACCAGCCCGGTGGTGTGCAGGCCGGTCAGCGCGTCGGCGATGCGCCGGCCGAGGACGAGCACACTCCGCACCGGCAGCGGTCCGTGGCCGGCCACCGCCTCGGCCAGCGCCGGACCGGGGACGAACGCGGTGGCCAGCCAGGGCGCGCGGGCCTCGGCGTCGGCGTCCGTCACCGGCACCACCCAACGGCCCCGCACCTGTGCCGCCAGCCGCGCCTCACGCCGGAACCGGGCCCGGAAGTGCGGGTCGGCGGCGTGCTCGACGCGGATCACCTTGAGCGCGACGAGTTGCCCCCGGCGGGTACGGGCCAGGTACACCACGCCCATGCCGCCGGCGCCCAGCCGGGCCAGCAGGCGGTGCCCGCCGACCTCCTCGGGGTCCGCCGCTGTCAGTGCTCGCATCCGGCGCCTCCGCCTCAGCCGCCCATGGGCACGAGGTCGACGTACCGGAAACGGCCGCCGGTGACCCGCAGTCGGTACAGGTGGCTCAGGCGCAGTGTCCGGTCCTTCTCGAACGCGTAGGTGGTGGTCAGTCCCTTGAAGTCGGCCTTGAGGAGGGCTGCCGCGAGTTGGGCCCGGCTGGGGCGCCGGCCGTTCCTCGTCCTGAGGGCGGTGATCCGGTCGATGATCAGGCGGGTGACGTCGTACGCCTCCGGGGCCCAGATGCCCGGTGTGCCGCCGTACCGCTCGCGGTAGTCGGTGACGAAGGTGCGTACGGCCGGGGCGTCGGAGGTGACGTAGGGGGCGAGCACTTCCCAGCCCTCGGCCGCCTGCCCGGCCGCGGTGACGAAGGCGTCCGTGGCCGCGGGATGGTCGAGGAACCGCGGCCCGTCGAAGCCCCGCTCGGCCAGAGCGCGGGCGACCAGTGCGGCCCGCTCGGGGGTTCCGGTGTAGTAGAGGCTGTCGATGCCGCGGCCGAGCATGTCGGGCAGGACCACGGACGGATCGGGCGCGGCGGCCGGGACGAAACGGTCGTACAGCTCCAGCTTGGCCGTGGCCGCCACGTTGTAGGCCATCTCGGAGGTCTCCCAGCCGGTCAGCCGTCCCGCGCGGTCGACGAGCAGGCCCATCCGGCGGGAGCCCTGCGCGGCCAGCGTCAGGTCAGTCATGTAGCCGGCGGTCATGATGAGCGGGGCGGCGTGGAAGTACACCTTCGGGTCGAGGACCAGGGCGGAGTTCGTCGAGGAGACGGACACCTCCGACACGGTCAACAGGGGCAGGCCCGCGGTCTCGTAGGTCTCCACGGAGGCCTCGGCGGAGGTCCAGCCGGTGGGGCCGAGGACGGCGAGCACGTCGTCGTCGCCGGTCAGCCGCCGGGCCGCCGACCGCGCCCCGGCCGCGCCGCCCTGGTCGTCCACGACCTCCAGGGCGAGCGTGAAGGGCTTGTTCTCACGGGAGTTGAACTGCTCGACGGCCAGCCGTGCCGCCCGCTCCTGCGCCCGGCCCGCCGCCTTCTGAGGGCCGGTCAGGTCCGCTTGGACGCCGATCACCCACCGGCGGGCCGCGGGGGTGCGCCCGCCCGAACCGCCGTCGCGCAGCGCGGCCCACAGGGCGGTCCCGCCGCCGGCGGCGACCAGCGCGGTGCCGCCCGCCGCCAGGGCGAGGAACCGCCGCCGGTCCGGCGGCACCGCGTCCGAGGAGCCCGACACCTCGGTGGGTTCGACGGCGGGCAGTGCCAGCATCTCGGCGGACCGGTCGGCGATCGTCCGTACGACCGCGTCCGGCAGCCAGTCGACGGAGCCGTCCGGCACCTCCTGAGTGAGCGCGACCGCGACCTCGTCCGCCGTGGGCCGGGCGGCGGGGTCCTTGGCGAGGCAGCGCGCCAGCAGCGCCCGCAGGTCCTGGTCCGCGATGCCGTCGAGGTCGGGCTCGTCGTGCACGGTGCGGTACAGCAGGGCGTCGACCGCGCCGGTGCCGAAGGGCGGACGGCCGGTGCCCGCGTACGCCAGCACACAGCCCAGCGAGAACACATCGCTCGCCGCCTCGACCCGCCCCGCCCGCGCCTGCTCGGGTGAGAGGAAGCCCGGGGTGCCCACGACCACGCTGTCTGCGGTGAGCGCCGTCTCCTCGGCCGACGTGGAACGCGCGATGCCGAAGTCGATCAGCCGCGGACCGTCCAGGGCGAGCAGGACGTTGCCGGGCTTGACGTCCCGGTGCACCAGCCCCACACCGTGCACGGTCGCCAGGGCCCGCCCCAGCATCCCGCCGAGCACGCGCACCGCGGATCCGGGCAGCGGGCCGCGGGCGGCGACGGCCTCGGCCAGCGACGGCCCGGGCACGAACGCGGTCGCGAGCCAGGGGGCCCGTGCCTGAGTGTCGGCGCCGGTCACCCGCACCACCCACGGGCTGGCGACCTGCCGGGCCGCGGCCACCTCACGACGGAACCGGGTCCGGAACTCCGCCTCGTCGGCGTACTCGGGCTGGATCACCTTCACGGCGGCCAGCTCCCCGGCGTCCGTACGCGCCAGGTACACCACGCCCATGCCGCCCGCGCCCAGCCGCCCCAGCAGCCGGTGTTCGCCCAGGCGCGACGGGTCCGACGGCAGCAGCCGCTCCATCACGCACCTCCCTCGCCGGCGGATGGTGTGGCCGTGCCGGAGGCCCGGCCGACCGGGCGCCCGATCTTGTCCTCGGCCCGGTTCAGCATCAAGGTGAGGGAGTCCGCCGGGTCCACCGCCTGCCCCTCATTGCCGGCTTGCTCGCCGCAGCTGGACACACTCACGACGACTGGGCCGAACGTGGCCTGGGTCCAGTGGTAGGGGCGCGAGCCGCTCCCGGTACCCCTGCGGCACTCGCCCCCCTCGCGGAGCACGTCGTCGGCGTAGAAGTTGCTGTTCTCGCCCCAGCCGAAGGCGGAGGACGCGAGCCCCGTCAGCCGCTCGTCGGCGCTCAGCGTCTGCTGCGGACAGCCCATCGCCTCTTCGAGCATTCCGGCCTGCTCCCAGGCGGCGTCGAGAGTCGTCCGGTGCACGGTGACGGTGGCCGACAGCCGCGTCGCCTCCTGGCCCTTCTGCCCCTTCTTCGCCGGCACCTCGAAGTACCGGGTGAGCGTGGCGAGTACGTCCCGCGGCAGCCGCTCGCGCTGCCAGGCGCAGTCCGCGCCCAGCACCGCCCAGCTGCCGGGGTCGCTCTCGTACGGCGTCGCGCGCACCGCACCGGCGCCGACCAGTTCCGGGTCGGCGATCACCGCGCGGACGAGCGCCGTCGCCGCCGACGCCGTTCTCGGGACCCTGGCCGGGTCGGCCTCCTTGGTGGGCGCGGCGGGCGGCACAGCCTCCGCGCTCGCCGAGGGAGAACCACTGGCGCCCTTCGCGGACCCGGGCGGCCGGCTCCCGCCCCCGCCGTCGCCCGCCTGCGTGCATGCGGTCAGCATCAGTCCACACGCCGCGAGGACCGCACCGCGACGCAGAGATGTCTGCGCGGGGCGGCGCACCCCGGATCCACCACGCCGTACGTCCATCTCTCCCCCGTCGATCACATGCTGGGCCGAAGTGAATCTTGGACCTCATGTAAGCACTGCCGCATGCCGGTTGGGGCGGCTGTGACGAGGTTGAGACAGCCGTCATACCTGGCGAGGGCGGGATGACCGGCCGCTCAACTCCGCGTGAGGCGATACGTCTTGCTGTCCGACGCCCCGGTCACGCGCACGCCGCGGCTTCGCCGGACGGCCGCGCCGTGTTGAGGGATGGTGGAATAAGCCGCCGAGGGCGTCGCAGAGACGGTTGGGCGCGGTAGAACAAGGGGAGTCGGCATGGGGGAACGGCGTGCCGCGAGCAACGGCGAAGGCGGTGCGTGCCATGACAGCAGCCGGGATTCCCGTGCCGGAGGGCGATGAGCCGGTGCGCGGGTCGGTGCGGCCGAGCGGGCTGCTCGATGTGCTCGGCGTGGCCTCGGTGGTCCTGGACACCGAGGGACGCATCGTGCTGTGGAGCCCGCAGGCCGAGGAGCTGTTCGGCTACCCGGCACGGGAGGCGCTGGGGCAGCACGCGGCCCGGATCATGGTCCACGAGCAGCATGTCGACCTGGTCGTCAAGCTGTTCGCCGACGTCATGCACACCGGCGAGGGCTGGGCCGGGGCCTTTCCGGTCCGGCGCAAGGACGGCAGCACCCGGCTCGTGGAGTTCCGCAACATGCGGCTGCTCGACGGCCGGGGCGACGTCTACGCCCTGGGGCTCGCCGCCGACCGGACGACCGTACGACAGCTGGAGCGGGACGTGGCGCTGTCGACGCGGATGGTCGCGCAGTCCCCGATCGGTCTCGCCGTCCTGGACACGGACCTGCGGTACGTCTCCGTCAATCCGGCGCTGGAGCGGCTCAACGGCCTCCCGGCCGAGGAGCACCTGGGACGTACGATCCGCGAGGTCCTGCCGCATCTCGACGCCGACACCTTCGAGTCGGCGGCGCGCGAGGTGCTGCGGACGGGCCGGCCGCTCGTCGATCAGCGCACCGTCGGCCGTACTCCGGCCGATCCGGACGAGGAGCACGCCTGGTCGGTCTCGCTGTACCGGCTGGAGGACGCGCTCGGCACCGTGCTGGGCGTGGCCGGCTCGGTGGCGGACGTCACCGAGGAGCACCGGGCGGCCGTCGAGACCGAGTCGGCGCGGCGGCGCCTTGCCGTCATCGCCGACGCCTCCACCCGGATCGGCACCACGCTGGACCTGGAGCGGACCGCAGGGGAGCTGGCCGAGGTGGCCGTGCCCGACCTCGCCGACATCGCGGCCGTGGATCTGCTGGAAGCGGTGGTGCAGGGCAGGCCCAGCACGCTCGGTCCCGCCGAACCGGCCGTGATCCGCGCCCTGGCCGTCGAGGCCGACCGCGCCCCGGACGCGCTGCGCGCGGCCGACCCGCCCGGGCAGGTGGTCCGGTACGCAGCCGACCGCCTCGTCACCGAGTGCGTGCGCACGGGCGAGCCGGTCCTGGTGGCACGGGTCGAGCCCGCGGACCTGCCGCGCGTCGCGCGTTCGGCTCAGGCGGCGGAACTGCTGGCCCGCGCGGGCGTGCACTCGTATCTGGCCGTGCCGCTGATCGCGCGCGGTGAGGTGCTCGGCGCCCTCGATCTCAAGCGCACCCGCAACCCGCTGCCGTTCGGCGAGGACGACCTGCTGCTGGCGCGTGAGTTGGCGTCGCGCGCGGCCGTGCAGATCGACAACGCCCGCTGGTATCAGAACGCCCGCGACACCGCCCTCACCCTGCAGCGCAGCCTGCTGCCCAGCCACCCGACCGTGACCGGCGGGCTGGAGGTCGCCTCGCGCTACCAGCCCGCGGGATCCACCGCCGAGGTCGGCGGCGACTGGTTCGACGTGATCCCGTTGGAGGACGGCAAGACCGCGCTGGTCGTGGGCGACGTGATGGGCAGCGGCATCAACGCCGCCGCGACCATGGGCCGGCTGCGTACCGCCACCACCACGCTGGCCTCCCTGGACCTCGACCCGGCCCGGCTCCTGGAGCACCTCGACAGGATCACCGAGGGCCTGGACGAGGCCATCGCCACCTGTGTGTACGCCATCCACGACCCCCGGCTGCGGCAGTGCCGGATCGCCAACGCAGGGCACCTGCCGCCGGCCCGGGTGCGCGCCGGCCGTCCCCCGGAACTGCTCGAACTGCCCACCGGCGCACCGCTGGGCGTGGGCGGCGTCGCCTTCTCCACCACCACCGTCGACCTGGAACCCGGCGACCGGCTCGTGCTCTACACCGACGGCCTCGTCGAGACGCGGCAGCACCCGCTCGACGAACGCCTCAGCGCCCTGCTGGCCCTGCTCGAAGGGCCCGACCGCCCGCTGGAGGAGGTGTGCGACCTCCTGCTGCGGACCCTGCACCAGCCGGACACCTCCGACGACGTGGCGCTGCTCATCGCCCGCGTGCAGACGCCCGATTAGCCGCGAGCGGCGGCGGGGACGGGTGCCGCGGCCCGAATTCACAGGAACTGGTTATCCGTTTCTTATCGGTCGCAACGGACAATCACAGCAAGGCATGGCAGTCGGGATGCCAAGTGCCGTGGCCGATGGGAGAGAACCGTGACGCACGATCCGGACCAGGAACACACCGCCGGCGCGGACTGGGAGGTGGTCACCGGTCCCGGCGGAGCGGAACGGGAGTCGGGACAGGGCGCGGCCCTGCGCGGGTTGTGGCGGCGGCAGTCTTTCCGGGCCCGCGCGGTCACCGCGGCGGCCACGGTCGCCGTCCTGGCGCTCGGCGGCTCGGTCGCCTACGCGGCCACCTCGGGGAACTCCGGAAACTCGGCCGGCTCGGGCGCTGAGGCCGTGCCCGCGGCCGCCGGATCCGCGTCGCCGTCACCGGGCGACCGCGGTGACCGCCACGGCCGTGGCCCGCGGTTCGGGCTCGGCGTCGGCGGGGTGCACGGCGAGGCGACCGTGCGGGACCACGACACCGGTGACTGGGTCGTCCGGGTCTGGCAGCGGGGCACCGTCGAGAAGGCGGACGGCGACCAGGTCACGGTCAAGAGCGAGGACGGAGCTTCCTGGACGTGGACCGTTGGCTCGGACACGAAGGTCTTCGGCGACGGCACGGACGGCACGTCGGGCTCCGGCGCCCTCAAGAAGGGTGAAAAGGCCTACCTGGTGGGCACCCGCTCCGACGACGGCACCAGGACCGCCACGCATGTCCTGTCGGGCACCTGGGAGAAGGAGAAGAAGCACCACGGCGACGGGCGTCACAAGTTCCCCGGCCACGGGCCCCGGGACTGGCGCGACCCCAGCCCCAGCCCCTCGGGCAGCGGCACGACGACCTGACGCAGGCCTCCGTCGCACAAGGCTGCCGCCGGCCTCCGTCACACAGGGCTGCCGACCGCGTCCCGCTCATCCTTGGGGGACCGGTCGGGTCTCGGCAGCAGCAGCGGGGTCGCCAGCATCAGCAGACCGGCGATCGCGATCGCGGTGCGGGTTCCGGCGAGACCGGCCAGCAGACCCCACAGGGCGGTGAGGGCCGCGATGGTGAGTTTGCTGGTGACCGACCACGCCGACAGAGTGCGCACGACCCGGTCCTTCGCGGTGTGGTCGAGCCGGTAGGTGGAGAGCACCGGGTTGAACACGCCGAAGCACGTGATCATCCCCAGTTCTACGGCCATGACCAGCACGAGACCGGGCGTACCGGGCTGGATGAAGGCCAGCCCGATCAACCAGCAGGCGCGCAGTGCCCCGGCCGTGAGCATGACCCGGCGGTGTCCGTGCCGCGCGACGAGCCGGGGGGCCAGCCGTGAGCCGATCAGGCCGCCCACGCAGGGCACCGCGAAGGCGAGGCTGTACTGCCAGGGCGCGAATCCCAGGTGGCCGAGCATGAGGACGGCGAGCAGTGGCGAGGTCGCCATGGTCAGACCGTTGACCGCGATCGTGTTGAGGAACAGAGGCCGCAGCGCCGGGCCGGCCAGGATGTGCCGCCACCCTTCGAGCAGGTCGCCCGCCCGGAAGCGGGCAGGCGGCTCGGAGCGCGCGGGTGGGGACTCCTTGCCGCCGATCGCGCGGATCCCCAGGGCCGAGAGCAGGTAGCTGACGGCGTCGAGGACCAGGGTCGTCACCGGGCCGAACAGCCCGATCGCGGCCCCGCCGATGGGCGGTCCGAGGATGGTGGCGGTCCAGGTCGTGGCCTCGAACCTGCCGTTCGCGACGAGCCGGTCCTCGCGCGGCACGAGTGCCCTGAGGAAGGCGCCGGACGCCGCCATGAAGGTGATGTCGGCCGCCGCGGCGACGACCGCCACGAGCAGGAGGTGGGCGAACGTGAGCCGGCCGAGCGCGAACGCGGCGGGCACGCTCAGCACGGCCGCGAACCGGATCAGGTCCATCGCGACCATCACCGGCCGCTTGCGGCGGAACTCCACCCACGGGCCGAGCGGAACCGCCACCACCGCCCCCACCGCCAGCCCGGTGGCCGCCAGCGCGGACACCGCGGTCGGCCCGGCGTGCAGCACGAGCACCGCGATCAGGGAAAAGGCGTCGAACGCGAGGCGCGTGCCGAACGTACTGACGGCGTAGGCCGCCCACAGCCATCCGAATGGCCTCCCCAGCGACCGCCTCGCCCCCATCGCCGGCACACCCCTCGCTGTCGCCCTGAACAACCTCACGTCGGCCAGCGACATCAAAGCGGGGAACAGGTCAGCAGATCAAACAACCAGCGGGCCGGGTCGCCACAACCGTGGGTTGTGTCTCTACGCTGACGGCCGTGGATCTCGATGCCGTACCCACCTTCGTCGCCCGCGCTCCGAGCCCACCTCGGCGCCGTCCGGCGTGACGCCGGGACGTGGACGCCGAAGTGGGCCCGGTAGGTCCTGGGCCCTGTCGTCACATTCCCGTCTGCCCCGTGGCGGCAGGCTCGGGCAGTGCCGCCTGTCGCAGGTGTTCGGCCAGCGCCGCGGCGGGCGCGGGCCGGTCGTTGACGCCCCAGGCCAGCAGGAGGTGACGGCGGGCCCAGGGATCTCGCAGTTCGCACACGTCGAGCGGCCGGCCCGGGTCGAGGGCGCGGCGCGGTACGACGGCGAGCCCGACGCCGGCGGCGGCGAGGGCGATGAGGACGTTGAGGTCGGCGACGGTGGTGCGATACCGCGCCGCCGGGGCGTGCGGACCGAGGTGCTCCTCGATCCAGCGGCGCAGCGCGGAGTCGGCGTCGAGCCCGACGAGCGGGTGCTCGGCCACCTCGCTGTAGGACACCGCGCTCCGGCCGACGAGAATCCCGCCGGACTGGCCGATGACGACCAGGAAGTCGTCGCCTAGGGCCTCCAGGTCGAGGCCGCGGTCGCGGGCCTCGTCGTCGACCACGACTCCCAGGTCCGCCTCGCCGTCGGCGAGCATGCGCACAGTGTGCGGGGTGCGGCTTTCCCGGACCGTGACGTCGACGTCCGGGTGGGCTTGGAGGAACGAGACCAGGGCCCGCGGCACGAGTCGGTGCATCGCCGAACTGCCGCTCAGCAGGGTCAGCCGGGTGGTTGGTGATTTGGTGTAGCTCGCGACGGCGCTGTCGAGCCGGGCCGTCCGGTCGACGACCTCGCGGGCGTGCCGGGCCAGGGTCGTCCCCGCCGGAGTGGGCCGTACCCCCCGGCGGCCGCGCACCAGCAGGTCCACGCCGGCGTGGTGCTCCAGCGCGCGCACCCGCGCGCTGGCCGACGGCAGGCTCAGGTGCATCCTGCGTGCGCCCGCCGTGATCGACCCCTCCGCCACGATGGCGAGGAAGAGCCGCAGATCGTCCAGGTCATAGCGCACGTGCCCGAGCCTATGGCACAGCCTTAGGCTGGGTGTGCGGATCGCGCATTGTGAACCGGCCGCACAGGGGGCGATGCTCGGCAGGTGTCCGAGACCCTGCTCGTCCTGCTGGCCGGTGTCGCCGCCGGCGCGCTCAACGCCGTCGGCGGAGGCGGCACCTTCGTGGCGCTGCCCGCGCTGGTCGCCGTCGGCCTGTCCCCGGTGACCGCGAACGCCTCGTCGACGATCGCCCTCGTCCCCGGCGCGGTGGCCGGCGCCTGGGTCTACCGACGCGAGCTCACCCCGGTCGGGGGCACCTCCATGACGGCGCTGACCACAGCCAGTGTGATCGGGGGCGGCCTCGGTGCGGGTCTGCTGCTGGCACTGCCGTCGGAGGTCTTCGACGCCGCGGTGCCGTGGCTGCTGGCGTTCGCCACGGTGCTGCTCGCCTTCGGGCGCCGCCTCTCCGGCGCGCTGAGCGCGACGCTGGGCCGCCCGGTCGCGATGGGTTCAGGGGCCGTGGTGACCGGCCAGTTCCTCCTCGCTCTGTACGGCGGATACTTCGGCGGTGCCGTAGGCATCATGATGCTCGCCCTGTGGAGCATCGGCCTCGGTGTCGACGCCGCGGCCGGCAATCCGATGCGGATCACCCAGCTCGCGGCCGTCTATCTCAGCGCGACCGCGCTGTTCCTCATCGCCTCGGACGCGCGGAGCGCTCCACTGGTGCTCACGAGCATGCTGGCCGGCGCGGTGGCCGGCGGCTTCGGCGGCGCCCATCTCGCCCGCCGTCTCCCCGCCCGGCTGCTGCGGAGCATCGTCCTGAGCACCGCCGTCACGATGACCGTCCTCTATTTCGTGCGCAGTTGACGCCGGGGAGGCTCAGTGATCTTCCAAGGACCGCCGGGACGGAGGCCGATGACATGACCGAAGGTGACGCGGGAGCCACCGCGCCGTACACGGAGGCGACGCGAGCGCGCGTGGTGATGGCCTACGAGGCGTGCGAACTGGCCGACCTCGCGCGCGCCGCCGTCCCGATCGGCGAGCACGAGCTGTGTTCCGACGGCACGGTCCGCTCTCCCGGTGCCGTACTGGCGGACGCCGTCCAGGTGCTCAGGGCCGCGCACCGCTTCCTCGAAGCCGCCGCCGTGTCCGAGCGCCTGGGCGGCGCAGGCTGGGCCCGCGTCGGCGAGGTGCTGGGCGTGCCCCCGCAGACCGCGCGGGCGTGCTTCGCGGCGGCCGAGGCCCGCTTCCGCGAGGAACTGCGCTCCCCCGAGGGTGCCGCGGCCCGCTGCTGGCGGGCCTGTATGGCCGGACACCCCCTGGAAGCGGCACGCGACCTCGACGACTGGGTCCTGCGCCACGCGGACGGCGACCGCGACCTCGGCCCGGCGCCGGTGTCCGGCGGCCTGGTCCGGAGGGACCAGGCCGCCGTGCGCCGCTAGAACTGGGCTAGGCCGGGCCTAGGCCTTGGTTCCGATCACGACGTTGGCGTACAGCCGCTCGGACACGGCCAGGCGGGTCGACAGGCCGCCGCGGGTGAACGCGGCGACGGCTTCCGGGGCTTGGCGTTCGCTCGTCTCGATCAGCAGGCTGCCGCCGGGCGCGAGCCACCGAGGCGCCTCGGCCACGACCCGGCGCAGGATGTCCAGGCCGTCCGCGCCTCCGTCGAGAGCGACCAGCGGCTCGTGTTCACGCGCCTCCGCGGGCAGGAAATCGACCTCGCCGGTGGGGACGTACGGCACATTGGCCGCGAGGAGGTCGACCCGGCCGCGCAGGTCACCGGGCAGCGCCTCGAACAGGTCGCCCGCGTGGGCGTGACCGCCGGCGGCGGCGATGTTGCGGCGGGCGCAGCGCACCGCGGCCGGGTCGATGTCGGCGGCATGCAGCTCGACGGGGCCGAGCGCGTCGGCCAGGGCGGCGCCGACAGCACCCGAGCCGCAGCACAGGTCCACGACGACGGAGGCCCGGGGGGCT
The DNA here is from genome assembly GCF_040654815.1 of Streptomyces sp. NPDC050619. Classification (NCBI taxonomy): domain Bacteria; kingdom Bacillati; phylum Actinomycetota; class Actinomycetes; order Kitasatosporales; family Streptomycetaceae; genus Streptomyces; species Streptomyces sp. NPDC050619. The sequence continues at coordinate 181,525 of NZ_JBFAIR010000003.1, read as the reverse complement.
TGGGCGAGGGCCTGTTCGACCAGGAATTCGGTACGGCGACGGGGCACGAAGACGCCGGGTTCCACGGCGACGCGCAGCCCGCGGAACCCGGCCCAGCCGAGGACGAGTTCGAGAGGCTGCCCGGCGACCCGGCGGTCCACCAGGGCGGCCAGCTCCTCCGAGGTGCGGGCGGCGGCCAGGATCAGCTGCGCCTCGTCCTCGGCGAAGACACAGCCGGCGGCGCGGAGCGCGGCGACGACGGAGCCATGGGACGAGGGCGACGACTGCGGTGAGGAAGGCGAGGAAGAGGGAGAGGGAGAGGGAGAAGACAGTGGGGGCATGGAAGCCGAAGGCCTTTCGGGAGCCGAAGGGCGCTCCCGCGGTCACCTACTGGCGGTGATCCGCGCCGATTCGAGGAGAGAGCACCCGAGCTGACACAGCGGTAATGGGTCTCACCTCCACGGCTCGCACGGCTGGGACCACCCGCAGCCGGACGGCCACCCTATCCCAACGATCAGTCGCCCGACGGCCCTCAGACTTCAAGTTGTATTATGCAACCAGCAATCCGATGGGGTGAAGGAGATCCCGTGACAGCAGCCGAAGCAACCGCCGCCGACATCGCCGTGGAGACCATCCAGCGCGAGATGACCGCCTTCGCCCGCCGGGCGCGTGCCTCGGCCGGACGCATGCACCCCGAGCTGTCGCTGGTCTCGTACACACTGCTCGGGCACCTGGAGGAGAGCGGCGGCTGCCGCGCCACCGACCTGGCCGCGCACTACGCCCTGGACAAGTCCACGGTCAGCCGCCAGGTGGCCGCGCTGGAGCGCGCCGGCCTCATCGAGCGGCGCCTCGACCCGGAGGACCACCGCGTCCAGGTCCTGGATCTGTCCGCGGCCGGCCGGCGCATCCTCGCCCAGGTCACCGCGAGCCGCCGCTCGGTCTTCCGGGAACGGCTCGCGGACTGGCCGGCGGAGGATCTGGAGCGGTTCGCCAGGTATCTCGCGCGCTACAACTCGTGGTCGGCGGCGGCCGGTTCCGGTTCCGGGGAGGACTGAGAGCTCCCCGACCGACGGCTCCGCTACGACGTTTACGACGTCGGCACAGCCGCACGGGTCTCCGGCAGCGGCTCCGGCACCCGCGCGGCACCGAACGCCGTCGTGCGGCGCAGGCGGAAGCCCAGCGACTCGTAGAGCCGGATGGCGCCGGCGTTGCCGGCGCCCGTGTGCAGGAACGGGGTCTCGCCGCGTTCCCTGATGCCGTGGGCGACGGCGAGGATCAGCCGGGTCGCGAGCCCCTCGCCACGGGCGGCCGGGTCGGTGCAGACCGCGCTGATCTCGGTCCAGCCCGGCGGACGCAGCCGCTCCCCCGCCATGGCGACGAGGGCGCCGTTCCGGCGAATGCCGAGGTAGGTGCCGAGTTCGATGGTGCGGGGCAGGAAGGGTCCGGGCTGGGTCCGCCGCACCAGGTCGAGCATGTCGGGCACGTCGGCGGGGCCGAGTCGGACGGCCTCCGGGTCCGGGGCGGCGGCCAGCCCGTCGTCCACGAACTGCACGCCCTCTATTCGGAACGTGACCTCCCAGTCGTCGGGGACCCGCCCCCGGAACCCGAGCAGCGGGACCTCGGTGCCGGGGCCCGCGAGCGCCGCGACGTCGGCCCAGTCGTCGGCGTCGGGCTCGTCGGGCAGGGCCAGCCACGGCGTGACGTCGACGGGATAGCGCAGCACCCGGCCACGCCGCTCGGCGAAGTGGGCGTGCGGGCCGGTCAGCGCGGCACGAGCGGGGTTGTCGAGGATGTGCGGGGCGGCGGGAGTCGGCGATGCGGCGGCGGTCGGCGATGCGCTGGTGGTCATCGGGCGACCTCGATCACGACCTTGCCGCAGGCCTCGCCGTCCGACCCGCCGTACCGCGTGAAGACGCACACCTTGGACACTGCTCCCACTCTCCCTCGCTGTCGCCGGGGCCACCGGATGCGGCATCAGTCGGCAAGGAAGATCCGCGGTCCGCTATTCCCGGGACCCGGGAGACTTCATACGGCCTTCATGATCCCGGAGCGGCCCGGGAGCCGGGCACGCCTGCCCTGCACGTACGGTTGGCTGCGTAAGCAACCGTCGCCGCCGTCACGCAGGACCCATATGAATGTCACCCGAGGCTTCACCGGACGCGCCCGCGTCCACCACCCCGGTCTGCCGCCCGGCCAGTACGACGCGGGCGACGACTGGCCCGTCCTGTCCGCGGAGGTCACGCCCGAACTGGCGCCCGCCGACTGGACGTTCCGCGTCGACGGCCTGGTCGAGCGGCCGCGCACCTGGAACTGGGACGAGGCGCACGCGCTGCCGGCGTCCGCCTACGAGGGCGACATCCACTGCGTGACGAGCTGGTCGAAGTTCGGGGTGCGGTTCGGAGGCGTGTCGCTGGACGCGTTCCTGGATGTGGTGCGACCCCATGTGTCCGCCACACATGCCGTCGCCTATGCGCACACCGGCTACACCACGAACCTCCCGCTCGCCGACCTCACCGGCGGACGGGCCTGGATCGCCTGGGAGTACGACGGGAAGCCGCTCGCCGCCGAGCACGGCGGGCCGGCGCGGCTGCTGGTGCCGCACCTGTACTTCTGGAAGAGCGCCAAGTGGATCGCGGGCATCCGGCTGCTCGACCACGACGAGCCGGGCTTCTGGGAGCAGAACGGCTACCACGCGCGCGGCAACCCCTGGGAGGAGCAGCGGTACTCCGGTGACTGAGATGACTGACACGTCCACTCCACCCGCCCCCACTCCCCCCGCCTCCACTCCGCCGACCCGGTTCGCCGTGCCCGGGCGCATCGCCGTGAGCCGTCAGGCCGCCGCGCGGTGGCAGACCGCCACGCTCACCGAGATCCGCCGCGAGACCCCGCACGCCGCGACCTTCCGGTTCGCGGTGCCCGGCTGGGCGGGGCACCTGCCCGGTCAGCACCTGATGCTGCGGCTGACCGCCGAGGACGGCTATGTGGCCCAGCGCCACTACTCGATCGCGTCCGCCCCCGACGACTCGGGGCACATCGAGCTGACCCTCGACCACGTCGAGGGCGGTGAGGTCTCGGGCTGGTTCCACACGGTCGCCCAGCCGGGGGACGAGGTCGCGGTACGCGGCCCGCTGAGCGGCTTCTTCGCCTGGCCCGGCGACCGGCCCGCGCTGCTGATCGGCGCCGGCTCCGGGGTCGTACCGCTGATGTCGATGGTGCGTCACCACCGGGCGCGAGGCCTGTCCGTGCCGCTGCGGCTGCTGGTGTCGGCGCGCGGTCCCGAGGAGCTCATCTACGCGCGGGAGTTGGGCGCGGAGACGACGCCGGTGTTCACGCGCAGCGCGCCGGAGGGTGTGCCCGTGGGACGTATGGCGGCGGCACATGTGGCGCCGCACCTGGCCGAGCAGCCGCCGGGTGGGTGGGAGGCCTATGTGTGCGGCTCCAACGCCTTCGCCGAGCATGCCTCGCGGCTGCTCGTCGAGGCGGGCCAGCCCGTGGACCGTATCCGGATCGAACGCTTCGGCTGACGGACGGGACCGCGGAACTCTTCCGCACCCGCCTGGCCGGTCCCCGGGTCTGGGCAGGGCCCCGGCGTTTCGGCACGTCCCGGCTGGGCACCCCTGCCCGGCGGTCCCGTGCGGGGGCCGTTGGTGAATTGCCGGTGGAGGGGTACTAGATCCGTGTGGGCACTCGCAGGTGTGCGCGGTGCGGAGGTCGACATGCGAACCCGGGTGCGCGGCTGGCGCTGGCGGCGCAATCCGCTCAGGCGCCGGTCGGACGTCATCGAGGCGTGGACGGTCCTGGCCGTCGCGGTGCTGCTGTTCGTCGGGGCACCCGTGGTCGGGGCGATCGCGGCCTGGTGGGCGCACGACGAGGCACATGCGATCGCGACGACGCAGCGCGCCGATCGCGAGCGCGTCCGCGCCGAGGTCGTCAGCAAAACCCCCGGCACGCGGACGACGGTGCTGAGCGGCCGGGACCACACCTATCGGGCGACCGTGCGCTGGACGGAGCCCGGTAGCGGTCAGCGGACGGCCACGGCGCCCGTCCCGGCGGGAACGCGCCAGGGAGATCTGGTCGACGTGTGGTTCGACAGCCGCGGCCGGAGCGTGCCCCCGCCGCCGGACGAGACCGCGGTCTGGCAGCACACCCTCACCATGGGCGTGTGCGCGGCGGGCGCCGCGGTCGCCGTGGTGCTCCTCGGCCGCTCCGTCGTCCGGGGCGCGGCCACCCGCCGCCGGATGGCCGAGTGGGAGCGGGACTGGGCCCTGACCGAGCCGCAGTGGACGCGCCGCCGCGCCTGACCGGCCGGCCGAAGTACCGCTTACGCCCCTTGCTGCATCCGCCGCGCGATCCCCCCGTGCGTCCGCAGCGCGTCCGCCAGCCCTGGGAGAACCGGCTCACCCCGGTCGACCAGCACCTTCCCCGCGACCACCGTCGTCCACGCGCGAGCGGGCCCGCAGCGCAGCCACGCCTCCAGCGGGTCGCTCACCGCACCGGCGAGGGCGACCGCGTGCAGGTCCCAGACGACCAGGTCGGCGCACGCCCCGGGCCGCAGGTGCCCCAGCTCGTCCGCGCGGCCCAGGCAGCGGGCCGACCCGCGGGTCGCGAGGTCGAGGGCGTCCCGCGCGGTCATCGCGCCGGGCCCGCCCCGGTAGCGCCCGAGCAGCAGCGCCCCGCGGGTCTCCATCCAGAGCGAGGCGTGGTCGGTGGAGGCGGAGCCGTCGCAGCCGATGCCGACGGGCAGTCCGAGTTCGCGCATTTCGCGGACGCGTGCCGTGCCGCCGCCGATGAGCATGTTGGAGCTGGGGCAGTGCGCCACGCCGACGCCCGCGGCCGCGAGGCGGCGCAGCTCGGCGTCGTTCGGGTAGATGCAGTGGGCGACCCAGGTGCGGTCGCTCATCCAGCCGGTCTCCTCGAAGTACTCGACAGGCCGGCAGCCGTAGGTCTCCAGGCAGTAGCTGTCCTCGTCGCGGTCCTCGGCGAGGTGGGTGTGCAGCCGTACGTCGAGCCGCTCGGCGAGTTCGGCGGTCGCCGTCATCAGTTCCTTGGTCACCGAGAACGGCGAGCAGGGCGCGAGCGCGACCCGCACCAGCGCACCCGGTTCGGGGTCGTGGTGGGCCTTGACGACCCGCTCGCTGTCCGCGAGGACCTCCTCGTCGGTCTGCGTGACGCTCCTCGGCGGCAGCCCGCCGTCCTCGACGGAGCGGGTCATCGAGCCGCGGGTGGCATGGAACCGGAAGCCGATGTCGCGGGCGGCCCGGATCTCGGCGTCGACCAGGCGCGGGCGGGGATGGACGTAGAGGTGGTCCGACGACGTCGTGCAGCCGCCCATCAGCAGCTCGGCCATCCCGACGTACGCCGAGACATAGGCGGCCTCCTCGTCGAGGGCGGCCCACAGCGGGTACAGGGTGGTCAGCCAGTCGAACAGCGAGCCGTTCACGGCGGGCGCGTACGAACGGGTGAGGTTCTGGTAGATGTGGTGATGCGTGTTGATCAGGCCCGGCGTGACGAGCCGTCCAGCCGCGGAGACGGTCGTCCGGGATACGGGCTCGGTCCCGGGGGGTCCGATGCCGGTGACCCGACCACCCGTGATGCCCACCCAGCCGCCCGGGATCTCCCGCTCCCCGTCCACGACGAGCAGCTCGGCATCCCTGACCAGCAGTTCCACTGCGTTGACCGGCGCATCCGCGGCAGACGTCATGGCGCCATGGTAGGCGCGTATGGGGGCAAAGACCTGGCGAGTCGTCCGACCACCCACGTACCGTGTGATCGCCCGCACCCAATCTCCACAAAGGCGGTTCTACATGGCCCTGTTCGACCTTCCGCTCGACGAGCTCCGCGCGTATCGCAGCGCGTCCGTCGAGCCCGAGGACTTCGACGCGTTCTGGACCAAGACCCTTCAGGAAGCCCGCGAGCACGACCTGAACGCCCGTTTCGAGCTTGTCGACACGGGCCTGACCACGGTGAAGGTGTACGACGTCACGTTCGCCGGGTTCGGCGGACACCCGGTGAAGGGCTGGTTCACGATTCCCGCCGAGATCTCCGCGCCGGTCCCGGTGGTCGTGGAGTTCATCGGGTACGGCGGCGGGCGCGGTCTGCCGCACGAGCATCTGCTGTGGGCGTCGACGGGCCGGGCGCACTTCGTGATGGACACCCGCGGCCAGGGCAGCGCGTCGGGTGGCGGTGGCGGCACCGCGGATCCGGTGGGCGGCGCGCCCGCGTTCCCCGGTTTCATGACCCGGGGCATCGACGCTCCCGAGGACTACTACTACCGCCGGGTGTTCACGGACGGGGTGCGCGCGGTGGAGGCGGCCCGCTCGCACCCGCTGACCGATGCCGCGCGCACGGTCGCCACCGGCGGCAGCCAGGGCGGCGGCATCTCGATCGCGGTGGGCGGCCTGGTCCCGGACCTGGCGGCCGTCGCTCCGGACGTGCCGTTCCTGTGCGACTTCCCGCGCGCGGCGAGGCTGACGGACCGTCACCCGTACCGGGAGATCGGCCTCTACCTCAAGACGCACCGCGGTCGCACCGAGGAGGCCCTGCGCACCCTCTCCTACTTCGACGGCGTGCACTTCGCGACCCGCGGCCGGGCTCCCGCCCTGTTCTCCGCGGCCCTGGAGGACCAGACCTGCCCGCCCTCGACCGTGTTCGGGGCCTTCAACGCCTGGGCGCACGACGAGAAGGCGATCGAGGTGTACGACTTCAACGACCACGAGGGCGGCGGCCCCTACCAGGAGGCGGCCAAGCTGGACTGGCTGCGGTCGTACGCCTGAGAGGCGGGTTCTCGCGGCGGAGGGCGGTGCGGCCGCCACGCTCGCCGGCTGCGTCTTCGTACGGTTCGACGCGGCCGGCCGGCTTCTTGGGGCCCGGGACGCGACAACAGCGGCCCGGGTTTCCGACGGACGACGGAGGGGGCGTTCGAGGAGAACTTCCGCGACCGCGGGGAGCTGGGTGCCGCGGTCACCGTCATGGTCGACGGCGAGCCCGTGGCTCGACCTCGACGCGCCGGTGGCCGTGAGGTCGTGCGGCGCGTCTCGGGGCTGCTGCCCGGCGCGTTCCTGGAGGGGGAGGTGACCGGGCCGCTCGGGATCGACTTCACCATCGGGCTGCCGGAGAAGGAGACCGGGCGGGCGGCCGAACTGGTGCCTCCGCGGCCTTGCCGGCCGACGAACAGGCGGCCCTCTTCAGCCAGTTGACGCCGACGGCGATCGCCGCTCTGACCAATCCCCCGGTGGGGGCCGCGGAGGCCGACTCGCCCGAGTGGCGGGCCGCCGAGATCCCCGCCGCGAACGGCCACGGCACCGCGCGAGCCGTCGCCGCGCTCTACGGCGTCTTCGCGGGCCGGGGTGTCCACGACGGCCACCGGGTGCTCTCCCCCGAGGCCGCCGAACGCGTGCGCGAGGGGCAGGGCAACTGTCGCGACCTGGTGCTCGGCGCCGGCCTCGCACACGACACCGAGGTCGGGCTCGGCCCGTGGCTCAGCGGGCCGAGCGGCTCCTACGGGCCCAACCCGAGGGTTTTCGGACACGACGGCTTCGGCGGCTCGTGCGGCCTGGCCGACCCGGAGGCGGAGGTGTCACTGGGCTACGTGATGATCCGCATGGGGCCGCATCGCCGACGACCCGTGGAAGATGGCGTTGGTCGGCGCCTTGTAGGGCGGTGCCGCCGTTCACGCTCACGACATCGCTGCCCGGCTGATCAGACCTCGCGCCGTTTCGCCCGCTTATGACCAGTTCCGGTACGGTTTCGCCAAAACGGTCGGCGAGGAGAAGGCAAAGCTGATCGCCAACGCCTCGTTCAAGAATCAGCACAGGAAGAGAGGTTCCTCGTGGGCACGTTCACGACTTCCGACGGCACCGACATCCACTACAAGGACTGGGGCAGCGGGCAGCCCGTGGTCTTCAGCCACGGCTGGCCGCTCAACGCGGACGCCTGGGACGGACAGGCCCGTCTCGTCGCCGATCACGGCTACCGGGCGATCGCGCACGACCGCCGCGGGCACGGCCGCTCCGGCCAGCCCTGGCAGGGCAACCACATGGACCAGTACGCCGACGACCTGGCCGAGCTGATCGAGTCCCTGGGTCTCAACGACGCGATCCTGGTGGGTCATTCGACCGGCGGCGGCGAGGTGGCCCGCTACATCGGACGACACGGAACCGCGCGGGTGGCCAAGGCCGTGCTGCTGGGCGCGGTGCCACCGCTGATGCTGCGGACGGCCGCCAACCCGGAGGGCACGCCGATCGAGGCGTTCGACGGGATCCGCGCGGGCGTGGAGGCGGATCGCTCGCAGTTCTACTGGGATCTGAGCGAGGCCTTCTACGGCTACAACCGGCCCGGCGCCACCGAGTCGCTGGGCATGCGCCGCGCGTTCTGGCTGTGGAGCATGCAGGCGGGGCTCAAGGGGGCGTACGACTGCGTCAAGGAATTCTCCGAGACCGACTTCACCGAAGATCTCCAGCGCATCGACGTGCCGACGCTCGTGGCGCACGGCGACGACGACCAGATCGTGCCGATCGCGGCCTCCGCGCAGAAGACGGCCCAGCTGGTCAAGGACGCCACGCTGAAGGTGTATCCGGGCGCCCCGCACGGTCTGGTGGGCGACTTCGAGCAGGCCTTCAACGCCGACCTGCTCGACTTCATCCGGAGCTGACGTTCATCCGGTTATCCAGAACTGACGTTCATCCGGAACTGACACCCGGCTCCGCTACGGCAGCCGACGGGCCACGACCATCCGGACCCGTGGGCTGCCGTCCCGCCGCCGTCCGAACTCGGGCAGGGCGTGCAGCTCCACCCGGAACCCGGCCCGCTCCAGCTCCCGCCGTACCTCTCCCATCCGGAAGGCCCGGTAGTACATGACGAACGGAGGCCGCCACACGGCGTTGCGCACCCGCATCACCGCGTCGAAGCCGAGCAGCATCCAGTAGGCGCGGGACGCGGGCCGCGGCGGGGCGACGACGGGGAAGGCGAAACACCCGCCCGGCCGCAGCACGGAACGCACCTGGCCGAACAGTCCCGGCAGTTCGCCCGGCAGGAAGTGCCCGAACGCCCCGAAGCTCACGACGAGGTCGAAGGCGGGGCCGAACGGCAGGGCACGGACGTCCGCGCGCACCCAGGAGACATGCGGCCCGGCGGGCGGGGTGTGCTGTGCGGCCACCGCGAGCATGCCGGCGCTGAAGTCGACCCCGGTGACGCCGCGTCGGCACACCCGCGCCAGTACATCGACCCCGGCGCCGGTACCGCAGCACAGGTCGAGCCCCACGTCGAAGGGCCCCATCCGCCGCAGCGCCGAGCCGACGGCCTCGAGCACCGAGTCCGGGGTACGGAAGGGGGTGTGGTCGAACTTCGGGGCGAGCAGGTCGTAGCCGTGCTCGACGGACGACAGAGCCTGGACGGCGAGTTCGCGAACGCTGGGGCCTTCGGGGCTGAACATCCGGGCCAGCTTAGCCACGCGTCATGAGCCCTGGCGCGGCAGCGGCTGCTCGGTCCAGATGACCTTGCCGTTCGGGGTGTAGCGGGTTCCCCAGCGTTCGGTGAGCTGGGCGACGAGGAAGAGGCCGCGACCGCCCTCGTCCTCGGTCCGGGCGCGGCGCAGCCGGGGCGAGGTGCTGCTGCGGTCGGAGACCTCGCAGATCAGCGCGCGGTCGCGGAGCAGCCGCAGCTGCACCGGGCCGGTGGCGTGGCGGATGGCGTTGGTGACCAGTTCGCTGGCGACGAGTTCGGTGGTGAAAGCCATGTCGCCCAGTCCCCAGGCGGCGAGTTGTTCGGTGACCGCCGCGCGGGATCGGGAGACGACCGCCGGGTCGCTGGGCAGGTCCCACTGGGCGACCCGTTCGGGCCCCAGCAGGTGCGTACGCGCGACGAGCAGGGCCACGTCGTCGCTCGGTCGGGCCGGCAGCAGGGCGTCGAGAACCGCCTCGCAGGTGTCTTCCGGTGTCCGGTCGGCCTGGGCCAGAACGGTCCGCAGCCGGTCGAGCCCCGAGTCGATGTCCCGGTGCCGGTCCTCGACCAGACCGTCGGTGTAGAGCACGAGCTGGCTGCCCACGGCCAGCTCCAGCTCGACGGTCTCGAAGGGCATCCCGCCGAGGCCGAGCGGCAGCGCCGCGGGCAGGTCGACGAACTCCACGGTTCCGTCGGGGGCGACGACCGCGGGAAGGGGGTGTCCGGCGCGGGTGAGGGTGCAGCGCCGGGACACCGGGTCGTAGACGGCGTACAGGCAGGTGGCGCCGACGATCCCGGAATCGGCCTGGGAGTTCTCCACCGCCCAGCCCTCGCCCCGGTCGAGCCGTCCGACCAGGTCGTCGAGGTGGGTGAGGAGCTCGTCGGGCGGCACGTCCAGGGAGCAGAAGTTGTGTACGGCGGTGCGCAGCCGGCCCATGGTGGCGGCGGCGTGCAGTCCGTGGCCGACGACATCGCCGACGACCAGCGCGACCCGGGCACCGGACAGCGGGATGACGTCGAACCAGTCGCCGCCGACGCCGGCCTGGGCGGGCAGGTACCGGTAGGCGACGTCGACAGCGCTCTGCTCGGGCCGGCCCCGGGGCAGCAGGCTACGCTGGAGGGCGAGGGCGGTGTTGTGCTCGCGGGTGTAGCGGCGGGCGTTGTCGATGCAGATCGCCGCGCGGCCGGCCAGCTCCTGGGCCAGGGACAGGTCGTCGTCCTCGAAGGGGGCGGGCTTCTGGGACCGGTAGAAGCTCACCACGCCCAGGGTCGCGCCGCGGGCCCGCAGCGGCACCGTGATCAGGGAGTGGATGCCGGCCGCGAGAACGCGTTCGAGCCGTGCCGGGTCCTGGGCGAGCCAGCCGCCGGCCTCGACGAGTACGGGTTCGAGTACGGACTGCCTGCTCTCCAGGCTGCGGGCCTGCGGCGTGGACGGCACGTACTGGACCGGGTCGCCGACGCTGTACAGGTAGGGCATCTCATGGACGGCGCCCAGCGCGACCCGGCGCAGCGGGGTGTCCGCGCCGAGCGGTCCCGGCTCGTCGCCGTGCAGCACCGAGTCGGGGAGGTCTACGGCGGTGAAGTCGGCGAAGCGGGGCACGGTCACGTCCGTCAGTTCCTCGGCCGTGCGGGTGACGTCCAGGGTGGTACCGATGCGGACGCTTGCGTCGTGCAGCAACTCGAGGCGCCTGCGGGCCAGCACGGCGAGCCGCCCGACACCCGGCTCACCTACGAGCAGGAGCCATCCGTCGGCGCCACCACCGTGTTCGTCCCCGTCGGCACCGGCCCCGGGCGACGTCCTCTGCCCGGCCTCGGGCGACGACGCTGAGGGCGCGGGGGCAAGGGCAGGGGCCGCGATGGTGGCACTGGCAGGCGGAATGGTCACGGTCGGTGCGGCCACCGGCGGCCGGGCGGTTGTGGTCGGCCGCGCCGACCCGCGTGTCGCGGTCGGCGCGGCCACCGATGACTCCCCGCCCGAGGCACCCGTCGCGGTCGGCGCGGCCACCGACATCTGCCCGGCCGTCACGCCCGTCAGGCCCGTCACGCCCGTCACGCCCGTCAAGGTCGGCGCGACCACCGGCCCGGGCGCAGTCGACAGGCCCGTCGCGGTCAGTCGGGTGTGGCGCAGGCGCGGGCCGCCCAGGATCCGGGCCTCGACGACCACTCCCGTCTCTCCCGCCTCACCCACGACCGTGCGGCGCAGCAGCGTGGCGAGCCGGCCGCCGGACAGGACCACCTCGTCGACGGTGCGCTGCGAGGAGGCCATGAGTTCCTCGGCCTTCTCCCGCAGCACCGCCAGGTCGATCCGGCCGAGGTCGCCGCCGTCGAGACCGTGTCCGTTGCCGCGCGCCGGAAGTCCGGGCTGCTCCGGCCAGCCGCCGGCGTGGTGGCCGGCTCGCCGGTACGCGGTGAGCAGGGACTGCTCGCGCTGCGTGGACTGCTCCAGCAACCGCGCCTCGATGCCGCGGGCGGCGTCGCGGACCAGCCGCAGCATGGTGGCGTCGCTGTCGCCGCGCAGACAGGTCAGATCGAGGACTGCCTCGATGCGCCCGCTGAACGGGTCGCGGACGGGTGCGCCCGCGCAGGCGAAGGGTTGCAGGCAGTCGGCGAAGTGTTCACGGCCGACGACATAGACGGGGCTGCGCTCGGCCAGCGCGGTGCCGACGCCATTGGTGCCCACGACCCGTTCGGAGGCGTCGAAGCCGGGGGCGAAATTCACCTCGTCGAGACGGTCACGCAGTCGCCGGTCACCGCCGAGGCGCTCGATCATGCGGCCGTTCGCGTCGCAGAGCGCGATCGTCATGCCCACCTGGGTGAGCGACGCGGCCAGGTCCTTCAGGACCGGGTCGGCCGCGCGCAGGAACCGGTCCTCCAGGGCCAGGTCCGGCGCGTAGGGGACCAGCAGCTGGTGCGGCTGGAGCCCCGCGGACCTGCATCGCTTCCAGGAGTCGAGCACCGAGTCCCGGACCGCGGAGTCGACCAGCGCACCCGCCAGAAATCGTTCGTGGGCATCGACGAGCCCGCCGATGTCGTCCCAGGCGACGGACAACTGGATCACTTCTCTCGCCTGGAGGCGCCCCGGGTCGCGCGCCGCCGTTCGACGCGCCTCCGGGTGGATTACTCCAAGCAACTTCACCGTAGTCCTTTTGTGACCCACATCACAACATCGATCAGCTCGGTCTCGGCGGCCGTGCTGATGTGCGCCGTCGACACTCCTCATCGCCGGCGGTTGGATGGGCACCATGACCACCGACGAGCACGCGCGGCTCATGCGGGCCAACCAGGCGAACTGGGACGCCCGGACCCCCGTCCATCTGGCCAGCCGGTTCTACGGGCTCGACCAGGATCTCGACCCCGAGCGCTGGTTCGCCCCCTTCGAGTGGGACGACCTCGGGGAACTGGCCGGGCGCGACGTGCTCCACCTGCAATGTCACCTCGGCACCGAGACACTCGCCTTCGCGCGGCGCGGGGCCGGGGCCGTCGGCCTCGACTTCTCCGAGGCGTCCGTTACGGCGGCGAGCGGCATCGCCGCCAGGGCGGGGCTCGACGTCGACTACGTACAGGCGAACGTGTACGACGCCGTCGAGGCCCTGGAGGGACGGCGGTTCGACGTCGTCTACACCGGCAAGGGCGCCCTGTGCTACCTGCCCGATCTGGAGCGGTGGGCCGGTGTGGTGGCCCGACTCCTGCGTCCCGGCGGCCGGTTGTACATCGTCGAGTTCCATCCGCTGCTCAACTCGCTGGGCCCGAAGCCCGCTCCGGGCGAAGGACCCGAACTCCTGCTGCGCCACGACTACTTGGGCGGCGACGGCGCCGTGCACCGGGACGCGACCCACACCTACACCGACGGCCCGGCCGTCGAGGGCGCCACCGACGCCTACGAGTGGGCGCACGGAATAGGAGAGGTCGTGGGCGCGTTGACCGGGGCAGGACTGAACGTCCGACGACTGCGGGAGAGCGACGAGCTTCCCTGGCAGCGCTGGCCGCAGATGGTCCGCACCTCTTCCGGCTGGTGGCGGCTGCCCGAGCCGCGAATCCCGCTCCTGTACGGCCTGCTGGCCACTCGCTGAGTCGCAACTCACAGACAGCACCGCTCACCGCGTGGTAGATTCCAGCTAGCACTTGTGTACGCCCTCTGTCCGGGCGCCGGTGCCAGTTCCTCTTCGATTCGCCGATCCGCCCGCCTCGCGATTCTCGCGGCCGGCTCTCATCGGCTCTTCCGCACCACCTCGCAACGGCACAGGTTTTCGCCGTACCCGAGGTGATGTTTCCGCCGCCCCGAGGCGCGCTGTCCGCCCTCCGCACGCGGCTTCTCCCCTTCCTCGCGCATGTCTCACATCCTCTTCGTCCTTGAAAGGACCAGCTCTCATGACCACCACACTCGAACGCCCCACTCAGCAGCAAGCCCCCGTCCAGGCCGCCACCGGCGTCCTCGACATCGACACCAACGGGAAGGGGCACCTGCGGGCCGAGAGCCTGCTGCCCTCTTCCTCCGACCTCCAGGTCCCTCCCGCGCTCATCCGCCGCTACGGCCTGCGCAAGGGAGACCACATCGACGGGACGCACGGCGCCCAGCGCGCCCTGACCGAAGTCGCCCGGATCAACGGGCACACCCCCGAACAGCTGCGCAACCGTCGCCACTTCCGCGACCTGACGCCGCTGCATCCACAGGAGCGGCTCCGCCTCGAACACCCCGCGGCCGGGCTGACCGGGCGCGTGACCGACCTGCTCACGCCCGTCGGCAAGGGCCAGCGCGGGCTCATCGTGGCCCCGCCCAAGACCGGCAAGACCGTCCTTCTCCAGCAGATCGCGGCCGCCGTCGCCGGCAACCATCCCGAGGCCCGGCTGATGGTGGTGCTGGTCGACGAGCGCCCCGAGGAGGTCACCGACATGCGGCGCTCCGTGCGCGGCGAGGTGTACGCCTCCACCTTCGACCAGAAGCCCAAGCAGCACATCGCGTTGGCCGAGCTCGTGATCGAGCGGGCCAAGCGGCTCGTCGAGGCGGGCGAGGACGTCGTCATCCTCCTCGACTCCCTCACCCGGCTGTGCCGGGCCTACAACAACGCGGCGGCCTCCGGTGGCCGCACCCTCAGCGGCGGCGTCGACGCGACCGCGCTGATCGGCCCCAAGCGGTTCTTCGGTGCCGCCCGCCAGGCCGAGGAGGGCGGCTCGCTCACCATCCTCGCCACCGCCCTGGTGGAGACCGGCTCCCGCGCCGACGACTTCTACTTCGAGGAGCTCAAGAGCACCGGCAACATGGAGCTGCGCCTCAGCCGCGAACTCGCCTCCCGCCGTGTGTTCCCGGCCGTCGAGATCAACCCCTCCGGCACCCGCCGCGAGGAACTCCTGCTGGCCCCGCCGGAGTTGACCGCCGTACGCGGCCTGCGCCGCGCCCTGCAGACCCGGGACGGCCAGCCCAGTCTGGAAACCCTCCTGGAGCGGATGCGCGAGACCCCGGACAACGCGACCTTCCTGCGCCGGATCCAGCCGACGCTGCCCACCGGCTGAGCACCGGCCCTAGCCCGCCTCCGCCCTTGAGGACATTCCCACGTGCGGCATCCGGGTGCTCGCAGGCCGCGCTCGGCCCGGGCAGCACGGTGTACGGCGGCCCCCTTCCTACGTTTGCGGTATGACAATCAGATGTACTTCCCGGGCTGTCGTGTCCACCTGCGCACTCTGCATGGCGGGCCTGCTGGCGCTCGCACCGGCCGCGGCGGCGACCCGCACCGGGGCGGACCCTGATACACCGGGCAGGTCCCGGGCGACGGCCCCGCAACCCGCCCTGCTGTACCGCTCCGGCACGCAGGTCCGGCCGCACCCCGGGGCGCCCGAGGTCCCGAAGGTCTCCGCGCTGTCGTGGCTGGTGGCCGATGTCCGCACCGGCGAGGTGCTCGCCGCGCACGACGCGCACCGCAAGCTGCCGCCCGCCAGCACTCTGAAGACCCTCTTCGCGCTCACGGTGCTGCCGGTGCTGCCCGGCGGCATTCGGCACCGGGTCGACGAGGCCGAACTCAGGAGCATCGGGGAGGGCAGCAGCCGGGTCGGGGTCGCCGAGGGCCGTACGTACCGGGTCGCCGACCTGTGGCGCGGGGTCTTCCTCAACTCCGGCAACGACGCTGTGCACGTCCTGGCCGGGCTGAGCGGCGGCTGGCGCTCCACGGCCGCGCGGATGCAGGCCAAGGCCCGTGCTCTCGGCGCCCGCGACACGCGCGTGGCTTCACCGGACGGGTACGACACGCCGGGCCAGGTGTCCTCGGCGTACGACCTCGCGGTCTTCGGCCGGGCGGGGCTGCGCAATCCCGACTTCGCGCGGTACTGCGGCACGGTCGAGGCCCAGTTCCCGGGCGGTGGCGGATGGTCGTACCCGATCCGGAACACCAACCGGCTGCTGACCGGCGACGACGGCGTGAAGGCGTATCCGGGGCTGATCGGCGTCAAGAACGGCTACACCAGCAACGCGGGCAACACGCTCGTGGCCGCCGCCCGCCGGGGCGGGCGCACCCTCGTCGTGACGGTGCTCAATCCTCAGGCGGGCGGCGGCTTCGCCGTGTACGAGGAGGCCCGCGTGCTGCTCGACTGGGGGTTCGGCGCGGCCGGGCGGGTCGATCCGGTGGGGTCGCTGGACGCGCTGCGGGTCAGGCCGCGGCCCGGGCCGGCCGAACTGCCCGCGGTTGCGGTGGCGGACGAGGATGACGAGGCCGGCTGGCCGCGGACGGGGGCGATCGCGGGCGTCGCCGGGCTGGGCGCGGGCGCGATGGCACTGGCGCTGCGGATCTGGGCCCGCCGGCCGGCGCGGGACTGACCGACCGGAAGCCACAGCAGCAGGCCGAGCGTGATCCAGGCGTAGGTGTTGCTGCCGAGGAATCCGTCGATGCCGGAGGCGTCGTCGAACCACAGCCACACGACGCTGGTGCACAGCACGGCGTACAGGGCGCCCGCGGTCCGCGGGTGCCCCGCGCGGATCAGCACGGCGAACGACGGCAGCAGCCACACCAGGTGGTGCACCCAGGTGATCGGGCTGACCAGACAGGCGGTCAGACCGGTGAGGGCGAACGCCGTCATCCACTCCCCCGCGGCGAGGGCCCGGCGCGCGCGGCTCGCCCACACGCCCAGGACCAGCAGGACCGCCACCGCCCACACCATCCGGTCCTGTTCGCCCAGCCGGGCCAGGATCCCTTGCAGGGACTGGTTGGAGACGTAGTCCAGGCGGCCCACCCGGGTGGTGTCCCACAGCGCCTCGGTCCAGTAGAAGCGCGAGGCGTCCGGGGCCACGCAGGCCGCGAGCGCCGTCGCCGCCGCGGTGACGGCCGTGGCGACCGCTGCCGCGCGCCAGCGCCGGGCGAGCAGCAGCAGGCCGATGAACACCGCCGGCGTGAGTTTCACCGCGGCGGCGAGACCGATCCCCACGCCCGCCCAGCGCTCCCGCCCGCCCGCGAGCAGCCACGCGTCGGCGAGCACGAGGGCCAGCAGCAGGAGGTTCACCTGGCCGAAGCTGAGGGTGTCGCGCAGCGGTTCGAACAGGGCGAGCACGCAGGCGCCGAGGGCGCAGCCGTACCAGCCGTAGCGCCGCCAGGCCGGACCGGCGAGAATGCGCAGGACCACGGCCAGTGCCGCCAGGTTCAGCAGCAGGGCGACGGCGATCGCGGCGTGCGGGCCGAGCAGCGCCATCGGCAGCATGGCGACGGCGGCGAACGGCGGGTAGGTGAAGCCGTACGTCGTCCCGGGCACCCGGTAGTCGTAGATCTGCCCGCCGTGGTGGACCCAGGTGTCGACGGTGCCGTAGTAGACGCGCAGGTCGAACCAGTCGCGCAGCAGCGGCACGGTCGCGGTGAACGCGGTCACGGCCGCGGCGAGGGCGAGCACGCACAGCAGGCGCCCGCGGTCGGTGCGGGGCAGTCTCATGCCGTACGCCCCAACGCCGGTGCCAGCTCCGCCTGATGGGCCTGCCACAGGACCACCACGGCGAGCACGCCGCCCGAGACGGCGAGGACCAGTTGCCCGGTGTCGGCCGGGCCGCCGCTGGGCAGCGCGGCGAGGGCGAGCACACCCGACACGGCCGCCACCCGGTGCCGTACCGACGCACTGGGCGCCGCCGCGGCGATGAGGAACAGTCCCCACAGGGCGTACCAGGGGCGGATGGCCGGGCCGAGCGCGGCCACGGCGGCCAGGCTCAGGCCGAGCGCGTAGACCGGCCGCGGGCGCAGCCGCAGCCAGATGAGGAGGACGGCGACCACGGCGGCGACGACCCCGAAGGCGTGCCAGGCCGGGACGGCCAGGGGCGCCAGATCGCTGCCGAGCCGCTCCAGCAGGGCACCGGTGGCGCGGCCGAGGAGGCTGGTGAGCGCCCAGTTCTGCGGGGAGACCGGGGTGTTCAGGGCGCCTATCCAGCCGTATCCCGTGCCGGCCACGGTCGTCGCGGCGACCGTGGTGGCCGCCGCCGCGACGGCGGTCGTGGTGACGGCCTTCGCCCGGCCTCGTCCCGCGCGCACCTGGAGGACGACGACCGCGGCGAGCCCCAGCACGGCGGGCGCCTTGACCAGGGCGGCGAGCGTGACGAGTACGGCGCCCAGCACCGGCCACCGGCCGAGCGCCGCGACCAGGCCGAGGCCGAGCAGGCCCAGCATGATGGCGTCGTTGTGCGCGCCCGCGACCAGATGGAGCAGCACGAGCGGGTTGAGGGCGCCTAGCCAGAGCGCGGCGGCCGGATCGGCGCCGCTGTGCCGGGCGAGGCGGGGCAGCGCGGCCGCCATCAGCCCCACCCCGAGCAGTGCGACCAGGCGCATCCCGAAGAGACCGGCGGGCAGTTCGCCCCGGGTCACACCGGACAGCGCGGAGGCGAGGCCGAGGAACACCGGGCCGTACGGCGCTCCGGTGTGCCGCCACAGCGGGGAGACCTCGGCGGCGAGCGGGCCGCCGAGCTGCGCGGGCCCGTGCGCGTAGACGTCGATGTGCGCGTCGACCATGGCGCCCTGCGCGAGGTAGCTGTACACGTCCCGGCTGAACAGCGGGGGCGCGACCAGCAGCGGGGCCGCCCAGATCACCAGCACCGCCAGCAGGGCGCGCGGGCTGGGCGGTTCGGCGCCGCGGATCAGCCGGCCCAGCAGTGCCCAGGCCGCTATCAGCAGGACGACGCCGAAGTACGCGCCGACGAGACCGAAGGCGGCATGGGCGGAGGACGGCGCGAGGAGCTCCCGGACCGGGAGGGCTCCGGCGGTCTCGCCTCCGGCGGTGACGCAGGTGGTTCCGGCGAGACCGAGTATCTGGCAGCGGCGGAGATCGACGGGGAAAGCCATGGCCAACACTCGGGGAGCGTGTCAAGGGTGGGTGGCCGGGAAGCGACGTATGCCCTGCCGGGCGGAAGCGGGGGTGTGACTGGTCGGTGGGGTTTGTTTGTTGGGTGCGGGCCGGTGGGGGCTGGTCGCGCAGTTCCCCGCGCCCCTTTAGGGCGTTTCAGCGAGGCCCCTCAGAACACCGAGAGGCCGGTCAATGTTGTGAAGCGCTCCAGTGCTGCCACCCCCGCCACCGAGTTGCCCCGTTCGTCCAGCCCCGGGCTCCATACGCACAGCGTGCAGCGGCCCGGTACGACCGCGATGACGCCGCCGCCGACTCCGCTCTTGCCGGGCAGGCCGACTCGGTAGGCGAATTCGCCCGCCGCGTCGTACGTCCCGCAGGTCAGCATCACCGCGTTGATCTGCTTGGCCTGGCTGCTGGTGAGCAGGCGGGTGCCGTCGGCGCGGACGCCGTGGCGGGCCAGGAAGGTGGTCGCCAGGGCGAGGTCGGCGCAGGAGGCGGTGAGGGAGCACTGGCGGAAGTACTGGTCGAGCAGGACCGGCACAGGGTTGTCGATGTTGCCGTACGACGCCATGAAGTGGGCCAGGGCGGCGTTGCGGTCACCGTGCGCGGACTCGGAGGCGGCGACCTCCTTGTCGAAGCCGAGGGCCGGGTTGCCGCTCTCCGAGCGGAGGAAGGCGAGCAGTTCGCCGGCCGCGTCCTCGGTACGGGTATGGAGGCGGTCGGTGACGACGAGCGCGCCCGCGTTGATGAACGGGTTGCGCGGGATGCCGTTCTCGTACTCCAGCTGGATCAGGGAGTTGAAGGGATTGCCGGAGGGCTCGCGGCCCACGTGCTCCCAGAGTTCGTCGCCCTCGCGGGCCAGGTCGAGAGCGAGGGTGAAGACCTTGGTGATGGACTGCGTGGAGAACGGCTGCCGCCAGTCCCCCACGCCGTACACCGTGCCGTCCAGCTCAGCGACGGCCATGCCGAAGCTGCGGGGGTCGCAGGCCGCGAGCGCCGGGATGTAGTCGGCGGGCCGGCCGCGGCCGGGGGTCCGTCCGATCTCGTCGGCGATGCGCTCCAGGATCGGCTGGAAGGTCAGGGACGAGGGGGACTCTGCCATGATCGCCATTGTGCCTCCGGGCCGGTTCTGGTGTGCGTCCTCGGTTCAGGCGAGGGGTGAGCCGCTGCCCGCGAGGACCTCCGGCCGCAGCAGGTCCGCCAGCTTCTCGGCCGGCAACAGGCCCTTCTCCAGGACGAGTTCGGCCACGCCCCGGCCGGTGGCGAGGGCCTCCTTGGCGATGTCGGTGGCGGCCGTGTACCCGATGTGCGGGTTGAGGGCGGTCACCAGGCCGATGGAGTTCTCCACGGTCCTGCGCAGTACCTCGGTATTGGCGGTGATGCCGTCGACGCAGCGCTCGGCGAGGGTGAGGCAGGCGGCGCGCAGGTGCGTGATGGACTCCGACAGGGAGTGCAGGATGATCGGCTCGAAGGCGTTGAGCTGGAGCTGTCCGGCCTCGGCGGCCATGGTGATGGTGACGTCGT
Organism: Streptomyces sp. NPDC050619; assembly: GCF_040654815.1. Classification (NCBI taxonomy): domain Bacteria; kingdom Bacillati; phylum Actinomycetota; class Actinomycetes; order Kitasatosporales; family Streptomycetaceae; genus Streptomyces; species Streptomyces sp. NPDC050619. The sequence continues at coordinate 161,290 of NZ_JBFAIR010000003.1, read as the reverse complement.
TGCCGATCACCTCGAAGGCGACCTGGTTGACGACCTCGGGGATCACCGGGTTGACCTTGCCGGGCATGATCGACGAACCCGCCTGCACAGGCGGCAGGTTGATCTCGCCGAGCCCCGCGCGCGGCCCGGAGGACAGCAGGCGCAGGTCGTTGCAGCTCTTGGACAGCTTGACGGCGACCCGCTTGAGCACGCCGGACATCTGGACGAACGCGCCGCAGTCCTGGGTGGCTTCGACCAGGTTGGCGGCGGTGACCAGCGGCAGTCCGGTGATCTCGGCGAGGTGGCGGCGGGCCGACTCGGCGTATCCGACGGGGGCGTTGAGGCCGGTGCCGATCGCTGTGGCGCCCAGGTTGATCTCATGGATCAACTCGACGGCCTCGGCAAGACGGCTGCGATCCTCGTCAATCATGACGGCGTATGCGGAGAACTCCTGGCCGAGCGTCATCGGCACCGCGTCCTGCAACTGTGTACGGCCCATCTTGAGCACATCGCGGAACTCGACGGCCTTGCGGGCGAACGCGTCCTGGAGTACGGACATCGCCTCGAGCAGTCCACGTACCGCGAAGACCGTCGCGATCTTGACGGCTGTCGGGTAGACGTCATTGGTCGACTGGCCGAGGTTGACGTCCTCGTTGGGGTGGAGGTGCCGGTACTCCCCCTTGGCGTACCCGAGCAGCTCCAGCGCCCGGTTCGCGACGACCTCGTTGGCGTTCATGTTGGTGGAGGTGCCGGCGCCGCCCTGGATCACATCGACGACGAACTGGTCGTGCAGCTTGCCGTCGCGTATCTCACCGCAGGCCTCGACGATCGCGGCGGCCTTCTTCGGCTCCAGCAGGCCGAGTTCCTCGTTGGCGAGGGCCGCGGCCTCCTTGACGGCGGCGAGGGCGTCGATCAGATGCGGGTAGGCGGAGATCGGCGTACCCGTGATGGGGAAGTTCTCGGTGGCGCGCAGGGTGTGGATGCCCCAGTACGCGTCGGCGGGGATATCCCGGTCGCCGAGAAGGTCGTGCTCGCTGCGGGTGATGTCGGACATGAGGGTACGGGTCCTCTTTCTGAGTGGGGAGGGGGTGGAAGCGGAGGGGGCCGAGCGATTCGACACGGCTGCGGCAAACGCCCTAGGGGCGCGGGGAACTGCGCGACCAGCCACAGCGCCGCCGCAGCCGGTCGATCACAGTCACCCCTACGTCGCTCAGCCGACCAGTCGTCAGACGCGGGCCGACAACGTGACCGGGTCCAGCGCCCGCACCGGCCGCACACACCCGACCGGCTCACCACCCCCGAGCAGCGGCTCCCCCGCGAACTCGACGAGCAACGCTGGATCGACCCCCGCCCAGGCAAGCGCAGCGGCCACCACCGGAACCCGCGCCCGATTCGCCCCGTCAGCGATCTTCACGGCAACAGCTCTCCCATCAGCCAGCGCGGCGACCTGCACGCCCTCGAACCCGTCCTTGGTGAGCAGTCCGGGCACGGCCCGCATCATCGCGGCCACGTCACGGCCGGACCCGGAGGCCATCTCGGCGTGCTCGCGCATCGCGTCCGCCACGCGTGCCTCGGGGGTGCCGGGTGCGGCGGTGGTGATGCGGGCGGCGGCGCGGGCGAGGCCGTGCAGGGAGATCGAGAACAGCGGGGCGCCGCAGCCGTCGACGGTCACCTGGGCGATGTGCTGCCCGGTGAGGTTCTCGACGATCTCGGCGATGGCCTGTTGGAGGGGGTGGGCCGGGTCGATGTAGTCGTCCAGGGACCAGCCGTTGAGCGCGCAGGTGTAGAGCATGGCCGCGTGCTTGCCGGAGCAGTTCTGGGCGAGCCGGGAGGGTGGCCGCCCCGCGCGCACCCAGTCGTCCCGGACGACCGGGTCGAAGGGCAGGTCGGTCACGTTGCGCAGGTGGTTCTCGGTGAGTCCGGCGAGTTCCAGGATCCGCCGGGCGCCGGCGAGGTGGCGTTCCTCGCCGGAGTGGCTGGCCGCGGCGAGCGAGAGCAGCTCGCCGTCGAGCGGGAGCCCGGCCCGGACCATGGCGACGGCCTGGACGGGCTTGAGGGCCGAGCGGGGGTAGAACGCGGCCTCGATGTCGCCGAGTTGGAACTGGAGGTCGTCGCCGCCGGGTCCGAGGACGACGACGGAGCCGTAGTGGATGCCCTCGATCACCCCGCCGCGGATGAGGTGGGCGACGGGGGCGTGGAGGGGTTCACGGATCAGGGGTGCGTCCGCGACGGAACTGCTGTACATCGCTTCCTGCTTCTTAGGGAGCGGCGCGTGCCTCACGCGTCGGCTCCGGTGGTGGACTTGCGCGCCGCTCGGCCGCGGATGGCGAACCACCCGGCGACCAGCGCCGCGACGATCAGCGGAAGGCACAGCACGGTGGTGCGGCCGGCGCCGCCGTCGGCGTACATGAGGACCAGGACGGAGGCGAGGAAGGCCAGCGTCACGAGTTCGGTCCAGGGGGATCCCGGCAACTGGTAGCCGGGGCGGGAGAGTTCGCCCTTCCGGGTCTTCTGCCAGAACATCAGGTGGCAGATCATGATCATGCCCCAGGTGGAGAGGATGCCGATCGCGGCGAAGTTCAGCACGATCTCGAACGCGTCGGCGGGGACGACGAAGTTGAGGCCGACGCCGAGTACGCAGAAGCCGCTGGTGAGCAGGATGCCGCCGTATGGGACCTTGCTGCGGCTCATCACCGACGTGAACTTGGGCGCGGAGCCGGACATCGCCATCGAGCGCAGGATGCGGCCGGTGGAGTACAGGCCGGAGTTGAGCGAGGACATGGCCGCGGTGAGGACGACGAGGTTCATCACGCCGCCGGCGGCCGGGATGCCGATGTTGGACAGCACGGTCACGAAGGGGCTCTCGCCGGACGTGTACTTGTTCCAGGGGAGCAGCATCGACAGCAGGACCACCGAGCCGACGTAGAACAGGCCCACGCGCCACATGATCGAGTTGATCGCCTTCGGCATGATCTTCTCGGGGTTCTCGGTCTCGCCGGCCGCGACGCCCACCAACTCCACCGAGGCGTAGGCGAAGACGACGCCCTGGATGATCAGCAGCATGGGCAGCAGGCCGTTGGGGAAGAGGCCGCCGTGGTCGGTGATCAGGGACGGGCCGGGGGTGGTGCCGTCGACGGGATGCTGCGTGACCAGCACGAAGATGCCGATGCACATGAAGATCACCAGCGCGCTGACCTTGACGATGGCGAACCAGAACTCCAGTTCGCCGAAGATCTTCACCGAGATCAGGTTCACCGTGAGGACCACGGCCAGGGCGATCAGTGCGATCACCCACTGCGGGATGTCGGAGAACATGCCCCAGTAGTGGGTGTAGGTGGCCACCGCGGTGATGTCGGCGATGCCGGTGGTGGCCCAGTTGAGGAAGTACATCCAGCCCGCGGTGTACGCGCCCTTCTCGCCGAGGAATTCCCTGGCGTACGACACGAAGGCGCCGGAGGAGGGGCGGTACAGGACGAGTTCGCCGAGGGCGCGCACGACGAGGAAGGCGAAGATTCCACAGACCGCGTAGGCGATGAACAGGGACGGGCCCGCGTCGGCGAGGCGGCCGCCGGCGCCCAGGAAGAGGCCGGTACCGATGGCGCCGCCGATGGCGATCATGTTGACGTGCCGGGACTTCAGGGACTTGCTGTAGCCCGCGTCGCCGGCGTCGACATGTGTGGGGGGTTTGCGTGTCGCCTCTTGGAGGTGATGCTCGCTCACGCCTCGGGTCCGCCTTCCGTGGGGGTGTCCGTGCGCGTGGGGCGCACGATGTCGGTGAGGGTCGTCTCGACCCGGTCGAGATGGTGAGCCATGGCTTCCACCGCGTCGTGTTCGGAGCCGTCGAGCAGTGCCTCGACGATGGCGCGGTGCTCTCGGTTGGACTGTTCGCGCCGGCCGCCGAGTTCGTTGAGGAACGCCGACTGGCGGGCCAGTGCGTCGCGGATCTCCTCGATGACCCGGCGGAAGACCGGGTTCTGCGCGGCCTCCGCCACGCCGAGGTGGAACAGCGAGTCCATCGCGACCCATGCGGTGGTGTCCGTCTCCCGTTCCATCCGGTCCAGGAGGTGGGCCAGATGGTCGAGGTTCTCCGGGGTGCGGCGCCGGGCCGCGTACCCGGCGACCGGGATCTCGACATGGCGGCGCACCTCCAGCAGGTCGCTGGCCGCGTAGTCGCCGAAGGTGGGGTCCTCGACGGCGTTGGCGACGACGAAGGTGCCCTTGCCGGTCCTGGAGACGGTCAGCCCCATGGTCTGCAGCGCCCGCAGGGCCTCGCGCAGCACGGGCCGGGAGACCTCCAGGCTGCGGCAGAGCTCCGCCTCGGAGGGGAGCTTGTCGCCGATCGCGTAGACGCCGTGCTCGATGGCACCGCGGAGGTGGGTGAGTACCGCTTCCATGGCGCTGACGCGCCGCGGTCCCCCACCTGTCTGGCTGTCTGACAGGTTCACGGGAGTGATACTCCGGGGGCCGTGAGGTTTCTGTCAAGGTGGCCGAAACGGAAATTTCAAGGGGTGTGAAGCCTGAATGCGGCCTCACACCCCCGGCGGTCGCTCACTGGGCACGCCCGTGGTCAGCCGCTGAGCACGCCCGTGCCCAACAGCCCGAACAGCAGCACACCGACGACGATCCGGTAGATCACGAAGGCGTTGAAGGAGTGCTTGGCGACGAACTTCAGCAACCAGGCGATGGAGGCGTAGGCGACGACGAACGAGACGACGGTGCCCACGGCGAGCGGCGCCGCGCCCGCGCCGGTGCCCAGGGCGTCCTTCAGTTCGTACAGGCCGGCGCCGGTCAGGGCGGGGATCCCGAGGAAGAACGACAGGCGGGTGGCGGCCACCCGGTCCAGGTCCAGGATCAGCGCCGTGGACATGGTGGCGCCGGAGCGCGAGAAGCCGGGGAAGAGCAGGGCGAGGATCTGCGAACAGCCGACCAGCATCGCGTCCTTGAAGGAGGTGTCGTCCTCACCGCGCTTGTGCCGGCCCATCTGGTCCGCCGCCCACATCACCCCGCTGCCGACGATCAGCGAGCCCGCGACCACCCACAGCGAGGCCAGCGACCCCTCGATCAGCGGCTTGGCGGCCAGGCCCACGACGACGATCGGGATCGTCGCGCAGATCACCCACCAGGCGAACTTGTAGTCGTGGTGGTACCGCTCCTCCCGGTTGACGAGCCCCCGGCCCCACGCGGAGACGATCCGCACGATGTCCTTGAAGAAGTACACGAACACGGCGGCGATCGCCCCGACCTGGATGACGGCCGAGAACCCGACGACGGCGTTGTCGTCGACGGGGATGCCCATGAGCCCCTCGACGATCTTCAGGTGACCGGTGGAGGAGACGGGCAGGAACTCGGTCACCCCCTCGACGGCTCCGAGGACGACGGCCTGACCGACGCTGATGACGCTCATGGGATCCAGTTCTTCTCAGGGATGTGCGGGGAAGTCAGGGGATGTGCGGGGAAGGCGGGTGCGGCGGGGACAGTCTTACTACACGCGGGCGAGAGCCGAGCCACCCTCGGGCGAGAGCCGACCTGCCCGTGGGCGAGCGCCGAGCCCCGCCTACGCCCACACCGCCTGCGCCAGCGCCACCCCCACGAAGGCCGCCCCCAGCCCCGCCACCACGCTCGCGACCACGTTGGCGGCGGCGTAGAACCCGGCCCCGGTCTCGGTGAGCCGGAGGGTCTCGTACGAGAAGGTCGAGTACGTCGTCAGCGCCCCGCACAGGCCGGTGCCCAGAAGCAGCTGGAGGTGGGAACCGGCGGATCCGGCGGCCACCGCGCCGGTCAGCAGGCCGAGGACCAGGCAGCCGGTGACGTTCACCGCGAAGGTGCCCCAGGGGAAGACCGAGTCGTGCCGGGACTGCACCGCCCGGTCGGTCAGATAGCGGAGCGGGGCACCCACCATCGCGCCCGCGACGACCAGCAGCCAGTTCACAACGACTTCTTACCCTTCGTGCCCGGATTGTTCTTTTCGTCATCTCGCCCGACGTACCTGATGACCTCGCAGTCGTCGAGGATCACCAGTCCCTCGGTGACGAGTTCGTCGAGCTGCGGCAGGAACTCCCGTACGCGTTCCTCGCCGTCGACGATCACGACGGCCACCGGCAGGTCCTCGCTCAGGGAGAGCAGCCGGGAGGTGTGGATCAGGGAGGAGGCGCCGAAGCCCTCGATGCCCCGGAAGACGCTGGCCCCCGCGAGGCCGGCCGCGTGGGCCCGGTGCACGATCTCCGTGTAGAGCGGCTTGCGGTGCCAGGTGTCGTTCTCGCCGACGAAGACGGTCACGCGCAGCGCCCTGCCGGTCAGCCTCGTCATGGCTGCCTCCACTTCAGGACGCGGCGGGTGGCCACGACCGCGAGCCACACCGCGCCGAGCGCCGCGAGCAGGGTCGCGGCGAGATAGGCCAGCCCCGTGCGGGGATGACCGGCGTCGACCAGCTTCTGGATGTCCACGGCGTACGTCGAGAAGGTGGTGAAGCCGCCCAGCACGCCGGTGCCGAAGAAGGGCCGGACCAGGCGGTGGGCGGCCCACACATCGGTGATGACCACCATGAACACGCCGATCACGGCGCAGCCGACGACGTTGGTCCAGAAGGTCGCCCAGGGGAATCCGCCCGGCTGGAGGGGCCACCACAGGGAGGCCGCGTAGCGGGCGGTGGCGCCGAGGCCGCCGCCGAGCGCGACCACCGCGACCACCGGCGCCTGCCCGCGCCAGTCGGGGCGGCGTGGGGCGCGCGCGGGAAGGGGCAGGCTCTCGGTCTCCGGGGCTGTCATGTCGTACGTCTCCTACTCGCCGGGGCCCGGTCGTACGCGGGCGCGCGCCATCGCAAGTAGGGACCGTTGGCGGCACGGGTGCCGCGGTTCGGGTACGGCGGGCCCCACCGCCGCGCCGCGAGGTGATCGCGGCCGGTCAACAGGGTAACCCCGGCGCTTCGCCGGGGTCACTTCGTGGCCGGTGCCTCGCAGACCGCGATGCCGCGCTCCCACAGGCTGCCCAGGATCAGGTGGCCCGCGGTCTCGCAGACGCTGGTGACCATGCGGAAGCCGGAGTGGCGGCGGGTGAGGTGGTGGAGGATCTCGCCCTGGTCGTCGACCGCCAGGACTGCGATCGTGCCCGAGGGGCGGAAGGGGGCGCGCACGGCCACGCGGGCGGCGGCGCGGAGGAGGTGCGGTGGGCCGCGGTGCAGCAGGTCCAGCGGGGGCACGCGGGGGCCGGCGAGCGACACCCAGACCGGGCCGTGCCGTCCGGCGCGCCAGAGGTTGTCGGGCATGCCCGGCAGGTTCTCGGCGAAGGGCTCCAGGTGGCCCGCTCTCGGTCCGGTGAGCCAGTAGCGGGTCAGCCGGTACGCACCCGTCTCGGCGACGACCAGGAAGGACTCGTCGCCGCTCGGGGCCAGTCCGTTGGCGAACTGAAGCCCCTCCAGGAGGACTTCGGCCGTGTCACTGCCGGGGGCGAGGCGCAGGAGCCGGCCGGTGCCGGTGTGCTCGACCAGGTCGCCGATCCACTGCTTGAGCGGGTAGCGGCGGCTGGAGACGGTGAAGTACACGCTGCCGTCGGACAGGGCGACCGCGTTGCTGCAGAACCGCAGCCGCTCCCCCGCCGCCGAGTCGGTGAGGACGCGTACGGCGCCGGACGCCAGGTCGACGCGCAGCAGACCGCGTTCGGCGTCGCACACCAACAAGGCGTCGTCCGGGAGGAGTTCGAGGCCGAGCGGCCTGCCGCCGGTCTCGGCGAGCACCTCCACGCGGGGCGCGGCCGGCTCCGTCAGGCCGTCGAGGCGCAGGATCCGGCCGTCCTCGACGCCGGTCAGGACGCGACCTCGGGCGTCGGCCACCACGTCCTCCGGGCCGCGGGCCCCGATCGCGACGTAGCGGCGGGGGACGAGTGCCGTGGGACGGTGCATGGACGCCTGCCCTTCGCGGTCGAAGACGGCTCGTCGCGCGTGCGGGTACCCGCACGGGCCGGGGCTACCAGCCCTTCTCGAACATGCGCGCCACCTCGGCGATCCGCATCTCGTCGCGCCGGTAGTGGGTGCGTCGCCGGATCCGCTTGGTGCGCAGCAGGCCGATGTCCGCGAGCAGGGAGAGGTGGGTCTCGGCGACCGCGCGGGGCACACCGAGTCTCTCCGCGAGGGTGTCCGCGGTGACTCCGTCCTCGACGAGGTCGCCGTGCCGCTGGGGCGGGAAGTGTGCGGCCGGGTCCTTCAGCCACTCGAGGATGTCCAGGCGCCTTTCGCCGGTGGGAGTCCTCAGCATGTCGTTCCCCTCCGTCCGAGCCTCCTCGTACCGCGTCTGCCCACTGTCCCGCAGTCGACCCCGCCGCGTCCGGGACTCCGCAACCTTGTCCGGTACCGAACTCTTTTGCGGCACAGGCCTGTTCGACGCGAGGTGAAGGCCAGGACTCACCAGGAGCGGGAAAACCCCCTCCGCCCGCGGCTCGGATGCTCGCACGGACGGAGGGGAGTCGGCTCAGCCGTCGAGGCGTACGACCCGGACGGCTCCCGCCGGGACCGGCAGGCGGCCCACGGCACGTTCACCGGTCAGCAGCTCGGTGCCGTGCGCGTCCATCGGCACCTTGACGTCCGACGCGGTGTGGTTGATGGCGAACAGGTAGCTGCCCGACTCTCCGGTGCGGCGCAGCACTTCCACGTCACGGGGCAGGTCGGCGCGGGTGCTCATCCCGGCGTCCTCGATCGCCCAGCCGAGCAGCGCGTCGAGGCCGTCGGCGCCGAGGCGGGTGGAGAGGTACCAGGCGGTGCCCTGGCCGAGGTGGTGCCGGGTGACGGCGGGGTGGCCCGCGGTCAGGCCGTCGGCGTACGTCCACACGGTCTCGGCGCCGCGCGGCACCACGAACTCGGTCCACACGTCACCGGTGAGTTCCGAGCCCTCGGGGCCCGCGATGCGCACCGACTGGTCCCGCAGCAGCGGCGAGAACTCCTCGACGGTCAGACCGAGCACGTCCCGCAGCGGCCCCGGGCAGCCGCCCTCGTGGACGGCGTCGTGTTCGTCGACGATGCCGGAGAAGTACGAGACGACGAGGGTGCCGCCGCCCTCGACATACCGCGTGAGGTTGCGGCCGGCCGCCTCCGTCATGAGGTACAGCGCGGGCACGACGACAAGGGGATACCTCGACAAGTCGGCTTCCGGGTGGGCGAAGTCGACCGTGAGGTGACGGTCGTAGAGGGCCTCGTAGAAGGCGTCGGCACGCTCGCGCGGGTCGTGGTCCTCGCTGGGGCGCCACTGGAGGTTCTGCGCCCACCAGGAGTGCCAGTCCCACAGGACGGCCACGTCGGCGGTGGTGCGGGTGCCGCGGATCGTGGTCAGCGAGTCGAGCGAGGCACCCAGTTCGACCACTTCGCGCCACACGCGGGTGTCCGTGCCGCCGTGCGGCACCATCGCCGAGTGGAACTTCTCGGCGCCGCGCCGCGACTGCCGCCACTGGAAGAACATCGCGCCCTCGGAGCCGCGCGCCACGTGCGCCAGGGAGTTGCGGGCCATCTGGCCGGGCGCCTTGGCGGGGTTGCGCGGCTGCCAGTTGACGCCCGAGGTGGAGTGTTCGAGCAGCAGCCAGGGGGCGCCGCCGGCGACGGACCGGGTGAGGTCGGCGGCCATCGCGAGGTTGACGTGGGTGCGGCGGCCGTCGGTGATGAGGTAGTGGTCGTTGGTGACGAGGTCGACTTCTCGGCCCCAGGCCCAGTAGTCGATGGAATCGCACTGGCTGAGCGCGGTCATGAAGTTGGTCGTGACCGGGACGCCCGGTGCGAGGCGGTGCATGATGTCCCGTTCCGCCACGAAGTTCTCGCGCATGGTGGCGTCGGCGAACCGCTTGTAGTCCAGCGCCTGGCCGGGGTTGCCGACCGTGGGTGTCGTGCGCGGCGGGTCGATCTGCTCGAAGCCGGCGTAGCGCTGGCCCCAGAAGGCGGTGCCCCAGGCCTCGTTGACCGCGTCGACCGTCCCGTACTCCGTCGCGAGCCAGCGGCGGAAGTGGGCGGCGCAGGAGTCGCAGTAGCAGGCCGAGACGGGGACGCCGTACTCGTTGTGCACGTGCCACAGGGCCAGGGCCGGGTGGCCGGCGTAGCGCTCGGCGAGTTGTGTGGTGATGTTGGCGGCGGCCGTGCGGTAGTCGGCGTTGCTGTGGCAGATCGCGCCGCGTGAGCCGAAGGCGAGGCGGGTGCCGTCGGCCGTCACGGGCAGCGCCTCGGGGTGGGCGCGGTAGAACCAGGCCGGGGGGACGACCGTGGGGGTGGCGAGGTCGACGCGTATGCCGTTGTCGTGCAGCAGGTCGAGGATCCGGTCCAGCCAGCCGAAGTCGTAGCTACCGGGGGCGGGCTCCAGGAGCGCCCAGGAGAAGATGCCGACGCTCACCATGGTGACGCCGGCCTCGCGCATCAGCCGGACGTCCTCCTGCCAGACGCTCTCGGGCCACTGCTCCGGGTTGTAGTCCCCGCCGAAGGCGAGCCTGGTCAGGCCCCTGGGGGTGGTGTCCGGCATGGAACTCTCCCGGTTCAGATGGTTGGGAACGTGCACATACGGCGTCAGCGGCACGCGGCCCAAGATAACCGTACGAGGGTGACCCTTGCCAAGTGTCATGAAGCAGGGTGTGCTGTGCACGATCACAGGCCGTTGGCCTCGGCGGGGGCTTGTCGAGGGCTTGACGGGTGCTTGTCGGGGGCTTGTCGGGTGGCACAGGGCGGTCCGGGCTGCTCCGATCCGCCATCCGGGGCCTTAAAGTCGTGACCATGAACACTGCGGGGGGCCGGCGTAGACCGCCGACGATCCACGACGTCGCGCGGGAGGCGGGCGTCTCCCGCGGCACCGTCTCGCGCGTGCTCAACGGCGGGCACTACGTCAGCCCCGCCGCCCAGGAGGCGGTCGACGCCGCCATCCGCAAGACCGGCTATGTCGTCAACCGGCACGCGCGTTCGCTGATCACCGGGCGTTCGGACTCGGTCGGCTTCCTGCTGACCGAGCCGCAGGAGAGGTTCTTCGAGGACCCGAACTTCAACGTCCTGTTGCGCGGCTGCACGCAGGCGCTGGCCGCGCACGACATTCCGCTGCTGCTGATGCTGGCGGGCACCGAGGACGAGCGGCGCCGCATCACGCGGTACATCACGGCCGGGCACGTCGACGGGGTGCTGCTGGTCTCCAGCCACTCCGGGGACCCGGTCGCCGAGGAACTGCGCGCGGCGGGGGTGCCGCTGGTCGCGTGCGGCAAGCCGATCGGTCTCGGTTCCCGGGTGAGCTACGTGGCGGCGGACGACCGGGACGGCGCCCGGGACATGGTGCGCCACCTGCTGTCGCTGGGCCGCCGCCGCGTCGGCGTGGTCACCGGCCCGCTGGACACCCCGGGCGGTGTCGAGCGCCTGGCCGGCTACAAGGAGGTGCTCGCCGAGGCGGGCGTGGAGATCGACGAGCGGCTCGTCGTCTCCGGCGACTACAGCCGGGCCAGCGGTGAGGCGGGCGCCGAGCGGCTGCTCGCGCGGGCCCCGGACCTGGACGCCGTGTTCGTCGCGTCCGACCTGATGGCGCAGGGTGTGCTGACGGCGCTGGAGCGGGCGGGACGGCGGGTGCCCCAGGACGTCGCGGTCGGCGGTTTCGACGACTCGCCCGCCGCGGTCGCCGCCCGCCCCGAGCTGACGACCATCCGCCAGCCCTGGGACCGCATCAGCGCGGAGATGGTCCGGGTGCTGCTGGCCCAGATCGGGGGCGAGGATCCGGCGGCGGTGATTCTGCCGACGGAGTTGGTGAAGCGGGAGTCGACGTGACGCGTCCCGACGAGGGCTCGGGGAGGGCCCCACGAACAGCCGGTTTCGCTCCCGGCGGTACTCGGGTGCAGTAACCGGTCAGGATCGAAGAAGCCGTGCGCCGCTCCCCCGGCCTAGCGTGAAGCCACCGACCGCATCCAACGGAGGAGCACGCCATGACCGCCGGCCTCAAGACGATCATCTATCCCGTCAAGGACCTCGCCCGGGCGAAGGCCCTGTTCGGCGCCCTGCTGGGGGTGGAGCCGTACGCCGACGAGCCGTACTACGTCGGGTACAAGGACGCCGGGCAGGACGTCGGCCTCGACCCCAACGGACACGCGAAGGGCATGACCGGTCCGATCCCCTACTGGCACGTGGCCGACATCAGATCCACCCTGTCGGCCCTGCTGACCGCCGGCGCGGAGACGCTCCAGGAGGTCCACGACGTCGGCGGCGGCAGGCTGATCGCCTCCGTCAAGGACGCGGAAGGGAATCTCGTCGGGCTCCTCCAGGACGCCTGAGTCCCTACGAGTCCCTACGACCGCTTTCCGCATGTCAATGCATACGCATTAACATGGCGTGTATGGCAGCGAAAACGGCCGATGCCGACCTCGAAGCGCGGTGGCGGGACATCCTGTCGGTGCACGCGCGCACGATGTGCGAGCTGGACCGCGTGCTGCATCCGCACGGACTGGGCGCGAGCGACTTCGAGGTGCTCGACATCCTCGCCACCGAGTACCCGCGGGAGGGCGACCAGTGCCGGGTGCAGAACATCGCCGGGCGGGTGCATCTCAGCCAGAGCGCGCTGTCCCGCCTGATCGGCCGGCTGGAGAAGGACGGCCTGGTGGAGCGCTCCGTCTGCATGGAGGACCGGCGAGGCGTGTGGGTGTCCCTGACCCGCAAGGGACGTGACCTGCACGCCGAGGTGCTGCCGTTGCAGCGGGATGTACTGGCCCGCATGCTGGACGACGCTCCGGACCTGCCCTAGAGCGGCCCTGGAGCACGAGCTCCGGCCCGGTTCCGGCCGACCTCGGTGCGCCCCATCGGCCCAGCGGAACCCGTCCGCGCCACGGATCCCGTCAACTCAGCAGCCCCCGTACGGCGGCAAAGGCCGCCTCGACCGTGGCGGGGTCCGCGCCGGGGCGGGCGAGCGCGCTCATCGGGATGGGGGTGACGGCGGGCAGGCCCGGGTAGCGGGTCAGGCCGTCGGGGGCGGGGCCGACGGTGGCGAGGAGGGCCACTCCCTGGCCGGTGCGGGCGATGTCGAGGACGCCCGCGAGGTATCCGGCGTCGCCGACGACCGCGGCGGGCACCCCGTGTGCGGCCAGGGTCGCGATGGCCCGGCGGCGGATCGCACACGGCTCCTCGATGGCGACCAGCGGCACGGGGGCCGGTGCCGGCGGTGGCTCCCAGCCGGGGACGGCGTGCCAGGTGAGCGGGAGGCCGCCGACGGGTGTGCCCTCGGTGGCGGCGGCCTCGGTGACGTACACCGCCACGTCGACGCTGCCGCGTTCCACGGCCTCGACGAGGCGGGCGGAGCGGTCGATGCGGTAGCGGACCCGGCAGCCGGGCCGTACCTCCTGGACGGCGGCGGTCAGCCGGGGCAGGAACCGGTCGGCGGCGTGCTCGGTGGAGCCGACGGTGACGATGTCGCCGTCCGGGTCGAGCAGCGTGCGTACGGCTTCGTCGTGGACGGCGAGGATCCGGCGGGCCTGTTCCAGCAGCAGGCGCCCCTCGGGGGTGAACCGGGTGCCGCGTCCCTCGCGTTCGACGACGGGCCGGCCCAGTGCCTTCTCCAGTTTGCGGACGTGCTGGCTGACCGCGGACTGGCTCAGGGACAGCGTCCGGGCGGCGCGGTGGAAGCCGCCGCAGTCCGCGATCGCGGTCAGGCTGCGCAGGGCCACGATGTCGAGGACGGGGTGGGACATGCGGCGACAGTAGCCGCTACGGCGGAACGATCGCGATCCCTGATCGATTTCGATACGGAATCGTCGTTGGACGCGGCCGCAGCGGCCGGTCATGATGAACGCATGCTGCCCGCGACCGCTTCCGCTGCCCTTCTGACGCAGCGCCGAGTCATTGACTTCGGCGTGGCGTGCAGCGCGCTCTGTCGCTGATCTCCCGCCGCACTCCGGCGTCTGACCGCAGTCTGCATCGGTCGCGTCTCCTCTTCACCGAGACGTGACAGCCGCCTTCGGCTGCCCTTTTCCGTATGGATGCCCTCTGCTCCGTATGGATGCCCTCTGCCCTGAAACGGGAGCTGCCCCCTCATGTCCTCATCCTCCTCCGTGGACTCCCTGAACTCCTGGGACGAACCCGAAGGCCTCGCCGCACGCGGCACGTTGATCGTGCTGGCCGGCCGCGGCGAACACGGCGGCGTGTACGAGCGGTTCGGCCGCCGCCTGGCCTACGACGCCTACCGGGTCCGCGCCCTCGGCGACCCGTCCGCCGATCCCTCCGTGCTCGACCGCGCGGCCAAGCTGCTCGCCGACGAGTCGCTGCCCGGCCCGAAGGTGCTGGTCGGCTCGGACACGGGCGCCCACTACGCCGCCGCTCTCGCCGCCGAGCAGAACGCGGGCGTCGACGCGCTGATCCTGGCCGGCCTGCCCACCGCGCCCTGGAATTCGGGGAGTTGGGAGTCGGAGGTCCAGGCCCGCACCGCGTGCCCCACCCACCAGGCCCGCCTCACGAACGACCCGCACTTCCGCCGCGGCGCGCTCGACGCGCACCCGGACCTGCCCGCACCGCGCCTCGACCGCGTGCGCGTCCCCGTGCTCGCTCTCCACGGCACGGACGACAGGGTGAGCCCGCTCGCCCAGGCACGGGCCGCTTACGCGGGACACCCGCACGTGCGGACGGTGGCCTTCCACGGCGGCCGGCACGACGTCCTCAACGACGCCCTGCACCGCACGGCCGCCGCGACCGTCGTGCTGTTCCTGGAGCGGCTGCGCCTGTCCCCCGAGCTGCCCGCGATCGCGGAGGACCTGGCATGACCGTCACGACCACGGTGTCCGAGCTGCACGAACTGCTCGCCTCCGACGATCCCCCCGTCGTGCTCGACGTCCGCTGGGCGCTGGGCGATCCGCACGGCCGCGACCACTACGCCGAGGGCCACATCCCGGGCGCGGTCTACGTCGACCTCGACACGGAGCTGGCCGCGCCGCCGAGCCCGCAGGGCGGCCGGCATCCCCTGCCCGGGATCGCGGACTTGCAGCGGGCGGCGCGCAGGTGGGGTGTCCGGCAGGGCCAACACGTCGTCGTCCACGACGACTTGGGCAACACGGCGGCGGCCCGCGCCTGGTGGCTGCTGCGGTATGCGGGCCTGACCCGGGTGACGCTCCTCGACGGCGCGCTCGGTGCCTGGCGGTCGGCCGGGCTGCCGCTGGAGTCCGGGGTCCCGGCCGGCCCGCCACCGGGCGACGTCGTGCTGCGCGCGGGCGGTCTGCCGGTGGTCGATGCCGACGGAGCCTCCGAACTCGCCACGCACGGACTGCTGTTGGACGCGCGGGCCGCCGAGCGGTACCGCGGCGAGGTGGAACCGGTGGACCCGCGGGCGGGACACATACCGGGCGCGGTCTCCGCTCCCACCGGGGAGAACCTCGCGGCGGACGGAACCTTCCTGCCGCCCGAGGAGCTGCGCAAACGGTTCGAGGAGAAGGGCGCCGGTACGGCCTCGCGCGTCGGCGTGTACTGCGGCTCCGGTGTCACCGCCGCCCACCAGATCGCCGCGCTGGAGCTCGCCGGTTTCGAGGCGGTGCTCTTCCCCGGCTCCTGGTCGGCCTGGTCCGCCGATCCCGCCCGCCCGGCCGCGACCGGCCCACTGCCGTCCTGAAGCTGCCGTCCGAACGACCGGCCCACTGCCGTCCCGTAGAGGAATCCCCGCCATGACGACGAAACCGCTGGACACGGCGGTGCTGCCCAGGCAGTCCGCCGCCTCCGAATCGCCCCCGCCCACCCGCGTCACCATCCGTGGCGCCGCCAAATCCGCCCGCCGCCTCACCGTTCCCCGTTCCGTACGCCGCTCCGCGGGCCCCGTCGGCCTCGTCCTCCTCTGGTTTGTCACCTCGGCCACCGGAGTGCTCCCGGAAACCGTGCTGGCCTCCCCCGTGGACGTCGTACGGCAGGCCGTCGAACTCACCAAGAGCGGCGAACTGCCCGACGCCATCGCCGCGTCGGGCCGCCGCGCGGCCACCGGCTTCCTGATCGGGGCCACCATCGCGCTGGGCCTGTCCCTGCTGGCCGGGCTGTTCCGGCTCGGCGAGGACGTCATCGACTCCTCGATGGGCATGCTCCGGGCGATCCCCTGGGTGGGTCTGATCCCCCTGTTCATCGTCTGGTTCGGCATCGACGAGACCCCGAAGATCGCGCTGGTCGCGCTCGGCGTGACGTATCCGCTGTACTTCAACATCTACGGCGGCATCCGCTCCACCGACTCACAACTCGTCGAGGCGGCACGGATGATGGGGCTCGGCAGGCTCGGGCTGATCAAGTACGTGATCCTGCCGAGCGCGCTGCCCGGGGCCCTCGTGGGCCTCAGGTACGCGCTGTCCACCGCCTGGCTGGCGCTGGTCTTCGCCGAGCAGGTCAACGCGGACGCGGGCCTCGGCTATCTGATGAGCAACGCCCAGCAGTACTTCCGTACGGACGTCATCGTGCTGTGCCTCGTCGTGTACGCGCTGCTCGGGCTCGCCTGCGACTTCGCCGTACGGATCCTTTCGCGCCGCCTGCTGACCTGGCGGGCCAACTTCGAGGGTGAGGCGTGACCATGGCCAACAGCGTGGAGATCAGGGGGCTTTCGCGGGCCTTCGACGGCAACACCGTCCTGCACGACCTCGATCTCGACCTGCGCGAGGGCGAGTTCGTGGCCCTGCTCGGGCACAGCGGCTGCGGCAAGTCGACGCTGCTGAGGATCCTGGCCGGGCTCGACGACCGGATCGGCGGCGAGGTCACGGTGCCCGCCCGTCGCAGTGCCGCCTTCCAGTCGCCGCGGCTGCTGCCGTGGCTGAAGGTGTGGCGCAATGTGGTCCTGGGGCTGCCGGGCCGGCCCGACCGGGCGCTCGCCGAGAAGGCACTCGACGAGGTCGGCATCGCGGACCGCGCGAGTGTCTGGCCCAAGACCCTCTCCGGCGGCCAGGCTCAGCGTGTCTCGCTCGCCCGCGCCCTGGTGCGCGAGCCCGAACTGCTGCTCCTGGACGAGCCGTTCGGTGCCCTCGACGCACTCACCCGGGGCAAGGTGCAGCAGCTGGTCGCCGAGCTGTGGCAGCGGCACGGTTGCGCGATCCTCCTGGTCACGCATGACGTGGAGGAGGCGCTGTTGCTCGCCGACCGCGTCCTGGTGATGGACGAGGGCCGCATCGCCCACGAGCTCACCGTCGACCTGCCCCGCCCCCGCGACCTCACCGCCCCCGAGTTCGTCTCCCTGCGCGCCCGCCTCCTGAACTGGCTCGGCGTCACCCGCACCTTGGAAGGAACCCCGTCGTGATACGACGACTCGCCACCGCCGCGCTGAGCCTTTCCGCCCTGCTGGCGCTGACCGGCTGCGGCGCGGACTCCTCGGCCGACGCGGCCGGAAAGGGCCAGGTCACGCTGACCATCGGCGACCAGGCCAAGACCCTGCAGACGATCGTCGCCGCCTCGGGCGCGTTGAAGGGCGCCGACTACAAGGTGAAGTGGGCCGAGTTCGAGGGCGCCGCCCCGCTCTACCAGGCCGTGCAGGCGGGCGCCGCCGACACCACGTACTCCGCGGACCTGCCCGCGCTCCAGGCACTCAGCGGCGGGGTGCGGTTCAAGAACGTGGCCGCCCTGAAGAACGACGGCCGGCATGTCGGCATCGTCGTCGGCAAGGACTCCGGCATCGACAGCGTCAAGGACCTCAAGGGCCAGAAAGTCGTGGTGTCCTCGGCCAAGGGCAGCATCGCCGAGTATCTGCTGGCCAACGTGCTCAAGCAGAACGGTCTCAGCTACTCCGACGTGAAGGTGCAGTACCTGCTGCCGACGGACGCGCAGGCCGCCTTCGCCTCCGGCAAGATCAAGGCCTGGGCGACCTTCGGCGTCTACCAGGCCGTCGGCCTGGAGCAGGGCGGCAAGCTGCTCGTCGACGGCGCCGACGGCCGGGTCAGCGGCTACGGCTTCATCGGCGCCTCGGACAAGGCCCTCGGCGACCCGGCGAAGAAGGCCGCGCTGAGCGACTTCCTGGGGCGCCTCGGCAGGGCCCTGACGTGGACGAGCACCCACCAGGACGCCTACGCGCAGGCCATCGAGCAGCGCAACGGCGCCGACTCCTCCGTGGCGAAGACGCTCGCCTCCGCCGCGTACAGCAAGGCTCTGCCGGTCACCGCCGAGGTGAACAAGACCGTGCAGGGCGTGGCCGACCTCATGAACGGGATCGGTGTGCTGGAGCCGAACGTCGACGTGGCCGAGTCGGCCGACACCTCCCTCCTGAAGTAGCCCCATCCGTCAAGGAGTCGCACCATGCCAGTGGAATTCATCAGCGCCGTCCACACGGATGCCGCCGCCTCCGGTCCCGCCGCCGCGAGCCGTACCGGCTTCGACCCCGACCATCTGCGCCGATACGCCCGCACACTCGACGACGGCGGCTTCGATCACACCTTGGTCGCCTACCACTCGGCGTCCCCGGACGCCTTCCAGGTCGCCCAGTTCGTCGCCACCCACACCGAACGGATCCGCCCGATCCTGGCGCACCGGCCGGGCGTCGTCTTCCCCACGCACGCCGCCCGTGCCCTGGCCACCCTCGATCAGATCAGCGACGGGCGGCTGAGCGTGCACATCATCTCCGGGGGCAGCGACGAGGAGCAGCGCCGGGAAGGCGACTACCTCAACAAGACGGAGCGGTACGAGCGTTCGGACGAGTACATCCAGATCCTGCGGCAGGTGTGGCAGGCCGACGGGCCGGTGTCGCACGAGGGCAGGCACTTCCGGTTCGAGGGCTACTACTCCGACGTGAAGCCGGTGAACGGGCTGATCCCGATCTCGGTGGGCGGCTCCTCCCAGGACGCCTACCGGGTCGGCGGGCAGCAGGGCGACATCTTCGGGCTGTGGGGCGAGCCGCTGAAGGAGACGGCCGAGCAGATCGCCGCGGTGAACGCGGTCGCGGATGCCGCCGGGCGGCCCCGTCCCCGTATCTGGGTGTCGTTCCGCCCGATCATCGCGCCCACCGACGAACTGGCCTGGGAGAAGGCGCACCGCACCCTGGGCGTGCTGAAGGACCAGGCGAGCAACACCGAGTTGCTGCGCCACTACCGCACCACCGGGCGCCCCGCCAACGTCGGCTCGCAGCGGCTGCTCGACATCGCCGAGCGCGGCGAGGTCCACGACCGCTGCCTGTGGACCGCCCCCGCGGTCGCCACCAACGCCGCCGGGGCCTCCACGGCGCTGGTCGGCTCCCCCGAGACGGTGGCGAAGGCGCTGCTCGACTACGTCGACATCGGCTGCGACCTGCTGTCGGTCCGCGGCTACGACCCGCTCAACGACGCGATCGACTACGCCCGCCACGTGCTGCCGCTCGTCCGGCAGGAACTCGCCCACCGCACCACGACCCACGCCGCCTGATGGAGCTCCCGTGTTGTTCCGCCGTACCCCGCGCACGTCCGCCGCCGTCCTCGCCCTGCTCCTGCCCTTCGCGGCGGCCTGCGGAAGCCAGGCGCAGGCCGGGTCCTCGTCCGTCACCCTGAGAGTGGGCGCAACTGGCTGGAAGCTCGAAGAGGCCGTACTGAAATACGCGGGTCTCGACGACACGCCGTACCAGGTCAAGTGGAGCCAGTTCCAGGGCGGTGACCAGCAGCTCCAGGCGATCCGTGCCGGAGCCCTCGACCTCGCCTCCTCCAGCGAGATCCCACCCGTCTTCGCCGCCGCCGACGGCGAGCCGAACTTCGAGGTCGTCGCCGTACAGCGCGGGGCGACGCTCAACCAGGAGGTCGTCGTCCCCAAGGGCTCGAAGGTGACCGGCATCGCCGGCCTGAAGGGCAAGAAGGTCGGCTACGTCCAGAACACCACCGCTCACTACTTCCTGTACGAACTGCTCAAGCAGGCCGGGCTGAAGTGGTCCGACATCGACGCCAAGCCGCTGCTGCCCAACGACGGGCTGGCCGCCCTCAACGGCGGCAGCGTCGACGCCTTCGCCTCGTACGGCACCTCGATCATCACCGCCCACCAGCAGGGCGCCCGCACGGTCGGCTCGGGCAAGGACATCCTGTCCGGCAACTTCCTGTGGTCGGCGCGGGACAGCGTGCTGAAGAGCCCGGCGCAGAAGAAGGCGGCGGCCGATCTGATCGCGCGGATCACCCGGGCGTACGCGTACGTCCGCGACGGACACGAGGAGGGTTTCGCCCAGGTCTCCGCCGAGGCCACCCACCAGCCCCTCGCCCAGGCGAGGAAGGACCTCGTGGACGCACAGGCCCAGCGCCCCACGCAGGCAAGGACGGTCGGCGACGACGCCGTCGCCTCGCAGCAGAAGGTCGCCGACGTCTTCACCGAACTCGGGGCGCTGAAGGAGCACTTGGACGTGAAGTCGTTCTGGACCACCGAGCTGAACGCCGACCTGAACGCCGATCTGAAGAAGGCCCTGTGACCGACCGCATCGCCGAACTGGCCGCCGAGTACGACCGGTCGGCCGCCTTCCCCGCCGAGTCCCTGCGGATCGCGCACGAGGCCGGGGCGCTCACCGCGACCGTCGGACAGCGGTACGGCGGCCGGGGCGCGGGGGTGGAGGAGACCGCCCGCATCCTGCACGGGCTGGGACGGTCCGATCCGTCCGTCGCCCTGATCACGGCGATGACGCTCGCCACCCACGCCCGGCAGGCCGCCGAGCCGCACTGGCCCGAGGAGCTGTACGCGCGCGTGCTCAAGGAGTCGTACGAGCGTCCCGTGCTCGTCAACCACGCGCGCGTGGAGCCCGATCTGGGCTCCCCCGCGCGGGGCGGGCTGCCCGCCACCCGGGCGCGGCGCACCACCGACGGCTGGGCCGTCAGCGGCACCAAACGGTTCGTGACGGGCGCCGAGGGACTCGACTGGTTCCTGGTGTGGGCGAGCACCGACGAACCGGAGCCGCGCGTGGGCACGTTCCTGGTGCCGGGCGGCTCGCCCGGCGTCGAGATCACCGGCCGCTGGGACCAGCTGGGGCTGCGGGCCAGCGGCAGCCACGACGTGACCTTCCGGGCGGTGGAGGTCCCGTACGAGCACGTCATCGGTCTCGGCCCGGCCGGACCGGCCGCCGAACAGGACAACCGGGCTGGCGCGGCGCTCCATCTCCCGCTCGCCGCCCTCTACTTGGGTGCCGCCCGCGCGGCGCAGGGGTTCTTCCACACCTTCGCCCACGCGCGCGTGCCCGCCAACCTGGGGCACCCGGTGGCCCGGACTGAGCGTTTCCGGCGCACGGCCGGGGAGATCGAGGTACTGCTCACGGCCGCCGAGCAGCTGGTGTTCGACGGCGCCGCGAAGCTCGACGGCGGCGACACCTCGTACACCCCCGAACAGGCCCTGGGCGCACGGGTGCTGGCCGACCGGCACGGCGTACGGGCGGTGGAGTTGGCCCTACGGCTGCTGGGCAACCCGGGGCTGGCCCGCGGCAATCCGCTGGAGCGGCACTTCCGGGACATCCAGTGCGCGCCCGTGCACGCGCCCCAGGAGGACATCTCCCTGCTCGCCATCGGAACGAAGGCACTGAACCCGTGACCGCAGCACCCGAAAAGACGCCCGGAACGACGCCTGCGACGACCGCGCCCGCCCAGCTCCTCGGCCTGCTCGCCCGCGACCTGCCGCCCGACCGGCTGACCACCGACCCGGCCGAGCTCGCCGCGCGCGCCACCGACCGCTCCGGCACCCGGCCCGCCGGCGAACCCCTGGCGGTGGTGCGTGCCCGGCGGACGGAGGACGTGACGGTGGCCCTCCGGCACGCGCACGCCCTCCGCGTGCCGGTGGTGCCGCGCGGCGCGGGGACCGGCCTGTCGGGCGGGGCCACGGCGCACGAGGGCTCCCTGGTCCTGGACCTGTCCGGAATGAACCGGGTCCTCGAACTGTCGGCCGACGACCAGCTCGCCGTCGTCGAACCCGGCGTGATCACCGCCGAGCTGGACCGGGCGGCGGGCGCGTACGGCCTGCGGTACGCGCCCGACCCGGCGAGCGCGGCCCTGTCCACCATCGGCGGGAACATCGCGACCAACGCGGGCGGTCTCAGGTGCGCGAAGTACGGGGTGACCCGGGACAGCGTGCTGGGCCTGGAGGCGGTCCTGGCCGACGGAACGGTGGTGCGCACGGGCCGCCGTACGGTCAAGGGCGTCACCGGCTACGACCTGACCGCGCTGCTCACCGGCTCGGAGGGCACCCTCGCGGTGATCACCTCGGCGACGCTGCGGCTGCGGCCGATTCCGGTGGCGACGGCCACGCTGGCCGCGTACTTCCCCTCCTTCGAGGCCGCCGCCGAGGCCTCGTACGCGATCTCGCGGGCCGGGGTCGAACCCGCCCTGGCCGAGCTCCTGGACGGGCCGGTGCTGCACGCCATCGACCCGGCCCTGCGGGAGCGGGGTGCGGCGCTGCTGGTGGTGCAGTGCGACGGCGCGGGCGCGGCGGCCGAGGCGGCGGCGGTCGGCCGGCTCGTCGCACCCCTGGCCACCGCGGTGGAGACGACGGAGGATCCCGCCGAGGCCGAGGCCCTGCTGGCCGCCCGCCGCCAGGCCCTGCCCGCGCTGGAACGGCTGGGCCGGCCGCTCATCGAGGACATCGCGGTGCCCCGCTCCCGCCTGGCGGAAGCGGTCCGCGAGATCCGGGCGATCTCTGCGCGCCACGGCGTACCCGTGTTCACGCTCGCGCACGCGGCGGACGGCAACCTGCATCCGATCGTCGTGGTGGACCCGTCCCTCGACCAGTTGCCGGAGGCAGCATGGGAGGTGGCGGGCGAGATCTTCGCGCTGGCGCTGCGCCTGGGCGGGACACTGACCGGCGAGCACGGGGTGGGCGTGCTCAAGCGGCAGTGGGTCGCCGAGGAGCTGGGGCCCGCCGCCCACGACCTCCAGCGGCAGATCAAACAGGTGTTCGATCCCCGGGGGATCCTCAATCCCGGAAAGGCCCTGTGAGGATCTACGAGAACCACAGGGCCGGGTTTGTGGTGCGGGATTGTGGTGCCGGTTCAGCCCTGGGGCCTGGCCAGCAGGGTGCGGACACCCTCGGACGTGAGCGTCAGGGGGTGCTCGGAGTTGGCGTCGATGGTGAGCGACAGATCGTCGGAGGGCCACTGTGCGGCGAGCGCGCCCAGCGGAACCAGACGGTAGCGGGAGACGTACGGGAGCAACTCGGCCATCTCGGGCTCGGAGGTGAACACGGGCACCACCGGAGCGCCGTCCGGCTGTTCCAGGACGGGCAGCGCCACCGTGCTGGAATCGCCGGTCTCCTCCTGTCCGGCGTCGTCGGGCACGGGCACGAGCACCTCGCTGCTCGCGAGCGTGGCCAGCGCCCCCATGTCCTCGGTGTTCTCGGCCAGCGCGTCCAGCGCCCGCCGGGCCGGTGTGACGGCGTTGTCGTACGCGGGTGTGTCCATGGCTGATCCCCTGGTAGCGGTGGTGTGCTTCCCCGCCCGAGGCAAGATCGCACCGGGCGCGGTCCTGCTCGCGTACCCGACCTCGGCCGAAGCAATCCTGCGGGATGCAGGAGTTCCCACGAGGTCCAGGGGATCCGGTGCGCTTCGGGGGATCAACGGGCGAGCAGCTCGGTCACCGTGACCACGCGGATCAGCGGCCGGTACAGGTCCATCACGCGCAGTGCCTCGGCGTGCGAGGTGTCGTCCGCGCCCGCACAGGCGTCGGCGACGACCAGCACCTCGACGCCGGCGTCCGCCGCGGCGAGGGCGGTGGACAGGACGCAGCAGTCGGTGCTGACGCCGGCCAGGACCAGGCGTCCCGCGGGCCCGACGAGCGCGGCGAGTCGCGGGGTCCACTTGCCGAAGGTGGGCGCGTCCACGACGTGCCGGGCCCGGGTGGCGAACTCGTCCGTCAACCGCCACAGCGGGGCGTCCGGCGGCCGCAGGGCGAAGGGCCACTGCTCGTAGTAGGCGCGCCAGGCGCCGACGGGTTTCTCCGGCGCCAGGAAACGCGTGAAGACGACCCGGTCGCCGAAGGCCGGCAGCAGACGTCGTACGCCGTCCGCGGCCTCGGCGAATCCCGGGGTGGCCCAGGGGCTGTCGGGCTCCGCGAAGACGCGCTGCATGTCGATGACGGCCAGCAGGCCACGGTCGGCGGTCATGCGATCGGCGCTCCCTCGCCCCTGGGACTGAGGGCCCGAGCCTCCTGCGCGCGAACCCGGCCGCGCCGGAGGGCGAGAGTCCCGGGGCACGGATCTTCCATCGGAGGACGCCATCAGATGTCGAGGGCCGTCACGCGCCCTGCGTCAGCCTGGATCCGCCGGGAGACGGCGTCGGCGGCGGTCAGGACGAGGGGAACCTGGCGCAGCGGCTGGAACGCTTCACGGTGCGCGACCACGCATACGGCGGCGATGACACTGCCCTGCGGATCGCGCACCGGAGCCGCCACCGCTCCGCGTCCGTCGACCAACGTGCCGTCGGCGACGGCGTACCCGGCTCGTCGGACCGACGCCAGTTGCTGTTGCAGGACACTGCCGTCGGTGGTGGTCACGGCCGTGTACCGGCGCAGCGGACCCGCGCAGACTTCGTTCTGCAGCGGCTCACCCGCGTGAGCGAGCAGAAGCAGCCCGGCCGCGGTGGCGTGCAGCGGCAGCCGGTCGCCCGGGGCGCTCGCGAGAGCGATCATGGCCGGATCGTTCGTGAGCATGGACAGGCAGACGCTCTCGTCCCCGTCGCGGATCGCGAGTGCCGCGCCGGCGGCGCTCCGGCGGTGCAGCTCCACCAGATAGGGCTTCGCGGTCTCGGCGAGGTTGGAGCACCTCGGGGACAGATTCCCCTTCTCCCACAGCTTCAGGCCGATGCTGTACCTGCCGTCGGGACGCCGCTCCAGGGCTCCCCAGTCCTGGAGCTTGTGGACGATGCGGTGAGCGGTCGCGACGGGCAGGCCCGCGCGCCGGCTGATCTCGCTGAGTGTCAGGGACCGGTTGTCCTGGTCGAAGACTCCGAGAATGTTGAGCGCCCGGTCGACGACCGAGCGCTCTCGATCGGTCGGTTGAGCCGTGGTCGTGGGGGTGGTCACGTGGGGGGTGGACATCCCGTCAACTTCCCTTCACCTGCGTGTTGTAGTGCGTCTTGTAGCTGTCGGGCACCAGAGGTGATCTGGATACGGGCGGCCATCCCTAAGATCGCACCTTCGAGCAGGCCGCGAAAGGGGGACAAAATTCGGCGACGACGAACTGTCGGTCACCGAGGCGCTGCCGTTCCTCCAGGCCCTCACCACCCTCGATCCCGGCCCGGGGCGATCTACGCGGGCGACCCGTCGGAGGCCGACTGCATGGCGTACGGCATCCGCCGCGCCCCGGGTACTCGGGGCGGAAGCGGCTCCTCGGGCGGGCAGCCTCGGATCCCTCACCCGTGGCGCCGCTCGCGGCCGTCCTGCTCCTGCTGAGGCGCGGGTGGTGGAGCGGTCGTGGCCCGTGGGATCACGTGGGTGGGCAGGATGACGTGGCGTTTGTGGTCCGCGTCCGGGTCGTTGATGAGCCGCAGGGCCAGTTCGCCGGCCAAGCGCCCTATGTCCGAGGGCAGTTGCGCCACCGTGGACAGGTCGGACCACTCGGCCAGTGGCTGGTCGTCGAAGCCGAGGACGGACATCCGCCCGGGAACGTCCAGTTGTGTCCTGCGCAAGGACGAGATGACGGCGACGGCCAGTTCGTCCTGCTCGGCGAAGATGGCGGACGGCGGTTCCCGCAGGCTGAGCAGCTTCCCGACCGCCTCGAGCGTGGCCCGCCTGTCCTGGGCCTGTGCCGCGACCACCAGGTCGTCGTCCGGGGAGATGCCCGCCTCCGTGAGCGCCTGCCGGTAGCCGAGCAGCCGCTCGTGCGAGCTGAAGGTGAAGCCGCTGGCGCCCACCGTCGTCACGAAGGCGATCCGGCGGTGCCCGAGGTTGAGGAGATGCCGGGTGCCGTCGCGGGCACCGGCCACGTCGTCGACGTACACACTGGGGCGGCCCTCGACGTGCTGGCTGACGTAGATGACCGGCATCCCGAGGTCGTCCAGTCGCGCGCTCTCCTCGTCGGTGAGGTCGAAGGAGAACACGAGCAGCGCGTCGGCGTTGCGGCGGGCCGGGAGATGCTCGAAGAACGACGTGCGCTCGGTGAGGTCGGGGATGACGTAGACGGCCAGTTGCATGTCGGCCGCGCGCAGGAGCGGGCCCAGGCTGGACAGCGCCGAACCCATGAACCACGAGGCGAGCGTGGGCACCAGGACCGCCACGACTCCGGTTCTGCCGGTGACCAGGCTCGCGGCCTGCCGCGAGACGGCGAATTTCAGCTCGCGGGCGGCCTGTTCGACCCGGGCGCGGACCTCCGCCGAGACGGTCGGCAGGCCGCGCAGGGTGCGCGAGACGGTGGACGGCGAGACCCCGGCCCGTTCGGCGACATCGGTCATCGTGGGGTGCCGTTGAGCTGGTGGCATGACCGGACGCTAACACGGTTGGCCCTTCGGAGAAGCCGATCGGTGACAGCGCTGTCATCGGGAGAAGGCGCACGGTTCGGTCAAGATCCGCCCGCATTGCCAGGACTTTGCGGATTGTTTCCCCCAGGTTGCACGCAGGTCATGCAAACGTTGCCATCGCAGCGTCGAAGCCGCCCTGTGAAGTTCCCCCCTCATGGCCTCGACCTGCGTTTTCTTCTACCGAACCCCGTGACAGCTCAGTCACGGCTCCGGTTTCGCACGACCAGGAGAGACAGTGAAGAAGATCAGGACCTCCAGAGTCATCCAGTGCTCGGCAACGCTCGTCGCCGCCGGGCTGCTGCTCACGGCCTGCGGCTCGTCCGGCGGCAGCAGCTCCGCGGCGCCGGCCCAAAGCACGTCTTTCAAGGGCCGTGGACCCATCACCTACGTGGCCGGAAAGGACACCACCGGCACCGTCCAGACGATCCTCGACCGCTGGAACAAGCTGCATCCGAAGGAGAAGGTCACCTTCATCCAGCTGCCGACGGACGCCGACTCGCAGCGACAGCAGATGATCCAGAACGCGGAGACGAAGTCCGACGCCTATACGGTGCTCGCCACCGACGTCGTGTGGACGTCGGAGTTCGCCGCCCACCAGTGGATCGAGCCCCTGCCCGCGAGCCAGTTCCCGCTGCAGAAGATGCTGAAGCCGGTGGTGGAGACGGCGAAGTACCGCGGCAATCTGTACGCGGTCCCGGCCAGTTCGAACGGCGGCATGCTGTACTACCGCAGCGATCTGCTGAAGCAGGCAGGGATCACTCAACCCCCCAGCACCTGGGCGGAGATGACCGCCGACTGCGCCAAGGTGAAGAAGCTGCCCGCGGCCAGGAACATGTCCTGCTACGCCGGGCAGTTCCAGAAGTACGAAGGCCTCACGGTGAACTTCGCCGAGGCCGTGAACTCCGCGGGCGGTCAGATCACCGACGCGAACGGCAAGCCGGACGTCGACACCCCGCAGGCGAAGAAGGGCCTGGACTTCCTCGTCAACTCCTTCAAGGACAAGACGATCCCGAAGGAGGCCATCACCTACCAGGAGGAGGACAGCCGTCAGGCCTTCCAGGCCGGAAAGCTGATATTCCTGAGCAACTGGCCGTACGTGTACTCCCTGGCCCAGAAGAGCCAGCTCGCGGGCAAGATCGCGGTCGCGCCGCTGCCCGGCCTGAACGGGCCCGGCACCTCCAGC
Organism: Streptomyces sp. NPDC050619; assembly: GCF_040654815.1. Classification (NCBI taxonomy): domain Bacteria; kingdom Bacillati; phylum Actinomycetota; class Actinomycetes; order Kitasatosporales; family Streptomycetaceae; genus Streptomyces; species Streptomyces sp. NPDC050619. The sequence goes on along the minus strand of NZ_JBFAIR010000003.1, from coordinate 133,795 downwards.
CTGGGCGGTTCCAACCTGGCCCTGTCCTCGTTCGCCAAGAACAAGGCGACGGCCCTGGACTTCATGAAGTTCTTCAGCAGCGAGGAGAACGCGAGCTACTTCCTGAAGAAGGCCTCCCTCGCCCCGCCGTACGCGGACCTGTACGACAACGCGGCGCTGGACAAGCAGTATCCGTACCTGCCCGTCCTCAAGCAGTCCATCACGCGTGCCGTGCCGCGCCCGCGGGTCGTGCAGTACGGGGATGTGACGGCGGCGGTCCAGAACGAGGTCTACGCCGCGCTGACCGGCAAGAAGAGCAGCGCGCAGGCGCTGAAGGACCTTCAGGCGGACCTGCAGAAGCTGACAGCGAAGTGAGGAGGGGGTGATGGCCGACACCAAGGTCCCGCCCGGACCCACCGCGCCCCGGTCCGGCGGCGCGTCCGGCAGCCCTTCCGGGCGGCTCTCCTCGCCGCTGAAACGCCGCCGCACCCGAGCCCGTGCGACCGCGGGCACGGGGCGGCTGGCCGCCCTGCTGGTCTCGCCGACGCTGCTGGTGCTGACGATCGTCGTGATCTATCCGACGCTCATGGCGCTGAACGAGTCGCTGTACGGACCGAAGGGACTGGACCCGAAGACCGGCTTCATCAGCAACACCGAGCCGTTCGTCGGGCTGAAGAACTACACCGACATCTTCACGCAGGCCGGGGACCGGTTCTGGAACGCCTTCTGGAACACCACGCTCTTCACCGTCGTCACCGTGTCCCTGGAGACGGTGATCGGTGTGGCCATGGCACTGATCATGGCCAAGGCGTTCCGGGGCCGGGCCCTGGTGCGGGCCGGCATCCTGGTGCCCTGGGCGATTCCCACGGCCATCTCCGGCCTGCTGTGGCGGTGGATCTTCAACGCCGACGGAATCGCCAACGTCCTGATCGGACATCAGGTCCTGTGGACCGCCGACGGCTTCCAGGCCAAGATCGCGGTCATCATCGCCGACGTGTGGAAGACCGCCCCCTTCATCGGGCTGCTGGTCCTGGCCGGCCTCCAGGTGATCCCGAAGGAGGTCTACGAGGCGGCCCGGATCGACGGGGCAAGCGCCCTGGCCCAGTTCTGGCGCATCACCCTGCCCCTGGTGAAGCCCGCGCTGATGGTGGCGGTCCTGTTCCGGTGCCTGGACGCACTGCGCATGTTCGACCTGCCGTACATCCTCATCGGCGCGCAGAAGGGCTCGGTGGAAACCCTGTCGATGCTCGCGCAGAACGAGGCCTCCAACGTCCGCTTCGGACCGGCCTCCGCCTACGCGGTGCTCCTCTTCCTCTACGTCTTCCTCATCGCGCTCGCCTTCGTCCGGCTGCTCGGCGCCGATCTCGTCGGCGACGGCGGCGGAGCCAAGGGGCGGCGCACTGCCCGGGGCAAGCGGCGAGGCGTCGTGGCGCCGCGCCGTGCGGAGGTGACGGCATGATCCTCACGGCCAAGTGGCGTCAGTGGCTGCCCTACGTGGGTGTCGCCGCTGTGGTGGCCTACTGCCTGGCCCCGTTCTACTGGATGCTGGTCTCCAGCCTGCGGCGCAGCACCGACATCTTCAGCACCTCGCTGCTTCCCCATCCGCTGTCGTTCGAGAACTACCGTGCGGTGTTCAGCCCGTCCCAGGGGTTCACGCGGGCGCTGCTCAACAGCCTGATCGTCGCCGGCGTCACCACCGCGTTGTCGCTGCTGCTGGCCACGTTCACCGCGTACGCGATGGCCCGGCTGGAGTTCCGGTTCAAGCGGCTGATCCTCACGCTGATCATCGCCACCTCGATGTTCCCGGTGGTGTCGATCGTGGTCCCGCTGCTGAAGCTGTTCACGAACATCGGCTGGATCAACACCTACCAGTCGATGATCGTCCCCAGCATGTCCTTCACGCTGCCGCTGGCGGTGTGGAACCTGACCACGTTCTTCCGGCAGATGCCGGACGAGCTGGAGCAGGCCGCCATGGTCGACGGCTGTACCCGCGGCCAGGCGTTCCGCCGGATCATCATTCCCCTCGCCGCACCGGGCATCTTCACCACCGCGATCATCACCTTCATCGCCGCCTGGAACGAGTTCCTCATCGCCCTGTCGATGACCAACAAGCCCAGCATGCAGACCGCGACGGTCGCCATCTCGAAGTTCAGCGGTGCCACGTCGTACCAGACCCCGTACGGCAGCCAGATGGCGGCGGGCGTCCTGGTCACCATCCCCCTGGTGATCATGGTGCTCCTCTTCCAGCGCCGTATCGTCGCCGGACTCACCGCGGGCGCGGCCAAGTAGCCACCCATCCCAGGTCCAAGGAGAAACCCACAGCATGCCCAGCACCGCACCGTGGTGGCGCAGCGCCGTCATCTACCAGGTCTACATCCGCAGTTTCGCCGACGGGAACGGCGACGGCGTCGGCGACATCGCCGGCCTCCGCTCCCGCCTGCCGTATCTCGAGCGGCTCGGCGTCGACGCCATCTGGATCAACCCGTGGTACGAGTCGCCGATGGCGGACCACGGTTACGACGTGGCGGACTTCCGGCGGATCGACCCACTCTTCGGCACCCTCGCGGAGGCCGAGCAGCTCATCGAGGCAGCACACCGGCACGGGATCCGGGTCATCCCCGACATCGTGCCCAACCACACCTCCGACCAGCACATCTGGTTCCAAGCCGCCCTGTCGGCCGGCCCCGGCAGCCCGGAGCGGGAACGCTACGTCTTCCGCCCCGGCCGCGGACCCGGCGGAGCCGAGCCCCCCAACGACTGGGTCTCCTGCTTCGGCGGCCCGGCCTGGACGAGGCTGCCCGACGGCGAGTGGTACCTGCATCTGTTCGCCCCTCAACAGCCCGACCTCAACTGGGAACACCCGGAGGTACGGGCGGAGTTCGAGTCGATCCTGCGGTTCTGGTTCGAGCGGGGCGTGGACGGGTTCCGTATCGACGTCGCCCACGGGCTCGTCAAGGACCCCGAACTGCCCGACCTGCCGCCCCGCGAGGAGCCGGCGGGGGTGCTCGGACCGCTCTCCCGCCGGGACGACGCGGACGAGCCGGCCCGGCCCCGGCAGCACGTCGATCACCCGCACTGGGACCGCGACGAGGTGCACGACGTCTACCGGGCGTGGCGCAGGGTGGCCGACGAGTTTCCCGGCGACCGGTCCTTCGTCGCCGAGGCGTGGGCGGACACCCCTGAGCGGCTGGCCGCCTACGTCCGCCCGGACGGACTGCACACCGCCTTCAACTTCGACTTCTTGATGTCCAGTTGGGACGTGAAGGACCTGCGCGCGGTGATCGACGACTCGCTCGCGATGCTCGGCGCGGTGGGCGCCCCGGCCACGTGGGTGCTCTCCAACCACGACGTCGTGCGCCACCCCAGCCGCTACGGCCGCAAGGCCGTCAAGCGCTGGGTGGCCAACGAGCCGTACCGGCCCGAGGGCCCGCTGGACCTGGAACTGGGCACGCGTCGCGCCCGTGCGGCCGCCCTGCTGATGCTCGCCCTGCCGGGCGGTGCCTATATCTACCAGGGCGAGGAACTCGGCCTGCCGGAGGTCGAGGACCTGCCCGAGGCCGTACTCCAGGACCCGATCTGGGAGCGGTCCGGGCACACCGACCGCGGCCGCGACGGCTGCCGGGTGCCCATCCCCTGGTCCGGGGCGGCACCGCCGTTCGGCTTCAGCCCGCAGAACGTCTCCGCCGAGCCCTGGCTGCCCCAGCCGGCCGGCTGGGGCGCGTTCAGCGCTGAGGCGCAGACCGGTGACGAGACCTCGATGCTGGAGCTGTACCGCGCCGCGCTGCGACTGCGCCGCGAGCTCCCCGCCCTCGGCGACGGCACCCTGACCTGGCTGCGGGCCCCTGAGGGCGTCCTCGCCTTCTCTCGCGCCCCGGGCTTCGCCTGCGTGGTCAACCTCTCGGCCGAGCCACACCCCCTGCCCGAACACACCTCTCTCCTGCTCTCCAGCGGCCCCCTCGAAGACGGCCTCCTGGCACCGGACCAAGCCGCCTGGCTCGCGGTCTGAGGCGCGTTGCCGTGCCCGGGCATGGGGGCCGCACGCACCCCATGCCCGCAAGGTGTGGTGCCCCAACACATGTGCCCTTGACCTGTGCCTTCCTTCGGCGTGCCGACACGTACCCGTCCCCACCGCACATCGTCACCGCGAGCCTGATCGGCACGACCATCGACTGGACCGACCTGCTTCTCAGCGCGCACCGCTGAGCCCGTTGGCGCCCGGACCCGTTGGCGCCGGCACGCCGTTACGCAGCCTGGGCCTGGAGGGCGCCGGTTGACCGGTGCCCCTGTTCCCGCACACGCGCGACTCAGTCCTCGGCTTACAGCTCGCCCGAGAAGGCGGCAGCCATCCGCATCCAGGGCGCCACCAATGAAGTCCCGGGCCGCGAAGAGCAGTTGGGCCCACCCAGCGCTCGAGGACGGCACCCCGTAACCTGTCCCGGCACATCCGTATTCCGGCTGCACGCGTCAGCCGTCCCCCATCACGAGCCGGCCATCAGCCGCACCCCTTGTCTAGGTGCTCGACGACGCGCTCCGCATGACGGGGCGCGGCTCCCGCGATCGCTTCTCGCCCCTCCGGCGTGATGACCACGAACGCGCCGCGGCCGTCCTCGGGACATTCCCGCCGAGCCACCAGTCCGCGCTTCACCGTGCGGGAGACCTGATGCGACATCCTGCTCTTCTCCCACTCCAGGCTCCTGGCCAGATCCACATGGCGGCGACCGTCGGGCGCGAGGCGTCCGCCGAGCCTCTTGCACATCCGAGGACGAGATCTCCGCGGTCGTCGAGCACGTCGGAGGACACTTTTGTTGACACATCACCACAGCTTTCCCTATGTTCCTGGTGACGAATCCCGTTGATGCAACAACCAATGGTCTACGAACCCCCTGCCGGGGCCTGGGCCTCACCGGAAGGGAAACCCCATGTACATCACCGCCGCCGTCCTCAGCGTGCTGCTCGCCCTTGTGTCGCTGGCCGCCGGCGTGCCGAAGGCAATGCTGAAGGGCGACGTGTCCGCGGGGCTCCAGTCCCACATGGGCCTGAGCGCCGGGCTGGTCCGCTTCGTAGGACTGGCCGAGATCGCCGCGGTCGTGGGCCTGGTCGTGGGGCTCTTCTGGCAGCCTCTGGGCATCGCCGCCGCCGTCGGCTTCGGGATCACGATGATCGGCGCTGTGGCCTTCCACGCCAAGGCCGGCGACTACGCCGACCCCGCCACGCGCGGAAACGCCATGGCCCCCATCATCCTCGCGCTGGTCTCCGCGGCGACCGCCGTCACACTCGGATTGGCCATGTAGACCCGCTGGTGTGATGACCACGAACGTGCCACGCCCGTCTTCGCAGAGTCTTCTCGCGTCACGAGCCCGCGCTTCACCATCCGGGCACTGTGATGCGACACCCGGCGCTTCTCCCATTCCAGCGCGTGGGCGACATCCGGAAACCGCACCAGCACGTCAACTGGCGGGCGATCTCCTCCCGTGCCTCAGCCACGACGGTCGGGTCGGCCGCGAGGGTCCAGCGCGCGGTGTTCTCGCCGCACGGCGCGCGTACCAGCAGCAGCGCGATGTCCTCACGGACCGGCGGTTCGCCGATGCCCGCGAGGACGGAGCGGGCCAGCGCGTCCAGGGGAGGTCGCCGTCCTGGCAGCGCACCAGACCCTTGGTATACAGGGCCCGGCTGCTCGGCTGTTCCGTACGAACCCTCAGCCGCGCCACCCGGGCCGCCGCCGGCACCGGAGCACGGCAGGTCATCGATCAGCGCCGACTGCTCGAAGCACGCCGGCTGCTCGGCCACGCCCGGTGGACCGCCCGCGTGGTCGCCGACCACCTCGGGTTCACCGACACGGCCAACTTCGGCCGCTTCTTCCGGGCAGCACACCGGCCTCACGCCCGCCACCTACGCGGCTCGTCAGGCCGCCCCGGATCCCTGAGACTCCCCCGCCGGTGGATTTCCCAAAATCTCGCTCGACGTCTCATGAGGATTCCACTTCAGGCCCTCGATGGAGGATTCCTACTCTCCATCGGTTCGGTCGCGAGTCAGCGCGGCGCCGCCGCCGGTCTCGCCTACGTCACTTCCAAGGCCGGCATCGAGGGCCCCTCCACCGACACCTCGCCATCGACGGCCCAACCTGCGCGCGACCTCGGAAGAGCTCCTGGGCGACCTCGTGTCCTCCCAGAACCGTGGGACAAGGCAAAGCGAGGTCGATCCGCTGTGCGCCGAGGGACTCTGGGAGCTGGGAGCTTGGAGCTGGGCACCCGCCGCTTCTCGCAGCTGCTCGGAAGTCCTCGGATTCGGCACCCCGGGGCCGAAGGCAGCCGTGGGTCGGGTAGCCGGTGTGGTCACCGCCGTAGATGCGGACGCAAGTCGCCCGACCACAGCCCGGACGACGCCGGCGGCGGACGGCGGCCCCTTGCCACTGCCACCGTCCGTCACGGCCGGTCCCCTCAGCCACGCGATCTTCCGCGTGGCCCGCGTGCACCGCATGCTCGCCGGGCAGCTGCTGCGCCGCGCCGGTCTCCACCCCGGCCAGGAACTGGTCATGATGCAGCTGTGGGACCGCGGACCCCAGCGCCAGACCGACCTCGTCCGCCTGCTCGGCTCCGACGCCGCCAGCAACGCCCTGCGGCAAGGGGTGGAGTGCGCGTGGCTCGATCTCGATGCCAGCACCGTCAACGACCTGACAGCCAAAGAGCTCTGCTGCCAGGTAGCACCGCGAACGGCCGATCAGGCGGGGTTCTCGTCCAGCTTCCCCACCACTCGGTCGGAGATGTCGGCCAGAGTCCGCAGCTCTGCCGGGGTGACATGGTCCAGGAACAGCTCTCGTACCGCCTCCACATGCAGCGGCGCCGCCATCTCTATCGCCGCCCGCCCGGCGTCCGTGATCACCACGAACGCTCCCCGCGCGTCATCGGGGCACTCCTCGCGGATCACCAGCCCTCGTCCGGCCATCCGAGCGATGTGGTGGGACATGCGGCTCTTCTCCCACTCGAGCGCCCGGGCCAGATCCTGGTAACGCTGCCGGCCGTCCGGCACATCCGTCAGATTGACCAGCACGCCGAAATCCGCGGCCGAGAGCTTCGACTCGCTCTGCAACAGGCGCGACAGTCGACCCCCCAGCCGCTCATGCAACCGGACAAAGCTCCGCCAGGCGTGCTGCTCCTCCGCCGTCAACCACCGCACGTCTTCTTCCATACAAGCGAGTGTAAAGGAGTTGATGGGTCATCCACTTACCCGAAAGCCGACCCATCGGCCATGGCAACTCCCGCGGTCAGGCGTACCGCGGCGGCCACTGCGTCGCTGGCCACGGCCAGCGGGATCTCGCGGGCCGCGTCCCGCGGGCACCTACGACCGGGGCAGGCGGAGAGGTTCGACCCGAACGAGCGGCAGCCGGGACGCCCTTCACCGGCGTCCCGTCCGTAGTGAACAACTCACCGATCGCGCCGGCCCGGTTCTCCTCGCTGCGCAGCTGGTCCCACAGTGGAGCATTGATGTGCCGGGCACGGCCTCAGTGTGCTCCCTGAGCGCCGGTTCGAGGAGGATCCGGGAGACCCGCATCGTCGCTTCGAGCGGGAGTGTCCCGTCGTCGCGGGAGCGGATCCCCGAGAAAGTCGACTCGATCGAGCAACTGTTCACGACCGCGGTCGAGAACACGGCCAGCGAGCTGCACGCCAAGGTCGACGCGGTCGTCGCCGGCACCGCGAACACCGCCTCGGCGGCCCGACTCCCCACCGGGGTACGGTTGTTCGTCCGGCTCTCCCACGAGGATCCGGCGATCGGCAAATTCCGAAGGTACTGAGTGTGGCCGCATTCATCAGCGGTACGACGGTCAGCGCGATGTGGATGGTCCTCGACGGCCACCAGGGCTGGCGCGAAGCCGGCAGCGCCGCCGCCGAGTTGATCCTGCGAGCCCTCGGCATCGCACCGGACGAGGCGCAGCGTCTCGCCGCCTTGGATCTTCCCGCTCCGCCGGAAGGCCGAGTCACTCCCGACAGGCACGGAACGAGGAGGGGGTCCCCACGCGTCAGACGACTCCGCTGCCGGCGCGCCACCCCAACCCGTCAGGCTGGGTCTCCTCGTAGGCGGCCGCGCCGCTCCCGGACCGGGCGCCGACCGTATCTGCAACCCGGCGACGTCGTCGAGGCGAGCATCACCAGCCGGGACGGCCGAATCGACCTCGGTGTGCAGCGCAACCGCGTCGTCGACGGAAGCCGGTCATGAGCGCGCGACCGCACCGCGAGGTGACCTTGCCGTCGAGCCGCCCCCTCACGGGAGTGGTCGCGCCCAGTCAGCTCAACTCGAACTTCGTGGCGTTCTCGGCCAGCCAGTCGTCGAAGCTCTTCAGCGCCGGGTTGATCTCGCGCAGCCGGTTCAGATCACGGGCGCCGGTGAACTCCTGATCGAAGTCGCCGTAGTACTGGAACATGTTGCCGATCTCCTCGGCCCCCGGGAAGTCCAGGGCGCGGAAGACGTCGTAGGGCACGGACTGGAACCGCACCGGCTCACCGAGCACCGACGCGAACTTCTCCGCGTACTGCGCACCCGTCAGATGGTCGCCGGCCAGGTGGACGGTGGCGCCGATGAATTCCTCCCCGCGCTTGAAGACGGCGAGCGCCGTCCGGCCGATGTCCGCCACGTCGACCCCGGCGAGGAGCTTGCCGTCCTCCAGCGCCAGGCTCAGCGTCAGCACACCGTCCTCGCCGCGCTGGGGGCCCATGCCCTGGGTGAAGCCCTGGAAGAAGAAGGTGGTGTTCAGGAAGGTCGTCGGTACTCCGGCCTGTGTGAACAGTTCGTTGGCCTCACCCTTGGCATCGAAGTGCGGCACGTTGTACTTGTCCTGTAGGACTGGCATGCGGTCGTCGTCCACCGGCAGCAGTTCGCGGGTGTCCTCCAGGGTGGACCAGACCACGTGCTTCAGGCCCGTGGCCTTGGCGGCCCGGACCAGGACATTGATCTCCTCGGTCTCCTTGGCCGCAGAACCGTGCGCCCAGAAGTTGGTGACGAGGAAAGCGCCGTAGGCGCCCTCGAACGCCTTGTGCACCGTCGGCTCGTCGTGGAAGTCCGCCTGGACGACCTCGGCGCCCAGCGCGGCGAGCTCCCTGGCCGCGGGCGAGTCTGGATTCCTGGTGAGCGCACGGACCGTGAAGCCCGACTCCGGATCCGCCAGGATCGCTCGCGCGGCACCGCCGCCCTGCGCACCCGTTGCTCCGGCGACTGCGATGACCTTCTTGTTGCTCATGACAGTTCTCCTCGTCAGAAAGGCTTCTTGTTGACGCATCAACAACGTATCAGCGAAACGGTTGACCTATCAACCTGAGGAAGGTGGTGGAGTCGTGATCGTCGTTTCGCGGTGCCCCAGCACGGTCGCGGTGCGTGCTCTTGGGGCCAGGAACCAGCGGTCCTCGACGGCAGGACGGCCAAGAGGTCGATGACGCATCAAGTGCTGATATGCAAAAGGACAACTGGCGCTCGTCGCGGGCAGGCGACCAACCGGCGAGATGTCAGGGTGGCCCCGCCTCCAACCGGCCAAGGATGCCTTCACAAAGACGAGTGAGCATGTCGAGCTCTTCAGGACTGAGGGGATCGATGACCAGCCGACGCACGGTTGCGACGTGCCCGGGGGCGGCCTCTTCCACGGCCGCGCGGCCGGCGGGTGTGACCATGACATGAACCCCGCGTGCGTCCTTGGGGCAGTCTTCACGTGTCACCAGGCCGCGTTTGTTCATACGACTGAGATGGTGGGACATACGACTGCGCTCCCAGTCCACCGCTTGGGCCAACTCCTGGAAGTGCCGCCGGCCGTGGGGCGCGTCGGTGAGGGCCATGAGTACGAGGTAGTCGGCGCTGGACAGGTTCCCCGCGACCTGAAGCTTGTGCGCCAGCGCGCGGGGGAGTTTCTGGTGTACGCCGACGAAGGCGCGCCAGGCGCGCTGTTCGGACGCGGTGAGCCAGTTCGTTTCCTCTTCCATGCAAACTCACCCTAGACGATGGTTGACATATCATCCATAGGAGCGTAATAGTTGGCACGTCATAACAACGTGACAGATCAACATCTTGCATTCCATGCACGGAAGACCAGCGCGTGGGCGCGGCTCACAAGTGCTGATCACGGGCCGCCCGCCGCGCTCCGTACCGAAGTTGCCAGCCACCATCGGACCGCATTTCGTGCCACCCGGCTGATCACCCGCGTGCCCAAGGCACTGCCCGGCGCCGCCTTCGCCGTCGAGTACGACCGGGACTTCGGCCACGAACCGGCCTACCCGACCTGGTCGTTCGGTGAGGAGGCCGCCGAATCGGTCAGCACCGCCGGGGAACTCCTCGCTAGGATCTCCTCGTCCTGAGCACGCTCACCCGCACCCGCGACGAACAGACCCCGGTGGAGACACTGCTCCGCAGCGAGGCACTGATCCGTGCAACTCGGACAGCGCTTGCGCGGGCCAGATGGAGGCTCTCGTAAGAGGCTCCGACCACGCCCTCATGGTGGCCGCACGCACCTTGGCACCCATAACTATGGTGCCCCACCACATGTGACACTGACCTGCGGATTCCTACGGTATGGCGACACGAACACGTCCCCGCCAACTGCCAGGAAGTGGTGCCGATGTCCTCCCCCGCGACCGCTCCCCCACCCCCCGCCAGCCTCAAGCGCATCGTCGCCGCCAGTCTCATCGGCACCACCATCGAGTGGTACGACTTCTTCCTCTACGGCTCCGCGGCCGCCCTCGTCTTCAACAAGCTGTTCTTCCCGGACTCCGACCCGCTCGTCGGCACCCTCCTGTCCTTCCTGACGTACGCCGTCGGATTCGCCGCCCGTCCGCTGGGCGCCCTCGTCTTCGGGCACTACGGCGACCGGCTGGGCCGTAAGAAGCTGCTGGTGCTGAGCCTGATGCTGATGGGCGGGGCGACCTTCGCGATCGGTCTGCTGCCCACGCACGCGACCATCGGGACGGCCGCTCCCGTGCTGCTGACCGTGCTGCGCCTGGTGCAGGGCTTCGCGCTCGGCGGTGAGTGGGGCGGGGCCGTGCTGCTGGTCTCCGAGCACGGGGACGCGCGGCGGCGCGGCTTCTGGGCCTCGTGGCCGCAGACCGGCGCGCCCGCGGGACAGCTCCTCGCGACGGGTGTGCTGTCCCTGCTGACCGCCGTCCTGTCGGACAGCGCGTTCGGCAGCTGGGGCTGGCGGATCCCGTTCCTGCTCTCGGGTGTGCTGGTGATCGTCGGTTTGTGGATTCGTCTGTCTGTCGATGAATCGCCGGTCTTCAAGCAGGCGTTGGCGCAGGCCGAGGCCCGCAAGGCGGCGCACACGGGCGCGGCCGAGAAGCTGCCGGTCGTCTCCGTGCTGCGCCACCACTGGCGCGACGTCCTGGTGGCGATGGGCGCGCGCATGGCGGAGAACATCAGCTACTACGTCATCACCGCGTTCATCCTCGTCTACGCCACCACGTCGGCCGGCGTCTCCAGGCAGACCGCGCTCAACGCGGTGCTGATCGCGTCGGCCGTGCACTTCGCGGTGATCCCGGCCTGGGGCGCGCTGTCGGACCGCGTCGGACGCCGTCCCGTCTATCTGCTGGGCGCCGTGGGCGTCGGCCTGTGGATGTTCCCGTTCTTCTCGCTCATCGACACCGGCGGCTTCGGCAACCTGATCCTCGCGGTGACCGTGGGCCTGGTGCTGCACGGCGCGATGTACGCACCCCAGGCCGCCTTCTTCTCCGAGATGTTCGCGACCCGGATGCGCTACTCCGGCGCCTCCATCGGTGCCCAGTTCGCGTCGGTCGCGGCAGGCGCGCCCGCGCCCCTGATCGCCACCGCACTGCTGGCCGACTACGGCAGTTCCACCCCCATCGCGCTGTACGTCATCGCCGCGGCCGTCCTGACGGTCGTCGCCGTGGGCTTGGCCAAGGAGACCCGCCACCGGGACCTGACCGACGTCGAGCCCCCGGTCGACGCACAGCTCGCGCCGACCCGGGCCGCGGACGCTCGTCCTGTCTGACGCTCTGAGCAACCGGCCCCCGTATGTCCGTGCGTACGGGGGTCAGCGCTGTCCCGGTCCCGACAACCGGTGCAGCCGCAGCGCGAGTTGGATCTCCAGGGCCCGTGCGGGACTCTGCCAGTCCGCGCCGAGGAGCCGGCCGACGCGCTCCAGTCGCTGCGCGACCGTGTTCACGTGGACATGCAGCTCGTCCTTGGTGCGGGCGGGGCTCATCCCGCAGGCGAAATACGCGTCGAGGGTGCGCACCAGGTCGGTGCCGCGCCGTTCGTCGTACGCGACGACCTGCCCGATCGTGCGGTCGACGAAGCCGGTGAGGTCCCGGTCCCCGGCGAGCAGCAGGCCCAGGAAGCCGAAGTCCTCGGCGGCGGCCCCGTCTCCGGCGCGGCCGAGCAGCCGCAGGGCGTCGAGGCAGCGCCGGCCCTCCGCATAGGCGGCGGCCACCGCGTCCGGGTGGGCGGCGAGCTCCTCGACGGGGGCGGAGGCGCCGACGGTGACCGCCTCGTGCACGGCGCCGCCGAGGTGGCGGGCGGTACGGCGGGCGAGCTCCGTCGCACTGTCGCCGGGTTCCAGGGGCAGCAGCAGGACGGTGCCGCCGTCGCGGGCGGCGGCCAGGCCGTGGCGGGTGGCGGCGAGATGGGAGGCGGCGGACCACAGTCGCCGGCGGGCGGCCGCCTCCTGCTCGGCGTCGGCCGCGGCCCCGTCCAGGCGGGCGGCGAGCACGACGTGGGTGGCGTCGAGGTCGGCGTGCAGGCGGGAGGCGCGTTCGCGCAGCAGGCGGGGGTCGCGGTCGCGGGCGTCGAGCAGGTCGTCGAGGAGTTCGCCGCGTACGCGTTGTTCCGCCTCGGCGGCGGAACGCCGGGCGAGCAGCAGCAGCGAGGTGACCATGGCGGCGCGTTCCAGGGTGCGCTGATCGACGGGGTCGAGCCCGGGATGGCCGCGCAGCACGAGCGCGCCGAGGAGTTCACCGCCGGCGGCCACGGCGGCGATCCAGTCGTCCGCGTGCCGCATCGCGTGCCCTTCGGCGCGGGAAGCCTCCAGTGCGGTACCGGGTGCGGCGGCGGCCTCGGTGAACTCGACCGTGCCGTCCAGGACTTCGGACACCGCGGCGGCCACGTCGTGGACCCCGCCGCCGCGCAGCACGAGTTCGGCGAGCCGGTCGTGGACGTCCGAGGCGCGTTCGATGACGCCGCTGCGGTCCCGGATGATCTCGTTGGCGCGCTCCAGGCGAGCGAGGGCCGAGCGGGTCTCGGTGAGGAGGTTCGCGGTGTCGATGGCGGCCGCGGCCAGGGCGGCGAAGGAGCCGAGCAGTGCGATCTGCTCCCGCTCGAAGACCCGGGCACGCCGGTCCGCCGCGAAGAGGACCCCGATGACGTGGGGCCCCAGCATCAGGGGCACGCCGAGGATGGCGACCAGGCCCTCGTCGCGCACGCCCGCGTCGATGGAGAGGGTGTGCTGGAAGCGGTCGTCCCTGAAGTAGTCGTCGGTGACGTACGGCCGGGCCGTCTGCGCGACGAGGCCGCCGAGCCCCTCCCCCATCCCGAGCCGCAGCTGCTGGAAGCGGGCCGCGACCGAGCCCTCGGTGACCCGCATGTACGTGTCGCCCCGGGCCGGGTCGTTCAGGCTGAGATACGCGACGTCCGTGCCCAGCAGCGACCGGGCGCGCTGCACGATGGCCCGCAGGACGGCGTCCAGGCCACGCAGCCCGGCAAGATCGTGGGCGGTCTCGAAGAGCGCGGACAGCTCGGCCTCCCGCCGGCGCCGGCCTTCCAGTTCCGCGCGCACGCGCAGGGCGAGCAGCTTGGCCTGTTCCAGCGCGGCGATCCGCTCGGCGGGCCGTCCCTCGGCGCGGGCGAGCAGCACCGGCTGCTCATAGGCGTCGACGGACGCGCCCCGGGCGAGCAGCTCCAGGAACGGTGCCTCGACACTGTCCGGGAGCACCGCGCCGTTGTCGGCGGGGCGCTCGGCGGACTGCACGTGATCGCGGGACATGCTGACAGGATTCCCCATCACCCCACCGCCCCGTCAGCCCTGTGGAAAACTCCCCGCACCACAGCCGCCGCCCCGCTCAGTGCGCGGTCCAGCCGCCGTCGAGGACGAGCGAGGTGCCGGTCACGAAGGAGGCCTGCGGGCCGCACAGATACGCCACGGCCTCGGCGACCTCCTCCGGTTCGATCAGCCGCTTGACGGCACTGTCCCGCAACAGCACGTCGGACAGCACCCGTTCCTCGGGGATCCCGTGCGCCTGGGCCTGGTCGGCGAGTTGCCTCTCGACCAGTGGGGTGCGCACATAGGCGGGGTTCACACAGTTCGAGGTGACACCATGGGGGGCGCCTTCGAGGGCGGCCGTCTTGGACAGCCCCTCCAGACCGTGTTTGGCGGCCACATAGGCCGACTTGTACGCCGAAGCGCGCAGACCGTGTACGGACGACACGTTCACGATGCGGCCCCACCCCTGCCCGTACATGTGGGGCAGGGCGCCGCGGATGAGCCGGAAGGGCGCCTCCAGCATCACGGTGAGCACCGTGTGGAAGACGTCGGGCGGGAACTCCTCGATGGGACTGACCCGTTGCAGCCCGGCGTTGTTGACGAGGACGTCGGTGCCCGCGGCGGCGAGTTCGGCGGCGTCCAGGTCGGTGAGGTCGAGGACGTGCGGCTCGACGGTGCCCGCGAGGTCCCGGCACGACTCGTACAGCGCCGCCAGCCCGGCGGCGTCCCGGTCGACCGCTCTCACCTTGGCCCCGGCGGCCGCGAGCCGCAGCGCGCAGGCGCGACCGATGCCGCCGGCGGCGCCGGTGACGAGGGCGGTGCGGCCGCCGAGGTCGAGGGTGGGGGCGTGGGGTCCCGGGAGGGCACTGCGAGCGGTCATGTCTCGACCCTAGGCAGCACCCGTCTCCGGCCCCATGTGGTCAGCACCCATACTTCACTCGGGACTCGTAGGGTCGAACCATGTGGGGGCGTCGGACTGTGCCTGCTTGATCCTCATGAGCCCGAACGCGCTCAGCTCCGGCAGGGCGTCCACCGCGAACCAGCCCACCTCCAGCGACTCGTCGTCGTTGACCCGGGCCTCGCCGTCGACGGCCCGGCAGCGGAACGAGATGTCCATGTACTGGCACACGTCGCCGTTGTCGTAGGTGACGGGCTTCAGCGCCTGGACGACGATCACCCGCTCGACGACACAGCGCACCCCCGTCTCCTCCTCCACCTCCCGCACGGCACAGGCCGCAGGCTGCTCGCCCGGCTCCGGGATGCCGCCGATCAGCGCCCATTTGCCGGTGTCGGAGCGGCGGTTGAGCAGTACGCGGCCCTCGCCGTCGAAGACGACGGCGCTGACGCCGGGCAGCCACAGCAACTCGTGGGCGATGGAGCCCCGGAGCGTACGGATGAAGTCAGGAGTAGCCATGGCCCGACCCTAACGGGCCGCTTCCCTCGCCCCGGCGTTCTTCCCAGGGCGTGCGACAGGCGTACGGCTACACGTCACCGGCGCGTCGACCGCGCACGCCGGCGCCGATGGCCCAGCCGAGTCCGCCCGCGGCGACCAGTACCAGGGCGATCTCCGGGAGGATGCCCAGCTGCGTGGCGGGCGTCTGCGACGAGCGCAGGGGCACCTTCTGTACCAGCGAGGCGGCCACGAACATGCCGGTCTTCTGCGTGATCCTCCCGTCCGGCATGATGATCGCGCTGACGCCGCTGGTCACCGGGACGGTGACGGTGCGGCTGTGCTCGACGGCGCGCACCCGGGACATGGCGAGCTGCTGGTAGGTCATCTCGCTGCGGTCGAAGGTCGCGTTGTTGCTGGGCACGGAGATCATCTGGGCGCCGTCGGTGACCTCGGAGCGCACGGCCCAGTCGAAGGCGGCCTCGTAGCACGTGACGAGGCCGACCTTGGCGCCGGCCATGTCGAACACGCCCGGCTTGGTGCCCCGGCTGAAGTCCTGGCGCACCATGGAGGTCCAGTTGCTGTTGATCGCCCCGATGAGCGAGCGCAGCGGGAGGTACTCGCCGAACGGCTGGATCTGCCGCTTGTCGTAGGTGTCGGTGGGGCCCTTGACCGGGTCCCACAGGATCTGCTCGTTGTACAGCTTGCCGTCGCGCTCCACCACACCGCCGACCGAGATCGGCACACCGATCGCCTTGACCGCCTGGTCGATGACGGCGCGCGCGTCCGGGTTGGCGAACGGGTCGATGTCGGAGGAGTTCTCCGGCCACAGCACGAAGTCGGGCTGGGCGATCTTTCCCGCCTTGACCTCGGCGGCCAGCCGCTCGGTCTCCCGCGCGTGGTAGTCGAGGACGGCCCGCCGCTGGGCGTTGAACTCCAGCCCGGCCCGGGGCACGTTGCCCTGGATGACCGCGACGGTCGTGGTGCCGTCCTCGGCCTTGTCGCTCACCAGCGCCCGGGCGGCCAGCGCCCCCACCACCGGGACGGCCACGCTCAGCAGGGCGAGGGCCGCGGCCGACCGCCGTACGGCACGCGTGCGCCGCCCCTCCACGACCAGACGCACGACCTCGTACAGACCGAAGCCGCACAGGGCGACCCCGAAGCCGAGGACCGGTGTGCCGCCCACCGCGGCGAGCGGCAGGAAGACGCCGTCCGCCTGGCCGAACGCGATCTTGCCCCAGGGGAAGCCGTGGAAGGGCACACGCGCGCGTGCCGCCTCGCCGGCGATCCACATGGCGGCCGCCCACACAGGCCAGCCCGGCAGCTTCGAGACGGCGGCGACGCCCGCGCCGACCAGCGCGACGAAGATCGCCTCGATCACGACCAGCGCGAGCCAGGGCCCGGCACCGACCTCCACGCCGGTCCACACCAGCAAAGGCAGCAGGAAGCCGAGGCCGAAGAGGTAGCCGAGACCGAGGCCCGCCTTCCAACTGCGACCGCGCAGCACCCAGCCGAAGAGAGCGAAGGCCGGCAGGGCCAGCCACCACAGGGTGCGCGGCGGGAAACTGACGTAGAGCAGCACTCCGGAGAGCGCGGCGACGGCGGCCGGGACCAGGCGCCTGAGCCGCGCCACGCGCGATGCGGGCGCGATCGGCGGCCTCAGCTGGTCCGACTCGTCCACGGAGGTTGCGGTGACGGTCACTGTGGGAGTGTACGGCGGCTGACCTTGACGCCGACAGCGCGGTCCGCCTCGCCCATGGTGGGAGTGGTCACGTATGTCCGCCGTATCGTTCCTGCGCAACTCGGCCCTACTCGTCCCCAAACCGCCCATCAGCCGTTACGGTGTGCCCAGTCTTTGTCGTACGGGCCGGTAACGCCCGGCACGACCGGGATCGGCACAGGTCGGGGGCGACCGGGTTCGGGGGGCTGGGTGGGTTCCACGGGGATGACGTCTGCGGCCGGTCCGGAAGCGGACGACGACAGACGAAACGTTTCTGACGCGGCGGGCGTCATGGTGCTCGGGGCATGCGCGACCTGGTCCCTGATCACGGCGGCCGTGCACGACGGCCGCCCCGAGGGGGTGCTGCTCGCGCTGCTGGCCGTGGCCGCCGGTTACGCCGCCGGGCGGATCTGCGGAGCGCTGCTGCCGGTCGCCGCACCGTGTGCCGGTGCCCTGGCCGGGCTCGGCCTGACGGTGGGCCCGGAGCACCTCGTTCCCGGGCCGGAGATCGTCACGCCGCTCGGCCACGCCGGTGCCACCGCCGCCCTGCTGACGCTGTCCGTCGGCGCCGCCTGCTGCGCCGCCTGGGCCGCCGGGGCCCCGGCCCTGCGGCTCGCCCTGCGCGCGTTGGCCGCCGGGATCGCGGTGACCGCGGCCGTCCTCGGCTCGGTCGGCGGGTTCGTCGCCTGCGCCGCGGTGTTGCTGTGCTCGCTCGCCGCGGGCCGGGTGCGCCACCGCGGTCCGGGCATCCTCGCACTGGGCCTGTCCGCGGCTTTGGCGACCGGCCTGACCTGGGCGGTCGCCGCACACGCGGTCCCGGACGGGCTCGCCGTGTCCCTGGAGGGCCGACTGACCCGGCACCGGATCGAGCTGTGGCAGGACGCACTGCACATGGCGCAGCGGGACGCGGCTGTGGGCGTGGGTCCGGGCCGGTTCGGGGAGCTCAGCGGGACGGCGACCCGGACGCTGCTGTCCGACGGCAAGCCCCACTCGGCGCCGCTGCAACAGGCGGCCGAACAGGGAGTCGTCGGGGTGCTGCTGCTGGCGGCGGCCTTCTGCTGGGTCCTGTACGCGCTGTGGCGCACCCGGCGGCCCACGCCGATCGCCCTCACCGCGGGCGCGGCCCTGACAGCGCTGGCGACGATCGCCTGTGTCGGCAACGCGCTGAGCTTCACGGCGGTGTCGGTGGGCGCGGGACTGCTGGCGGGGCTGGCCACGGCACGCCCCCTGGCCGAGGAGTCACCAGGTCACGAGACGGAGGTACGCCCATCGTGGTGACCGCCCGGCTCCGTGGCTCAGTGCGCCGCGCCCGACCGCAGCCGGTCCTTGATGACCCGTACGGCCGCCTCGGCGTCGTCCACGGTGATGGTGAACGTGTGGCCGTCCCACAGGCGCAGCACCACGCCCTCGCCGCGCCGTACGACGACCGCGGTGCCCTTCTCGGGGCGCCAGCGGTAGCCCCAGCCGCCCCAGTGGCGCGGGGTGACGTGGGGGTCGAACTCGGCGCCGGCGACATGGGCCAGGGGGATGCGGCGGCGCGGCAGACCCATGTGGCCGCAGCGCACTTCGAGGGACTCCTTGTCGACCCTCAGGGCGACGTGCACGAACGCGAGCGTGCCGAAGAGGACCAGCAGCCCGGCCGCGATGCAGCCGACGACGGCCATCACGAGCGGGGCGATCTCGGACGTCCACGCCGAGTCGACGGCCAGCTCGATGCCGAGCGCCAGACAGGCGGCGCCGACGAGCGCCAGCAACCACTGAATGCGGTTGGAGGCGCGTCCGGTCCAGATGTCGGGGTGCGGGGCGTTCTCGCCGTGGGGGTGGTCCCTCATGCCTATGAGACTACTCAGGTTTCGCTCTGCGGGTAGCGCGTCGCGGAGGGTGACTGCGCCGTGCGGGCGCATGACGGACCGAGGGCGTCCGGGCCGGGCACGGGTCACGACCGATGGCGTCCCATCCGTGCCTTTCGGTCACCGGGCGGTGCTGACCGCCCGGAGGAGCCGGCCTTCCGCGTACGCGAGTGCGGTGACCGGCAGCTCCGCCTCACGTCCGCTCAGCAGCACCGTGAGCGTGGTGTCGGCCCGGGCGTCCGGAGCGGCACCCGCGCCGATCCTGCGCAGCGCCTGGGCGGCGACCGCTCCGGCGGATCCGTGCAGGATGAGCGGCGGACGGCCCGGCTTCTGCACGGCCACCCGGATGCGCTCGGCGACCAGTTCGTAGTTGGTGCAGCCGAGGACGACGGTCGATACGTCGTCGGGGGTGAGCACGGCGGCCGCGGCGATCGCGGCGTCGATCGCCGCCTCGTCGGCGTGGTGCACGGCGTCGGCCAGCCCGGGGCACGGCACCTCGGTGACGGCCACGCCGCCCGCGAACTCCTGGATCAGGCCGCGCTGGTAAGGGCTCCCGGTGGTCGCCGGTGTGGCCCAGATGGCGACAGGTCCACCGCCGGCGGCGGCCGGCTTGATGGCGGGGACCGTACCGATGACGGGCACGTCGGGTTCGAAACGGGCCCGCAGCTGGGGCAGGGAGTGCACGGACGCGGTGTTGCAGGCGACGATCAGGACGTCGGGACGTCGCGCGACGGCGGCCCCGGCGACCGACAGCGAGCGCTCGGTGATGTCCTCGGGAGTGCGCGGCCCCCAGGGCATCCCGTCGGGGTCCCAGGAGAGGACGAGATCCGCGTCGGGGCGCAGACGCCGTACCGCGGCGGCGGCGGGCAGCAGACCGATTCCGGAGTCCATGAGGGCGATCTTCACCCGGCCACGATAGACGATGGGCCCTTGAAGGCCGGTCCGGTGGGGCAGACTGCGCGCGTGAGCGCCTTCGTGTGGACCGCCGTCGGATCACTCCTCGCCTGGTTGTGGCTGCTGCTCGGCCAGGGCTTCTTCTGGCGTACGGACGTCAGGCTGCCGACGCACACGGAGCCGAACACGGAGCCGGACACCTGGCCGTCCGTCTGCGTCGTCGTACCGGCCCGGGACGAGGCCGCGGTGCTGCCGGCGAGCCTGCCGTCGCTGCTCGCCCAGGACTATCCGGGCCGGGCGGAGGTCTTCCTCGTCGACGACGGCAGTTCGGACGGCACCGGAGAGCTCGCGCACGAGCTGGCGCGGCGCCACGGCGGACTGGCGCTGACCGTGACCTCGCCCGGTGAGCCGCCCGCGGGCTGGACCGGCAAGCTCTGGGCCGTGCGCCACGGCATCGGCCTGGCACGCGCGCGTGCCCCCGAGTACCTGCTGCTGACGGACGCCGACATCGCGCACGCGCCGGACAGCCTGCGCCGGCTGGTCGCGGCGGCCCGCACCGGCGGTTTCGACCTCGTCTCCCAGATGGCCCGGCTGCGGGTGGAGAGCGTGTGGGAGCGCCTCGTGGTGCCTGCCTTCGTCTACTTCTTCGCACAGTTGTATCCGTTCCGCCGAATCGGCAGGCGAGGAGCGCGGACGGCAGCCGCGGCGGGCGGCTGTGTGCTGCTGCGGACCGAGGCCGCCGAGCGGGCCCGGATCCCGGATGCCATCCGGCACGCGGTCATCGACGACGTGGCGCTCGCGCGGGCCGTCAAGGGCGGCGGCGGCCACATCTGGCTGGGACTGGCCGAGCGGGTGGACAGCGTGCGCCCGTATCCGCGGCTGCACGACCTGTGGCGGATGGTGTCGCGCAGCGCCTACGCGCAGTTGCGGCACAGCCTTCTGCTGCTGGCCGGAACGGTGGCCGGGCTGGCACTGGTCTACCTGGTGCCGCCGCTGGCCGTGATCGCGGGCGCGGCCACGGGGAGTACGGCGACCGCGGTCGCCGGTGGTCTCGCCTGGCTGGTGATGACGGGGACCTACCTCCCGATGCTCCACTACTACCGGCAGCCGCTGTGGCTCGCTCCCCTGCTGCCGTTCACGGCGTTCCTCTACCTCCTCATGACGGTCGATTCCGCGGTGCAGCACTACAGGGGGCGCGGTGCGGCCTGGAAGGGCCGCACCTACACGCGTCCGGACGCCGTCGTCGGCGACGAGACCTGACCGCTCACTTCCGGCCGGGTGTCCAGTTCATGCCCCACCCGTAGGCCTGGTCGACGGTCCGCTGCGGGCTCACGCCGCGCTCGGTCACCAGGTAGCGGGCCTCGCGCTGGACGACCAGGTCGCTGCCGGTGCTGGTGATCAGGGCGAGCGCGCAGACCGTGGAGGGGACGGTGCACTCGTCGAGCGAGAAGTCGATCGCGGCCCCGTGCTGCGGCTGGAGGGTGACCTTGGCGTTCAGCTCGGCGAAGGACCGCGCTCCTTCGTAGATGGTCACGAAGACGAGGATGCGCCGGAAGGCCTGCTTGTGGTCGAGGTTGACGGTGAGGTTCTCCCCGCTCGACACGGCACCGGTGCGGTCGTCGCCGTCGAGGTGGATGTACGGCGGCTGGTGCAGGGCGCCGAAGGCGTTGCCGAGGGCCTGGACGACCCCCTTGCGGCCGTCGGTGAGTTCGTACAGGGCGCACAGGTCGAGGTCGAGGCTCGCGGGCATGGCGACCGCGCGGGCCAGCTTGCTGCCCCACCCCGACCCCGACCCCGACGACGACTGCTTGCGCATCTCCCAGTTGAGGTTCACACGCAGGGCACCCGAGGTGCCGCCCTGCTTGGTCAGCGAGACGGAGGGGGCCGCCTTGGTGAGGGTCACTTTGGTGAGGCGGACGGGTGCCGTGGGGGGTGCCGCAGGAGTCGGAGGCGGAGGCGCGGTCACCGGCGGTGTGACCGGCGTCGATGCGGGGACCGCGGGTACGGTCTGCTGCGGCTCGTCCACCGTGATGCCGTAGTCCGTGGCGAGGCCCTCGAGCCCGCTACCGTAGCCCTGGCCCACGGCGCGGAACTTCCAGGCGCCCTGACGGCGGTAGAACTCCCCGAGCACGAAAGCGGTTTCGACCGTGGCGCCCGTGCTGTCGAAACGGGCGACCACCGTGCCCGGGGCGGCGTCCTTGACCTCGATGTAGAGGTCCGGGACGGCCGCGAACGTGCCGCCGTCGGCGGAGGCGGCGAGGACCACGGTCTCGATCGCGGGCTCCACGCGCGCGAGGTCGACGAGCAGGGTGTCGGTCACCTGGCCGCCCGCGTCCCGTTTGCCCTCGTGCCGGACCGCGCCGGAGGAATGCGCCGGCTGGTTGTAGAAGACGAAGTCGCTGTCGGAACGGACCTTTCCGCCCACCAGCAGCAGCGCCGAGGCGTCCGCGTCGGGCACCCCCGGTCCGGAACGCCAGCCCAATTCGACGCGCAGTGCCGTCGTCGGCACCGGAACGTTCGACCCTTTCGGCATTGACATGTCCGCCCCCTTCACGTGTCGGAGCGCCAGGCCACGCCCCGGCAGCCCGATCGGGTTGTCCACTCGCTCAACCTATTCCCCGGGGGCGGTGAACTCCCATGAGGAGTACAGGAAAGCGGATGAACAACCGCCGGTAACCCACAGGGAACTCGGCTTTTACATGAAGACCATCTTGCATGATGCCCCTTTTTGCCGAGTTCGCTCGCATTGGGGGTCCCGCGTCACTGCCGACACGAAAAACAACCCTCTTATCGGTCTCCCCAACCAGCACATCGTGGGCTTAACTTATGTGCCATGACCTCCCCCCGCTCCACTTATGGCGGCGGCTACTACTCCGCCTCCTTCCCGGACACTCCGATCTACGACTCGCTCGTGGCCGAGCGGGGCACCCCGCAGATCGCCCCGATCCGGGTCCCCGCCGCATACGACACTCCGGGCAGCCATCTGCCCGCGCTGCCGTCGGCACTCCCCGCCCTGCCCGCGGGCCCCTCCCAGCCCTCCTACGGCTACAACTACCCGCAGGCGCAGCAACCCGCCCCGTTGCAGCAGGCACCCGGGGCGTACATCCCGCAACAGGCCGGCGCGCCGCGCGGTTACCCCGGTCCGCAGGCGCAGCAGCCGCGGCCGGCGGGCCCCGGCATGGGCACGGGCTACGAGGCGATGCGCCCCGCGGCTCCCCGGCCCGCCCAGGCTCCTTACCAGGATCCGTACAACAACCAGCAGCAGTACCGCGGGTACTGAGTCATTCCCGGGCTGTCCGTGCCGACTGGCAGGATGGCCTGATGGGGAAGGCGCGACTGTGGTCGATTCATGTTCATCCGGTCAAGGCGTTCCGGGGCCAGGCGCCCCGGGAGGCCGTCGTGGAGCCCTGGGGGCTGGCCGGTGACCGACGCTGGGCACTGATCGACAACGGGGGAAAGGTCGTCACTCAGCGCCAGCAACCGCGCCTCGCGCCCGCCGTCGCCGAGCTCTTGCCCGGCGGCGGCGTTCGTGTGTCCGCACCCGGCATGGACCCGCTGGCAGTGCCCGTACCACGGCCGTCCGGCACGGTGCCCGTGGAGATCTTCCGTGACAAGGTCGAAGGGGTGCTGGCCGAGGGCGACGCCGCGCATGCCTGGTGCAGCGCGTATCTCGGCGCCGAGGTGCGCCTGGTGTACCTGGACGACCCGGCCACGCGCCGGCCCGTCGACCCCGAGCACGCGCTGCCGGGCGAGACCGTCTCCTTCGCCGACGGCTACCCGCTGCTGCTCGCCTCGGCCTCCTCCCTCGACGCCCTCAACTCCCTGATCGCCCGCGGCGATCACGCGCATGAGGGCCCCCTGCCCATGAACCGCTTCCGGCCGAACGTGGTGGTGGCGGGCACCGCCGCCTGGGCCGAGGACGACTGGTCGCGTATCGCCATCGGCGAGGTCACCTTCCGCGTCGCCAAGATGTGCGGGCGGTGCGTCGTGACGACAACCGACCAGGAGACCGCCGAGCGTGGCAGGGAGCCCCTGCACACCCTCGGCCGGCACCGTCGTCTCGCCGGCAAGCTCGTCTTCGGACAGAACCTGGTGCCCGACTCGCGCGGCACGATCCGGGTCGGCGATCCCGTCACCGTCATCGCATAGGACACCTCCCGCCAGGACACCTCCCGCTTCCGGGAGTGATCTCGGGAACCCCGCCCAGGGTCCGGGCGTTGGGCTTTGATGAGAAGTTCATGAGAGGCCCTCTCCCAGGTGATTTCGCTCTCTCTTTGACCGGGTCCTCGCGTGAACGGCTCCGCCGGGAGTTATCACGGAGCGGGAAGGGGGTGCGGGCAGGTGCGAGCAATCAGTGGGCTGTGGCGCTGGCGGCACAACCCGCTGCGCCGCGGGACCGATCTGGCCGAGGCCTGGGTGGGCCTGGTGGCTCTGTCGCTGATCCTGGTCGTCGGACCCGTGATCGGCGCGCTCGTCGGCGGTACCGCCGAGGACGCGCTGATGCGGTCCGTCCGGGAGCAGCGCGAGTCCCGTCACCTGGTGACGGCCACCGTGGTCCGCAAGCTGGACCGCTCCCCGCTGGACGCCGATCCCGAGACCGCCTCCGGCCGGGAGCTGCGCAGCCGGGTGCTCGCCGACTGGACCGCGCCGGACGGCACCGCGCGGCACGGCACGGCCACGGCCCCCCTCCAGACCCCCCATCCCGGCGACCACTTCACGCTGTGGACGGACCAGCGGGGACGCATGGTCACCCGGCCGCTGGACTCCGCCACGGCCACGACCCATGCCGTCCTCGCCGGGTTCGGTGCGGCACTGCTGACCGCGGGCGTAGTCGAGGGCGGCAGACAGCTGCTGGTCTGGCGCATGGTCCGTCGCCGGTACGCCCGTTGGGACCAGGCCTGGGACCGGGCGGGCCCGGACTGGGGCAGGACCGGCACCGGCAGCTGACAGCCTCCGGCTCTGGTCAACCCACCGCCTGCGCGCACGCTACGGTGGACCGGCGAACTCTCTTCGGCGACAACCCGCGCGCGAGCGAGCGGCAGGAGCGCGCCGGTGTCGAGCGAACCATGAGAACCACGAGGTGGGGGCACAGCAACAGTGGCACAGGGCACGGTCCAGGTGACGCACACCGGCACATCGCGGTGGCGGCGCCGCACAGGTGAGTACGCGTCGCTCGCCGCCGCCCTGGAGGCCGCGGCGGACGGCGACGTCCTCACCGTCGCCCCCGGCACCTACCGGGAGAACCTCGTCGTCGAGCGGGCGGTGACGCTGCGCGGCCCCGAGGGTTCCCCCGGCTCCGTGCGCATCGCGCCCCTGGACGGGGTGCCGTTGACCGTGCGGGCTTCGGCAGTGGTCCAGGACCTGCACCTGGAGGGCCAGGACGCGGCAGCGCCCGCCCTGCTCGTCGAGGAGGGCACCCCGGAGCTCACCGACGTCCGGGTCGTGACCCGGTCCGCGGCCGGCATCGAGGTGCGCGGCGGCGCCCGGCCGACCGTACGGCGCTGCACCGTCGACAACCCGGCCGGCATCGGCATCGCCGTACTCGACGGCGGAGGCGGCGTGTTCGAGGAGTGCGAGATCGTCGCGGCCGGCCAGGCGGGCGTCGCGGTCCGCGACGGCGGGCATCCCCGTCTGGAGCGCTGCCGGGTGCACCACGCCTCGGGCGTGGGCCTGTCGGCGACCGGCGAGAACTCCGCGCTGGAGGCCGTGGGTTGCGAGGTCTACGAGGTGCGGGGCAGCGGCGTCCAGGTCACCGCCCGGGCCACCGCACACCTCACCGACTGCGATGTGCACCGCACCACCGGCGACGGCGTCACCCTCGACACGGACGCCGTGCTGACCCTGGCCGACTGCCGCATCCACGACATCCCGGAGAACGCGGTCGACCTGCGCTCGCGCTCCGTCCTCACGCTGACCCGCACGACAGTGCGTCAGTTCGGGCGCAACGGCCTGTCGGTGTGGGACCCGGGCACCCGGGTGGACGCCAACCAGTGCGAGATCTTCGACAGCACCGGCGACTACCCGGCCGTCTGGGTCAGCGACGGCGCCACCGCGGTGCTCGACTCCTGCCGCGTGCACGACGTGCCGGACGCCCTGTTCGTCCTCGACCGCGGCTCGCGCGCGGACGTCGTCGACAGCGACCTCTCCCAGGTCCGCAACACGGCCGTGTCGGTGAGCGACGGCGCCACCGCGCAGCTCGACGACTGCCGCATCCGGGACGCGGCGACGGGCGCGTGGTTCCGCGACCACGGCAGCGGAGGCACCCTCAGCAACTGCACCCTGGACGGCACGCAGACCGGCGTGATCGTCACCAAGGGCGCCGACCCGACGATAGAGCGCTGCACGGTCGACTCCCCGGCCGAAGCGGGCTTCTACGTCTCGGCGGGCGGTCGCGGCAGTTTCCTGAACTGCCGGGTGACGGGCAGCGGCGGCTACGGCTTCCATGTGCTCGACGGCTGCCGTACGACGCTGAAGAAGTGCCGTACGGAGCGGTGCGCCCGCGGTGGGTACGAGTTCGCGGAGGGCGGCCCGGACGCGGCGTCCGGCGTGGGTCCCGTCGTGGAGGACTGCACCAGCGACGAGAGCGGGAGCATCACGCCCCCCGCCGCGCGGGAGACTGCCGTAGAGACGGCTCAGCACTCCCCCGGCCTGCTGGGCGCGATCCCCGGGCAGCGCACCACCGAGCAGGAGCCGCTCGTCGCGGCCGCGGAGCCCAAGAAGCCGGCGCGCACCTCGAAGGACGTCCTCGGCGAACTGGACGCGCTGGTCGGCCTGGACAGCGTCAAGCGCGAGGTGCGGGCCCTCACCGACATGATCGAGGTGGGCCGGCGCCGGCAGCAGGCGGGCCTGAAGGCCGCGTCGGTCAAGCGGCACCTCGTCTTCACGGGCTCCCCCGGCACCGGCAAGACGACGGTCGCCCGGCTCTACGGCGAGATCCTCGCCTCCCTCGGCGTCCTGGAGAAGGGCCATCTGGTCGAGGTGTCCCGCGTCGACCTGGTCGGCGAGCACATCGGTTCCACGGCGATCCGCACCCAGGAGGCCTTCGACAAGGCGCGCGGCGGCGTGCTGTTCATCGACGAGGCGTACGCCCTGTCACCGGAGGACTCGGGCCGCGACTTCGGCAAGGAGGCCATCGACACGCTGGTGAAGCTGATGGAGGACCACCGGGAATCGGTCGTGGTGATCGTCGCCGGCTACACGGCCGAGATGGAGCGGTTCCTTTCCGTCAACCCGGGCGTGGCCTCCCGCTTCTCACGGACCATCACCTTCAGCGACTACAACCCCGACGAGCTGCTGCGGATCGTGGAGCAGCAGGCCGAGGAGCACGAGTACCGGCTGGCACCGGGCGCCACGGAGGCGCTGCTGAAGTACTTCACGGCGATCCCCAAGGGTCCCGCCTTCGGCAACGGCCGCACCGCCCGCCAGACCTTCGAGGGGATGGTCGAGCGGCACGCGAGCCGCGTCGCCCAGTTCGCCGACCCGAGCACGGACGACCTGACGCTGCTCTACGCCGAGGATCTGCCCGAATCGGCCTGAGGCGGCCCTGCCTCCGGGCGCGGCGCCGGCACCTCCGGCCGCAGCCGCGCCAGCAGCCGTTCCCGTTCCTGGGCGAACGCCGGGTCCGCCTGGTAGTCGGAGTGCCCGAGGATGGGCGCGGGCAGCGGATGCTCAGCTGTCCTGCCGTACGCCAGGGGGTCCTTGAGCGGCTCGCGGTCCACTGCCGGGCCGCAGTCGCCGGAGAGGCGGACCGGGCCGCCGATGGGGTCGGTGAGCCGGTGCAGATTGCGCCAGCAGTCGACGTCGTCGTGCAGGGCGCTGAGCGCGGCCGGGCCGAAGTGGGCCGGGAACCAGCGGCCGTAGAGGCGCTCCAGCGGGGAGCCGTAGGTCAGCAGCGCGACGCGTCTGCGGTCCGACGGCGTCAGTTGCCAGGCCGCCGCGGCGGCCAGCACGCTGCCCTGTGAGTGCCCGGAGATGACGAGCCGGCCGCCGGTGGCGCGGGTCCAGGTCGCCATCCGCCAGGTCAGGTCCGGTACCGCCCGCTCGGCGTAGCAGGGTGGGGCGAAGGGGTGGGCGGCGCGGGGCCAGAAGGTGCCGACGTCCCACAGGATGCCGATGGTGCGCCGGGCGGAGGGGTCCTTGTAGGCGCGCCGGCCCCAGGTGACGAACAGTATGAAGCCGACTCCGATCAGCCAGGAGCCCAGCGCCTCGGCGGTCTCGGCGGCGCTCTCGACGGCGGCGTACGTGTGCCGTGCGGCCTCGCCGGGCGCATGGGCGGTGGCCATCGCGCCGACGAGGGCGCCGGCGCCCAGCAGCAGGGTCGCGGCGGCGGTGACCGCGACGAGCAGGGGTGCTCGGTCGGTGAGCGTGGCCAGCGCGCGGGTCCGCGCGATGCGGCGGGTGCGGGTGGTGTCCTGCGGCTCACCCGGGTAGTCGCGCTGCACCGCGCCGAGTTCGCCGCGGTGCAGCAGCCAGGTGCGCCATCCCAGCCAGCCGCAGAACACGAGCACGACGACGAGCAGCGGCGGGATCACGGACGCCTGCCAGGTCAGCACGACCGGCGGGCCGGGGATGTGCCCGCCGGTGCCGTCCAGCCAGTCCGCGACCCGCTGGGACACGCCGCCGGACATCAGTCCGCCGAGCGCGCAGGCCAGCATCGCGACGGCGGGGCCGCCCAGGCCGCGCATCGCGGCGCGGCGGTCGGGACGGATGCCGTGCAGCAGGTGGGCGACCACGCACAGGGCGATCACCAGCAGGCCCTGGACCAGGGCGACGGCGCTGAATGTCGCGTCGCCCGGCAACCGGCCGGCCGATTCCCACCCCGGGCGCTCCCACCCCGCGTACAGCGCGGAGAGGGCGAGCAGGACGAGGACGGCCGACGACAGCCGTCGTACGAGACGGGCGTCGAGCTCCTGGTCGAGGCGGCGCTCGCTGCGGCCCCGGCGGCAGACCACCCACACCACGGCCACCGCGGCGGCGATCAGCGCCGCTTCCAGGAGCCGGCCCAGTAGGTCGAGCAGTGCGGGCCCGCCCGGGCGGTGGTCGAACCGTGCGGCCGACGTGCCCACCGCCGCGGCGATCGTCAGGAGGCCCGCGGCGGTGTGCGCGGCGCGCAGCCGGGCCACCAGGCGGCGCCCGTACCAGAAGCCGGGCCGGCTGAGCGCGGTGCGGCCAGCCTCCAGGTCGGGCTCGATCGGCCGGGACATCGGCTCCTGGGACTCGTACGCACTCCAGGTGCGGTGGGACAGGTACCACAGCAGCCCGGTGAGCGCGGCCGGGACAAGGGCCGCGAGGGCCAGACGCCGACCCGGCCGGCTCCACCAGCCGCCGTCCGAGACCTCGGGCGAGAGGAAGCCGAGCCAGGAGTGCCGCTCGGCACAGGCGGGCGTGCCCGCGCACTGCCAGGCCGCCAGGTCCAGGGCGACCTCGCAGACGGCGGCGACCAGCAACACCGTCAGGGTCAGTCCGGCGAGCCGCACCAGCAGGCCGTACAGGCGGACCGTCCGCCGGCGTCCGCGGGCGGTGGGCCGCATCCAGTGGGCCAGGTTGACGACCATGAACGGCAGCAGCAACAGCCACAGGGCGCGGGTGCCGTTGCCGGAGGTGAGGTTGGACCACACGTACGCCTCGGGCACCGGACGGCCGCGGTAGTCGTCCGGCCTGGACTCCGCGTCCACGTCCTCGGCGCGCCGGAAGACGGCCGCCGTGTCGTCGCCGGTGATCCGCACCGTGCGCGGATCGTCGAGCATCCGCTCGGGTGTGGTGCCGCCCACTCCATGGACCAGGAGTTCCAGGGCTGTTCCGGGTTCCTCGGGCCGCGCCGCGCGGCCCTCGGCTGCGCCGGTCGAGGCATCCTTCTGCACATGTTCCACTGTTCGCACTTCCCCCGTGACGCGCCGTCGGCATCTGTCCGTGCGGGCAACAGGATCTCCGCTCCGCGGGCGGCGTACACCCCTTCTTACGGAATCTCCCCGATCCGTGTGACGTCGCGGGCTTCGATGCGCGACCGGATGGCATGCGCACGTCGTGACGGTCGGTGGCGCGAGCCGACACGGCCCGTGCGAGGATGGGACGCCTGCGCACCAGGGTCGGGCAAAATCTCCTGGTCGATGGGGGTCCCCGGACTCGAGCGAAGTCGCGAGTCGGGGGAGGGTGCGCGAGGCGTGTCGGACGGCTTGAGGCGAAAGGACCGGAGCGTACGTGAGTGAGAATCAGAACCTCCTCGCGGAGCAGCGGCGCGCCCTGATCCTCGACGAGGTCCGGCGCCGTGGCGGCGTCCGCGTCAACGAGCTGACCCGCAAGCTCGGCGTGTCGGACATGACCGTACGGCGCGATCTCGACGCGCTCGCCCGGCAGGGTGTCCTGGAGAAGGTGCACGGCGGCGCCGTCCCGGTGGTCGAGGCGAGCACGCACGAGCCGGGCTTCGAGGCGAAGTCGGGCCTGGAGCTGACCGCCAAGGAGGACATCGCGCTGGCCGCGGCCGAGCTGGTCGCGCCGGGCAGCGCGATCGCGCTGTCGGGCGGTACGACCACGTTCGCGCTGGCGCACCATCTGCTGGACGTGCCGGACCTGACCGTCGTCACCAACTCGGTGCGGGTGGCCGACGTCTTCCACGCGGCGCAGCGCACCTCCGGCCCTCGGCAGGGCGCGGCCACGGTGGTGCTGACCGGCGGGGTGCGCACCCCGTCCGACTCACTGGTGGGGCCGGTGGCCGACCAGGCGATCGCGGCCCTCCACTTCGATGTGCTGTTCCTCGGGGTGCACGGGATATCGGTCGAGGCCGGCCTGTCGACGCCGAACCTCGCGGAGGCCGAGACCAACCGCCGCCTCGTGCAGTCGGCGCGGCGGGTCGTGGTGGTCGCCGACCACACCAAGTGGGGGACGGTGGGCCTGAGTTCGTTCGCGTCACTGGAGCAGGTCGACACGCTGGTGACGGACTCCGGGCTGTCGGGCGACGCGCGCGTGGAGGTGGCGGAGCATCTGCGGCGCCTGGTCGTGGCGGGCGAGCAGGAAGCGGCGCAGACAGGTGACTGACCGTCAGCTAAGGTGACGCTGCCCGGTCAACCAGCCGTCTCCCTCAGGGGGGTTCAGCCCATGGCTCGCCAGCTGCGTCCGGTGGGGATCGACTTCGTCGGCTCCGCCCCCGTACGCCTCGTCTTCGCCCGGGAGATCTCCGCCGCTCCCGAGGCGGTCTTTCACGCGCTCGCCGAGGACGTGCCCGGCTGGAGCGAGTGGTTCGCGGCGGTGACGCTCGCCCGGCCCATCGACGACGGCGCCCGGCGCGAGGTCCGGCTCAAGGGCGGGACGCGCTTCCTGGAGACGGTGCTCGCGGCGAAAGAGGCGGAGGTGTACGCCTATCGCGCGGACGTGACCAACGCGCCGGGCCTGCGTGCACTGGTCGAGGAGTGGCGGCTCACGCCGGCCGGAACCGGCACGCGTGTGCAGTGGACGTTCGCCGCCGACGGCACGCCGCCGTTCCGGCTGGTACTGAAGTCCGCCCGGGCGGGCCTCGGACACGCGTTCAGGGACGCGGCGGGGGCACTGGAGAGGCGGCTGGCCCCGCGGTGACTCAGGAGGGCCAGTTCCCCGTCGCCAGCAGTGAGGTGATCGCCGCCGTGTACGGCCTGATGTCCAGGCCCTGTTCGGCGAGCCACGCGTCCGAGTAGTACTTGTCCAGGTAGCGGTCCCCCGGGTCGCACAGCAGCGTCACCACGCTCCCCTGCCGCCCCTCGGCCACCATTTCCGCGACGATCTTCAGCGCGCCCCACAGCCCGGTGCCCGTCGAACCGCCCGCCTTGCGGCCGATGGCCGATTCCAGGGCCCGTACGGCGGCGACGCTGGCCGCGTCCGGGACCTTCATCATCCGGTCGATCGCGCCGGGCACGAAGCTCGGCTCCATACGCGGGCGGCCGATGCCCTCGATACGCGAACTCCAGTCGCACGTGACGCCCGGATCGCCGGTGGTCCAGCCCTCGAAGAAACACGAGTTCTCCGGATCGGCGACACAGATGCGGGTGTCGTGCTGCATGTAGTGGACGTAGCGCGCGATGGTCGCCGAGGTGCCACCGGTGCCCGCCGTCGCGACGATCCACGCGGGCTCCGGGAACCGCTCCAACCGAAGCTGACGGAAGATGGATTCGGCGATGTTGTTGTTCCCGCGCCAGTCCGTGGCCCGTTCGGCGTAGGTGAACTGGTCCATGTAGTGGCCGCCGGTGTCCGTCGCGAGGCGGGCGGACTCCTCGTACATCTTCCGTGAGTCGTCCACGAAGTGGCACTGCCCACCGTGGAACTCGATCAGGCGGATCTTCTCGGCGCTCGTCGTGCGCGGCATGACGGCGATGAAGGGCACGCCGATCAGTTTCGCGAAGTACGCCTCGGAGACGGCCGTCGAGCCGCTGGACGCCTCGATCACCGGGCGGCCCGGCCGGATCCAGCCATTGCACAGGCCGTAGAGGAACAGCGAGCGGGCGAGCCGGTGCTTGAGGCTGCCGGTCGGGAGCGTCGACTCGTCCTTCAGGTACAGGTCGATGCCCCACTTCTCCGGCAGTGGGAAACGGAGCAGGTGGGTGTCGGCCGAGCGGTTGGCATCGGCCTGGACCTTGCGGACGGCCTCTTTCAGCCAGCCGCGATAGGCGGCGTCGCTGCGGTCGACGTCAAGGGTTTCGGCGGCCCGGGTCTGCTGAGGGGTGCTCACGGCAGGGCTCCTTACGCTGCGCGCCGACGGCGCCTCGTGCGGCCGACACACCGATCATAGACACCTCCCACACCCCTCTCACCTGCATAAACACACCTTTGAGCAGCTCAAAGGCACCCCTGGGGCAAACCTGCGGCCGCCCGTGGGGGGCGCATTCGCGCGAGTGCTCCGGGCGCCGTCGGCCGTACCCTCATGCGTACTGGTGCTCGACGCCGGGGGCGGGCAGACTGCCCGACGGGACGCAGGTCCGAGCGGGGGCGCACACTGGATCACGACACGAACGGGACGTCGGCCACGCGGGAGAGCGGGCCGGTACACCCACACGCACAAGGGGGCGGGGCGGGATGGCGGAGCCGGAGTTCAGGGCGACTGGCGTGCGCATAGGCAAGCGGCTGCGCTCGCTCACCCGGGCCGGACAGGTCCGGATCAGCGGCGGCAGGCTGGAACTGCTCACCAGTTACGGCAGCGAGATCGACAGCGCGCCGGTGCAGGCGGTGCGCGCCTCCAAGCCCTGGTTCGCCGCGGACGACCGGGCGCTGGCGGATCTCAACGGCAAGCGCTACCTGCTGACCCTGGGCGATCACGACCCCGCGCCCGGCGAGCCGGGCCCGCCCGCGGCACGCCGGTTCATCGAAGCCGTACGAAGGGCTGCGGGGCGTAGTCGCTGAGTCACCGCGAGTTGCGGTACCCCACCCCCTGCGTCACGCTGGTCTCACATCACTCTGGGTTTACCGGCGATAACGCTGAGAACCAGCCCGTCGGCCACGACAGCAGGCGGCCGTTTCACGCAGGCACTCTGCTGGATCGATCCGAACTCCGTGTTCTTCCGGACCTCAAGTCGGGGAGTCGCAGCCGTGATCAGTCACCCAAGCAGGCACTGCGCGGTGGAGCTCCAAGCCCTGCCGTCGCGGATCGGCCAGGTCCGCAGGATCGTATCGGCGCAGTTGCGCTACTGGCATCTGGACCCCCTCATAGACCGGGCCGCGCTCGGTGTGACGGAGCTGTTGACGAACGTCCACCGACACGCCCGGCCCGACAAGACGTGCACCGTGGAGATCGAGCTGCTGCTCGACCGGCTCATGGTCTCGGTGCGCGACCACGACCCGCGTCTGCCGGTCGTGGAGGACATCGTCGTCGCGGACGGCGAGGACGCGGACGGGCTCGCCACTCATGGGCGTGGGCTCGCGATGGTCGCCGCGGTCAGCGAGAGCTGGGGCGCGCGGCCGGACGGCGAGTCGGGCAAGATCGTCTGGTTCACGCTGCCGACATCCTCGTCGACACCGGCGCAGGCCGCGCGCCCCCTGCGGCGCGTGGTCATGGACAAGCCCGCGCACCGGTTCGCGGAGGTCGAGCACACCGTCGACCTGCGCAGGCCCGAACACGCACCCGCCCGGTCGGCCGTTGCCGGCTGACACGCACCTCTTGTGGTTCGCTCGCCTGCGGGGCGCCAAAGCCGGTGTCGAGTTAGCTCGATCGTGTGATGGTCCGCCTGCGAGCTTGCGGCGCCTTGGGCTGTCCGGGTTAGCGTGATCGTGCGATCTGGGACGCCGGGTGCGGTGCCAGCGTGCGGGGCCCCTGCTCCACCGGAGTGATGGTTCAGGGCCTCCCCGTCGCCTCTGGCCGCATCCATAGGTCAGGTCGTGGGGGACTCCGCCCTCCGGATCGGACCACGGACAGGATCCGTGTCGCTGCCCGGTTGCGGCAGCGCCCATCAGCGGCCTCCGGCCGCGGGGGACGACCAGTGCGCCCAAGACCGTTCGGGGCGTGCCAGTGGGCGGACTCACTCCCGCTCACTGCAAAGGAACGGTTGGTGGGCCCGCGCCGTGGCGGGGTGAGCCCGCACCGTGGGTGGGCCCACACGGGGGTGGGCTGAAGGCGGCCCGCCCCGTCACTCCGTGGCGATGGCCCGCAGCACATCCAGGCGGGCCGCGCGCCGGGCCGGGCGCCAGCCCGCGAGGGCGCCTGCCGCGAGCCCCACCAGGGCCACCACCGCGAGTTGCAGGGGCGGCATCGCGAAGGCGAACGCGCTGTCGCTCGCCCCGTCCGAGGCCTTCACCAGCACCCAGCCGAGGAAGCCGCCGAGGGCCAGCCCGCTCACCGTGCCGAAGGCGGCGACCAGGACCGACTCCCAGCGGACCATGGCCCGCAGCTGGGACCGGGTCTGGCCGACGGCCCGCAGCAGACCCAGTTCGCGGGTGCGCTCGTGGATCGCCAGGGTCAGTGTGTTGGCGATGCCGAGCAGCGCGATGAGCACCGCGAGCGCGAGCAGCGCGTAGACGAGCGTGAGCATCATGTCGATGCCGCCGGCCGAGGACTGCGCGTACTCGTCGCGGGTCTGCACCTCGGGGTTGCCGTACCCGTCGGCGACCTTCTCCACCGCGGCCTTGCCCGCGTCCGTGCTCACGCCGTCCTTGAAGGAGACGGCGACGAGGGTGTCGGAGTCCTGGGTGCGGTGCGGGGCCCAGGCGGCGCGGGTGATGACGTAGTCGCCGGCGAGCTCGGACTGGCCGTAGACCGCGCGGACGGTGAAGGTCTGCGTCCTGCCGTCGGTGAAGGTGAGTCGTGCCTTGTCGCCGGTCTTCAGGCCCTGCTTGTCGGCCTCGTTCTCGGTGACGGCGAGGCCGTCGGTGCCGAGGCCGGTCAGGGAGCCGTCGATCTTGCCGAGGTCGAAGGTGCGCTCCAGCGCGACCGGGTCGGTGACGGTCAACGCGCGCCCCTTGCCGTCGACTTCGGCGACACCGCGGCCGAGTCCGACGGCCGTGTCCACCTCGGGCAGTTCCTGGGCCGCTCCGGCGAGCCGGGGGCTCAGACCGCTGCCGCCTCCGCCGAACGACGGGGTGCTGACAGCCACGTCACCCGCGAAGGACCGGGAGACGGTCTGGTCCATGGTCGCCTTCAGCGAGGCCCCGAACACCGTGAACAGCGAGACGACGGCCACGCCGATCATCAGGGCGCTGGCGGTGGCGGCCGTCCGTTTGGGGCTGCGCAGGGCGTTGCGCCGGGCGAGGCCGCCGGTGACGCCGCGCAGCTTGTCGAGCGGGCCGCCGAGGACGCGTACGGCCGTCGTGGAGGCGACCGGGCCCAGGACCACGAAGGAGGCCAGGGCCAGGACGGCGCCTGTTCCCGCCAGCCAGAGGGACGGTGACACCAGGACGCCGGTGAGGGTCACGGCGAGCGCGAGGGCGGCCAGGCCCATGCCGGTGACGGCGCGGAAGCGGGAGGCGCCGGAGGAGTCGACGGCCGTCTCGCGCAGTGCGGCGAGGGGAGCGGTGCGGCCGGCTCGGGCGGCGGGGAGCAGGGCGGAGCCCAGGCAGACCACGATGCCGACCGCGAGCGGCAGCGCCATCGACAGGGCGCTGATCACCAAGTTGCCCTCGGGGAAGGGGAATCCGATGGCCGGGAAGAGTGCCTGGAGCCCGGCGGCGATGCCGATGCCGCCCGCCAGGCCCGCGGCCGACGCGATCACGGCCACGGCGCTCGCCTCGACGAGCGTGAAGGCGGTGACCTGGCGGCGCGAGGCGCCCAGGGCCCGCAACAGGGCGTTCTCCCGGGTGCGTTGGGCGACGACGATCGCGAAGGTGTTGTGGATGGAGAAGGTGGCGACCAGCAGGGCGATGCCGGAGAACACCAGCAGGAAGGTGGTGAAGAGGGTCAGGAACTGGCTGGAGATCATGTCCGTGTTCTCCTCGGCCGACTCCTGACCGGTGATGGCCTCAACCCCCTTGGGCAGGACGGGAGTCAGCTGGTCGACCAGCTCTTGCCGGCTGACGCCGGGTCCGGCCCGCACCTGGATGCTCGCCGCCTGACCGGGCCTGGCCGTGAGGTACTTCTCGGCGTCGGCCCGGGTCATGCCGGTGAAGGTCACCTGCGCCATGCCGTCCTCGCCGCCGAAGGTCGCGAGGCCGACGATCGTCACCTTGACGGGGTCGGGTGTGCGCAGGGTCGTCGTGTCGCCGATCTTCAGGTCGCCCGTCTCGGCGGCGCCGCGGTTGACGACGACCTCGCCGGACTTCTCGGGGGCGCGGCCCTCGGCGAGCCGGTACGGGTTGAGCTCCGGGTCGGCAATCCAGTTGCCGGCGAGGGTGGGCGGGCCCTGGCCGCCGATGGGGTCGCCGTTCGCGCCGACGAGCTGGCCCGCGCCCTCGATGTTGGGGGCGGCGGCCGCGACGCCCGGGACCTTCTCGAGGGTGCTCACCAGGTCGGTGCTGACCGGTTGCCGTATGCCCTGGCTCTCGCCGGGCGTGGTGATGTCGTCGGCGCTGCGGACGACGGCGTCGGTGCCGCTGGTCGCGTTGCCGAACATGGTGTCGAAGCTGGCGCGCAGCGTGTCGCCCATGACGAGCGTCCCGGCGAGGAAGGCGACGCCGAGGAACACCGCGAGGAACGTCCCGGCGAAACGCCGCTTGTGGGCGCGCAGGGAGGACACGCTCAGGCGTACGGAGGCGTTCATGAGGGCACCTCGAAGGCTTTCAGGCGGTCCAGGACCTTGTCGGCGGTCGGGGATTCCATACGGTCGACCAGGCGTCCGTCGGCGAGGAAGACGACCTCGTCCGCGTGGGCGGCGGCGACCGGGTCGTGGGTGACCATGACGACCGTGCGGGCCGTCTGGCGGACGGCGCGGCCGAGCAGCCCGAGGACCTCCTCGCCGGAGCGGGAGTCGAGGTTGCCGGTCGGCTCGTCGGCGAAGACGACGTCCGGCCGGCCGGCGAACGCCCGCGCCACGGCGACGCGTTGCTGCTGGCCGCCGGAGAGCTCGGAGGGCCGGTGGTGGAGCCGGTCGCGCAGGCCGACGACGTCGATCAGCGCGTCGATCCACTCCCGGTCGCCCTTGGTGCCCGCGAGGTCCAGG
This sequence comes from Streptomyces sp. NPDC050619, assembly GCF_040654815.1. Taxonomy (NCBI): domain Bacteria; kingdom Bacillati; phylum Actinomycetota; class Actinomycetes; order Kitasatosporales; family Streptomycetaceae; genus Streptomyces; species Streptomyces sp. NPDC050619. Next base: position 96,459 of record NZ_JBFAIR010000003.1, on the reverse strand, counting down.
GGCAGCCGGATGTTCTCCGCGACGGTCAGCGTCGGCACCAGGTTGAACGCCTGGAACACGAAGCCGACGCGGTCGCGGCGCAGCAGGGTGAGGCGGCGGTCGTCGAGGGAGCCGAGTTCGGTGTCGCCGATGTGGGCGGCGCCCGAGGTGAGGGTGTCGAGGCCGGCCGCGCAGTGCATCAGGGTGGACTTGCCGGAGCCCGAGGGCCCCATGATCGCGGTGAAGCGGCCGACCGGGAAGTCGACGCTCACCCCGTCCAGGGCCCTCACCGCGGTGTCGCCGCTGCCGTACACCTTCACGGCGTCGACGACCCGGGCGGCCGGCAGCGTGCTGACGGTGGCGGTCGTGGTGGTCATGCCGCACCGCCCTTGCCCATGCGGCCGAACTGCTCGTCCAGGACGGACAGCCGGCGCCAGTACTCGTCCTCGTCGATCTCGCCGGAGGCGAAGCGGTGGCCGAGCACGGCGATGGGCGAGTTGTCCTCGACGGCGGAGCGCCGCTGCCGGGGTCCGCCGCGTCCGCGCCACACGGTGCGGCGCAGGAGGGTGATGCCGCCGATCACGACGGCCGCCCAGATCAGGGGGAAGAACAGGATCCACGGGCCGGGGCCGCCGTCTGCGAAGTGCGCCAGGGTCTGCATGTCGGGTCATCTCCTCGGTGAGGTCTTTCGTGATGTCTCGACAGTGGCTCCGGAGAGGGGTCCGGGTCGTCGTACGGCCAGCGGCAATAGGCGTACCTCGCGGGGAGTACGCACGTTCGTCGTCACTGCTCCACTCGGCCTCGACTTCTGTAACTACTAGTATGTACAGTGCGTGCGTGAGCACCTCGGAGCGACTGATCGAGTCCACCCGTGAACTGCTGTGGGAGCGCGGCTATGTGGGCACCAGCCCCAAGGCCATCCTGGAGCGCGCGGGTGCCGGACAGGGCAGCATGTACCACCACTTCAAGGGGAAGCCGGACCTCGCCCTGGCCGCGATCCGGCGGACGGCCGAGGAGTTGCGGGCTACCGCCGAGGGAGTACTCAGCGCTCCGGGCACGCCGTACGAGCGCATCGAGGCGTATCTGCGGCGGGAGCGTGAGGTGCTGCGCGGGTGTCCGATCGGGCGGCTGACGATGGATCCGGACATCGTCGCCAGCGACGAACTGCGCGCGCCGGTCGACGAGACGCTGGACTGGATCCGGGAACGGCTCGCCGGGATCGTCGAGGAGGGCAAGGAGCAGGGCCAGTTCGCGCCCTCGCTGGACGGCGAGGAGATCGCCGCGGCCGTGCTCTCCACCGTCCAGGGCGGGTACGTCCTCGCCCGCGCGTCCGGATCACCGGCGGCCTTCGACGCGGGTGTCCGGGGGCTGCTCTCCCTGCTCGCGCTCCAGCGCAACACCCAGCCCCTGTAGAGGAGTTCCTCCTGATGCACGCCATGCAGTACGAGCTCACCCTGCCCGCCGACTACGACATGGGCATCATCCGCGGCCGGGTCGCCCGGGTCGGGCATCTGCTCGACGACTGGGCGGGCCTCGGCATCAAGGCGTATCTGCTGCGCCAACGCGGGGTGGACGGCTCGCCGGTCAACCAGTACGCGCCCTTCTACCTGTGGAACACCGTGGAGGGGATGAACTCCTTCCTCTGGGGCGGCGCCTTCCAGGGGCTCAGTGACGACTTCGGGCGGCCGTCGGTCCGGCAGTGGACGGGGGTGGCGTACGAGGAGGGCGGCGCCGTCGGCTCGCCCGCGCGGGTGGCGGTGCGCAGGCGGCAGCGCGTGCCGGACGGGGTGCGGTTGGGTGAGATGGTGGAGGACGCGGTGCGCGAGACCGGGCGGCTGGCCGGGGAGGACGGCGCGGTACTCGCGGCGGTGGCCGTCGACACGAGCCGCTGGGAGCTGGTCCACTTCTCGCTCTGGGACCATGACACGCCCAAGGCGGACGGGGATGTGTTCCGGGTCCTGCACCTGTCGGCGCCGGGGCGCGAAGGGCTGCCGCGGGGGCGGCAGTGGTGAGCGCGGTCCGCACCGTGCTCGGGGACGTACCCCCGGAGCAGCTCGGCGTGTGCGACGCGCACGACCACCTGTTCCTCGGCAGTCCCCAACTGCCCGGCCAGGAGCTGCGCAGCATCCCCGCGGCGCGGGCCGAGCTGACCGCGTTCCGGGAGCTGGGCGGCGGCAGCGTGGTGCAGTGGACGCCGTACGGGCTGGGCAGACGGGCCGCCGATCTGCCGCCGTTGTCCCGGGAGAGCGGCGTGCATGTGGTGGCCGCGACCGGACTGCACCAGGCCGTGCACTACGACGACGCGACGCTGAAGGCGCTGCGCGGCAGGCTCGCCGAGGTCTTCGTCGCCGAACTGACGGACGGCATCGGCACGTCGGGGGTCCGTGCCGGGCTGATCAAGGTCGCCGGCGGCTTCCACGCCCTCGACGCGCACGCCCGCTGGACCATGACCGCGGCGGCCGAGGCCCACCACGCGACGGGAGCGCCCATCGCCGTCCATCTGGAGCTGGGTACTGGCGCGCTGGACGTACTGGACCTGTTGTGCGGGGAGTTGGGCGTGCCGCCGCGACGGGTGGTCCTGGGCCACCTCAACCGCTCCCCCGACTTCGTCGTGCACCGTCAGGCCGCCGAGTCGGGCTGCTGTCTCGCCTTCGACGGGCCGTCACGCGCCCATCACGCCACGGACTGGCGGATGCCGGACGCCGTACGGGCGCTCGCCGACGCGGGCCACGGGGACCGGCTGCTCCTCGGTGGCGACACCACGACCGCGGCGGCCCGCTCGGTCGCCGGCGGCCCGGGAATGCCGTATCTGCTGCGCCGGGTGCGACCGCGGCTCGCGCTCGCTCTGGGTGCGGACCTGGCGGAGCGTGTCCTCACGGAGAACCCTCGCCGGGCCTTCGCCGTGGAGTGGCGCTGAGCCACCGCCCGGCCATGCCCCGCTCGAGAACGAGTCGATCAACGTGTGCCTACGGCGTGTTCCTGCCGAGGTCGAGTCGTCCGACGCGGGACACGTTCTGTCGGTCCTCGGTGTCCGTGCTGGCCTCGGCGGTGAACCAGGCGTCGAGGATCTCCTTGAGCAGTGGTTCGGACGTCAGTCGCAGGCTCAGGGCCAGCACGTTGGCGTCGTTCCAGCGGCGGGCCCCGTCCGCGGTGTACGCGTCCGTGCACAGGGCGGCTCGCACGCCGGGCACCTTGTTCGCGGCGATCGAGGCGCCCGTGCCGGTCCAGCAGCACACGATCGCCTGGTCGGCCGTCCCGGCGGCGACCTCGCGGGCGGCCGCCTCCGAGCAGACGGCCCACTGGGGGTCGTCGCCGTCCTTCAGCGCCCCGTGCGCGCTGACCTCGTGGCCGCGCGTGCGCAGTTCCGTGACGAGGCCGCGCGCCACGGGTTCGTCCATGTCGGAGGAGACAGAGATCCGCATGTCACGAGCCTACCCAGCCAGCGCGCCCAGGGGGTCGTCCAGTACCGGTTGCCATGCCAGCTCCGCCGCTCCGACCAGGCTGTTGTGGTCGAGGGTGCACGCCAGGATGGGGACGCCGCCGCTCTGTCCCCACAGGCTGCGGTCGGCGACGACCGCGCGCAGGCGGTCGGGGTCGGCGTCGAGGAGGGTGCGGTGGAGGCCGCCGAGGATGATGCGGTCCGGGTTGAGGATGTTCACCAGGCCCGCGAGGCCGAGGCCCAGCCGGTCGATCAGGGTCTCGGTGGCGGTGCGGACGGCCGGGTCGTCGTAGTGGTCGCGGATCAGGTCGTTGGCCTGCTGCACCAGGGACAGCTCGGGCCCGGGGTCGAGTCCGGCGGCCGTGAGGAAGGCCAGCGGGTCGGCCTCGACGTCGAGGCAGCCGCGGCTGCCGCAATGGCAGGGGCGGCCCTCGGGGTTGACGGTGAGGTGGCCGACTTCGAGCGCCAGCCCGGAGCTGCCCGTGTGCAGGCGCCCGTCCAGCACCAGCGCGCCGCCCACGCCTCGGTGCCCGGTGGCCACGCACAGCAGGTCGCGGGCGCCGCGGCCCGCGCCGTGCCGGTGCTCGGCGAGTGCGGCGAGGTTGACGTCGTTGCCCGCGAACGCCGGTCCGGTGATGCCGGCCGCGCGCACGCACTCGTCGAAGATGCGGCGCACCGGCGCGCCCACGGACCAGGCCAGGTGCAGCGGGTTCAGCGCGAGTCCGTCCGGCTCGGCGACCGCGGACGGCACGGCGAGCCCGGCGCCCACACAGCGCCGTCCGGTGGTGTGCAGCAGTTCGGCGCCCGCTTCCACGACGGAGCCGAGGACCTTCGCCGGGTCGGCGTCGACGGTCTCGCAGCCGGGCGCGGTGGCGACGATCCGCCCGCCCAGGCCGACCAGGGCCGCCCGGAAGCCGTCGGCGTGCACCTGTGCGGCCAGCACGACGGGCCCGTCCTCGGCGACCGCGAGCCGGTGCGAGGGCCGCCCCTGGGAGCCGGCCGCCGCGCCGGGCCGGGCGTCCACGCGGATCAGCCCGAGCGCCTCCAGTTCGGCGGCGACGGCACCGGCCGTGGCCCGGGTCACGCCGAGTTCGGCGGTGAGCACGGCGCGGGTCGGGGCGCGTCCGGTGTGCACGAGCTCCAAGGCGGGCCCGAGCGCTCCACGCCCCCGGTCCAACCGCGTCCTCGAGGTGGTCCCTTCCCCCGCCGGCCGGGGGTCCGCCTTCCCGCTCATGAGGGCGAGTCTCCCATGATCCGCAGGTGCGGCGGGCCTACCGGCCGCTGACCCGGAGCGTGATGTTCAGCCGCCCGGTCAGCCCCAGCTCCGGCGGCGCCGTGCCGGCGTCCACCCGGGGCACGCCGTGGTAGGCGAGCCGGGACGGTCCGCCGAACACGAACAGGTCGCCGCTGCGCAGTTCGACGTCCGTGTACGGCCGGGTGCGTGTCTCGGTGTTGCCGAAGCGGAAGACGCAGGTGTCGCCGAGGCTCAGGGACACCACGGGCGCGTCCGACTTCTCGTCGCTGTCGCGGTGCATGCCCATGCGGGCGTCGCCCTCGTAGAAGTTGATCAGTGCGATGTCGTACGCGGCACTCGCGGCCTCCTCCCGGCCGAGCGCGTCGGTCACCGCACGGCGGCCCAGCTCCCCCAGCCACTCGGGGAACGGCTTGACCGGCGTGCCGTCGCCGTCGACGACCGTGCGGGCGTAGGCGTACGGATACCAGTGCCAGCCCAGGCACACCTGGCGGGCGGTCATCGTGCCGCCGCCCGGCGTGTGCACCGTCCGCAGTCCGGCCGGCGGCCGGGCCCAGTCGCGGCACGCCCGCAGCAGCTCACGCTGCCGCTCGGCGTCCAGCCAGTCGGGCAGGTGCACGGCGCCCGGCGCGACCTCCGTACGGGCCCTGGGGAACAGCTCGGCGTCCATGTCTCCCATCCTGCCCGACAAGGGGTGAGCTGCGGCTCGGCTAGCCTGGACGCACGATGGACGACCGTATGACGACCCCATGGGGCGAGTTCGCGCTCGCCCGCTTCCCCGAGGACCCGCGCGAGAAGTTGCGCGCCTGGGACGCCTGTGACGAGTACCTCCTCAGGCACCTCGCGGACGAGAAGATCCCGCTGTCCGGCACGGTCGTGGTGGTCGGTGACCGCTGGGGCGCGCTGGTCACGGCGCTCGCGGCGCACCGGCCGGCGCAGATCACCGACTCGTTCCTGGCGCAGGAGGCGACGCGGGCGAACCTGGCGCGCGGCGGCGTCGAGACCGGCGCGGTGCGGCTGCTCACGACCCAGGACCCTCCGCCCTCCCGTATCGATGTCCTCCTGGTACGCGTCCCGAGGAGCCTGTCCCTGCTGGAGGACCAGCTGCTGCGGCTGGCGCCGTCGGTGCACGAGGGGACGGTCGTCGTCGGAACCGGCATGACGAAGGAGATCCACACCTCGACGCTGAAGCTGTTCGAGCGGATCCTCGGCCCGACCCGGACCTCGCTCGCCGAGAAGAAGGCCCGGCTCATCTTCTGCACACCCGAGCTCTCGCCCGAGCCGTCGCCGGAGCCGCCCGCCAACCCCTGGCCGTACCGCTACGACCTCCCCGACGGCATCGGCGTGGTGTCGGGGCGCACCGTCGTCAATCACGCGGGCGTCTTCTGCGCCGACCGGCTCGACGTCGGCACCCGGTTCCTCCTCCAGCATCTGCCGGACACGAAGGGCCCGCGGCGCATCGCGGACCTGGGGTGTGGCAACGGTGTCGTCGGTACGGCGATGGCGTTGGCCAATCCGGAGGCCGAGGTGCTGTTCGTGGACGAGTCGTTCCAGGCCGTGGCCTCCGCGGAGGCGACCTTCAAGGCGAACGGCGTCCCGGGGCACGCCGAGTTCCGGGTCGGGGACGGGCTGACGGGGGTGCCGGCCGGCAGCGTCGACCTCGTGCTCAACAACCCGCCGTTCCACTCGCACCAGGCGACGACGGACGCCACGGCGTGGCGGATGTTCACGGGGGCGCGGCGCGCGCTGCGGCCGGGCGGCGAGCTGTGGGTGATCGGCAACCGTCATCTCGGGTATCACCTGAAGCTGCGGCGGCTGTTCGGCAACAGCCAACTGGTCGCCAGCGACCCCAAGTTCGTGGTCCTCAAGGCCGTCAAGAGGTAGCGGGCAAGGTCGCGGGCGTCGCGTCAGCCGAGCACACGGATGAGGTCGGCCACCGTCCGCACCATCGCCTCCCGCCCCACGCTCAGGTACGCGCGTGAGTCGACCGCCTCGGGATGGGCGACCAGGAACGCGCGGATCGCGCCGGTCATGGCGATGTTGAGGGCGGTGCCGACGTTCACCTTGGTGATGCCGCCCGCGGCCACCGCGGCCAGCTGGCCGTCCGGGACTCCGGAGGAGCCGTGCAGGACGAGCGGCACGTCCAGCGCTTCGGCCAGCCGTTCGAGCAGGGCGTGGTCGAGAGTTGCGGTGCGCGTGGTCATCGCGTGCGAGCTGCCGATGGCCACGGCGAGGGCGTCCACACCGGAGCCCGCGACAAAAGCGCGCGCCTCGGCGGGGTCGGTGCGGGCTCCGGGCGCGTGGGCGTCCAGCGCCGGGTCGCCGTTCTTGCCCCCGACACGGCCCAACTCGGCCTCGATCCAGAGCCCTTGGGAGTGCGCCCAGTCGGCGGCGGCTCTGGTCGCGGCGAGGTTCTCGGCGTACGGCAGCCGGGCCGCGTCGTACATGACGGAGCTGAACCCGGCGCCGGGCGCCTGGCGCAGCAGGTCGTCGCTCTGGACGTGGTCCAGGTGCAACGCGACGGGCACGGCTGCGCGTTCGGCCGCCGCGAGGGCCGCGCGGGCGAGCGGGAGGAGACTGCCGTAGCGGAACTTGACCGCGTTCTCGCTGACTTGGAGAACGACGGGCGAACTCACCGACTCCGCACCGGCGATGACCGCTTCGACGTGCTCCAGCGTGATGATGTTGAAGGCGGCGACGGCGGAGTTCTCGGCGGCGGCTCGGGTGACGAGTTCGCCGGTGGTCACCAGGGGCACGATGTGTCCTTCCGTTCCTTGTGTGGGCTTCAGGGCGCGAGGATCACCGAGCGGGTCAGGTGGCGCGGCCGGTCCGGGTCGAGGCCGCGCGCGGCGGCGACGGCGACGGCGAGCCGCTGGGCGCGGACCAGCTCGGCGAGCGGGTCGAGACCGCCCGCCACCCACAACCCGCCGGTCGCGCGCACCTGTTCGGCGAGTCCCTCGGGCGCCTCGCCGAACATCCAGGTAGCGGTGCCGTGGGTCGTGATGCTGATGGGGCCGTGCCGGTACTCCATCGCCGGATAGGCCTCGGTCCAGGCGAGGGAGGCCTCGCGCATCTTCAGCCCGGCCTCGTTCGCCAGTCCCACGGTCCAGCCGCGGCCGAGGAAGGAGAACTGTGAGCACTCCACGAGCCCTTGAGGCAGCTCCGCGTCGAGGGCGGTGCGGGCGTCGGCGACGACGGCGTCGGTGTGCAGGCCGAGATGGGCGCGGAGCAGGGTGAGCGCGGTGGTGGCGAACCTGGTCTGCACGACGGACCGTTCGTCCGCGAAGTCGAGGACGACGACGTCGTCGGCGGCTTGCATGACGGGCGTGCCGGGGTCCGCGGTGACGGCGGTCGTGCGGGTGCGCCCGCGCAACTCACCGAGCAGTTCCAGCACTTCGGTGGTGGTGCCGGAGCGGGTCAGGGCCACGACCCGGTCGTACGAGCGGCCGTACGGGAACTCCGAAGCGGCGAAGGCGTCCGTCTCGCCCTGTCCGGATCCCTCGCGCAGCGCCGCCACGGCCTGCGCCATGAAGTACGAGGTGCCGCACCCCACGATCGCGACCCGCTCACCCGACGCCGGCAGGGCCGCGCGGTGCTCCGGCGCCCGCGCCGCCGCTCGGATCCAGCACTCGGGCTGGCTCGTCAGCTCTTCCTCGACATGCGTCATGCCGTCCCCGTCCCTCGGTCTGATTATTCTTGCAAGATATAGCGAGCTTTCGAGCATAATCAAGCATTGGGCTGAAGAAAGCGTGCGGTAGGGTCGCCGGGAATCGAGGAACGGAGGGCGCGGATGTCGCGCGACGCCCGCTGGAAGGCGCTGCTGGAGCTGCTCGTCGAGCGCGGCCGGCTGGACGTCGAGGAGGCGGCCACCGATCTGGAGGTCTCGGCCGCGACGATCCGCCGCGACTTCGACCAGCTGGCCGAGCAGCAGATGCTCGTGCGTACCCGGGGCGGCGCCGTCGTGCACGGAGTGTCGTACGAACTGCCGCTGCGCTACAAGACGGCCCGCCACGCCACCGAGAAGCAGCGCATCGCGAAGGCGGTCGCGGATCTCGTCGCCCCCGGCGAGGCGGTGGGCCTGACCGGCGGGACGACCACCACCGAGGTGGCGCGGGCGCTGGCGGTGCGCAGCGACCTGACGTCCGGCGCGCCCGCGCTGACCATCGTCACGAACGCGCTCAACATCGCCAACGAGCTGGCCGTACGCCCCCAGTTCAAGATCGTGGTGACCGGCGGGGTCGCGCGCCCGCAGTCGTACGAGCTCATCGGGCCGCTGGCGGACGGTGTGCTGAGCCAGATCACCCTCGACGTGGCGGTCCTCGGTGTCGTCGCCTTCGACGTCACGCACGGCGCCGCGGCCCATGACGAGGCGGAGGCCGCGATCAACCGGCTGCTGTGCGAGCGCGCCGAGCGGGTGATCGTCGCCGCCGACTCCAGCAAGCTGGGCCGGCGGGCCTTCGCCCGGATCTGCGCGGCGGAGTCCGTGAACACGCTGGTCACGGACGCCGCCGTCGGTCCGGAGACGGTGCGGCGGTTCGAGGAGGCGGGGTTGAGGGTCGTCGCGGTCTAGGGCCGCCAGAAGGGCCCTAGGCCCTTTCGCCACATTCCCTTCGCACGCACGACACAGGGCCAGGACCGTTACCGCCCCCGCGACACTCCGATGCCACCTAAGCTGATCTCGACGCCGAGGGGCGTGCCGGGGCAGGGAGGCTGCGATGAATGGAACACCGACCGAGGATCACGGGTCCGGGGCCGGACGATATCTGCCGATCGCCGAGCACGGGCTGATCGGCGACCTGCGCAGCGTGGCCCTGGTGGGCACGGACGGCACGATCGACTGGTACTGCTGCCCGTCCTTCGACGCCCCGAGTGTCTTCGCCTCGATCCTGGACGCGGACAAGGGCGGCAGCTTCGAGCTGGCGGCGACCGTGCCGGCCCGGACGAAGCAGTTCTACTTCCCCGACACCAACGTGCTGATCACCCGGTTCTTCACCGAGGACGGCGTCGGCGAGGTGCAGGACTTCATGCCGGTCGACGGTGACTCGGTGGAGACCGAGCGCCATCGGCTGATCCGCCGGGTGGTGTGCGTGCGCGGCTCGATCCCGTTCCGCACGCGTGTGGCGCCCCGGTTCGACTACGGCGTCGAACCGCACACCGTCCGCATGGTCGGGGATGTCGCGGTCTTCGAGTCGGCCAAGCTGTCGCTGGGGCTGACCGCGACCGTGCCGCTGGAGACCGACGGCCTGGACGCGCGCGCCGAGTTCAAGCTCGCCCAGGGCGAGACGGCGGTGTTCGCACTGGACCAGGTGGGCGGCGAGGTGGCACCGCGCCGGTGCGCGCGGACCGAGGCCGAGGAACAGTTCACCACCACGGTCGCCTACTGGCGGCACTGGCTGTCCGCCTCCAAGTACCGCGGCCGCTGGCGGGAGATGGTGCACCGCTCGGCGCTCACGCTGAAGCTGCTCACCTACGCGCCGACCGGCGCCATCGTCGCCGCGCCGACCACCAGCCTGCCCGAGCAACTCGGCGGCGAGCGCAACTGGGACTACCGGTACGTGTGGGTGCGCGACGCCGCCTTCTGTGTCTACGCGCTGCTGCGGCTGGGCTTCACCGGCGAGGCCGAGGCGTTCATGAACTTCCTGACCCGGCACATCAGTCCGGGCGACGGGAAACCGTCGGGCCCGCTGCAGATCATGTACGGCATCGACGGCCGTACCGATCTGCCGGAACGTGAACTCGACCACCTGGAAGGCCATCGGGCCTCCGCGCCGGTACGGGTCGGCAACGGCGCCGCCGAGCAGCTCCAACTCGACATCTACGGCGCGCTGATCGACTCGATCTACCTCTACGACAAGTGGGCCAAGCCCATCTCCAGCGACCAGTGGGACGACGTGTCCGCGCTGGTGGAGTGGGTGTGCGAGAACTGGGACCAGCCCGACGAGGGCATCTGGGAGACCCGCGGCGGCCGCAAGAACTTCCTGTACTCGCGGCTGATGTGCTGGGTGGCGATCGAGCGGGCCATCCGCATGGCCAACCGGCGTGGTCTGCCGGCCGATCTGAACCGCTGGCGGGAGTGCCGCGACACGATCTACCGGCGGATCATGACCAAGGGCTGGTCGGAGACCCGTCAGGCCTTCGTGCAGCACGAGGACGGCGATGTGCTGGACGCGGCCGTCCTGATGATGCCGCTGACGAAGTTCATCGCCCCCACCGACCCCAAGTGGCTGTCCACGCTGGACGCCCTCACCAACGACCTGGTGTCCGACTCGCTGGTCTACCGCTACGACCCGGTGGCGAGCCCCGACGGACTGCACGGCGACGAGGGCACGTTCTCCATCTGCTCGTTCTGGTACGTCGAGGCCATGGTGCACGCCGGGCGGATCGAGGAGGCGCGGCTGGCCTTCGAGAAGATGCTCACCTACGCCAACCATCTGGGCCTGTACGCCGAGGAGATCAGCCACACCGGCGAGCAACAGGGCAACTTCCCGCAGGCGTTCACGCATCTCGCCCTGATCAGTGCCGCCTTCAACCTGGACCGTGCCCTCGGCTGACGAAACCGAGGGCACGGTGGGGTCGGCGTTCCAGGCCTCAGGACGACAGGCCCTGCCAGAAGTCGCAGGCGACCAGTGACATCAACTCCTGTGTCTTCGCGCTGTACTTGGGCCAAGCGGGGGTGCGGGCGCCGTTCGGGTCACCGGCGGCGGCGAACCGGCCCAGTAGGTGATCATCTGCCGGGACAGCTCCCTCGGCGAACTCGTAGGCGTACGCCTGCACGCACTTCGACAGCGTGCCCATCAGCTGTTGGCGGGTGTAGGAGGTCGAGCCGTTCTGGGCGGCGGTGAACGCCTCGCCCGGGGTGTCGTAGGCGCTGAGCGGGTATTCGTCGAGCGCCGCGTCGGCGTCGTCGCCGCAGGAGGAGCGCACGGCTCCTTCGTACTGGGCGGCCGTCATCGGCGTGGCGATGCCGCCGCTCATGATGCCCGCGCGGGCGAACAGCCCCTTGGCGGTGGGCGAGGCGAGGTGGTCGCAGACCGAACCGTCGCCGGCCGACTGTCCGGCGATGGTCACGTTCTCCGGGTCACCGCCGAAGCGGTCGATGTTGGTGTGCACCCAGCGCAGGGCGTCCTCGCTGGTGGCCTGTTCGGCGCGGCGGGCGGGGCAAACCTACGAGATTGTTTACAATAGTTGGAACAATCCGCGCGCGGTCCGGGACATCAGTGGCCGTGGCCGTCCGAGGTCTCGTGGGCCTGCGACGGCTCGGCAGCGCTCGGCGACTCCTCACCCGCCGCCGTCCCCGCCCGGACGGTGAACGCCGCGGTGTGGACCTTCCCCGCGTGCTTGAAGTCGAGGAAGAGGCGATACGTGCCCCTGCTCGGCGCCGTGGCCGTGAACGAGATGTCCGGGCCTGGCTCGGTCGCGCCGTCGCCGGGCTCGCCGTTCGGGTGGACATGGAGGTAGGCGAGGTCGCCGGAACGCAGGGCGACCAGGTGACCGTACGCGCCGAGGTAGGGCTGGAGGTCGGTGACGGGCTTGCCGTTCCGGAAGACCGCCGGCTTCAGTTCGGTGGCCGCGCCGGGGCGCAGGCCTCCGTTCAGCTCGACCTCGTAGCCGTCGACCTTCGCGGTCGCACTCGGCGCCGGCAGCCGCTGCGGCTCGAAGGGGCCCGAGGCCGCCAGGTCCGCGCCCAGGGTGAGGTTCTCGGCATTCTTCTTCGCCGGGGTGAAGTCGGCGAAGACCCGATATCCGCCCGCGCGGGGCAGTTCGACGGGGATGCTCCACGTGCCGTCGGCGGCACGGGTGGGGTGCAGGTGGCGGTAGGTGACCAGGTCGCGTGAGGCCACGATGAGGTGGAGTTCCTTGTCGTGCTCCCGCTGGTACGCGGTGACGGCACGGCCACTGGTGTCCCGTACGACGAAGCGCAGGTCGGCGCGCTGCCCCGCGGCGACACGCGGCGTCCGGAGATCGAGGGTGTAGCCCTTCTCGGAGATCTGGAGCCCGCCGGCCGGGACCTGTTCGCGCCCGCCTCCCTCCGGTCGCGATGACGACTCACCGTGGCTCTCGTGAGGCGCGGGCGCGGCCTCCTCGGCGACGGGGCCGATGCCCTGGCCCACTCCGTAGGCGGTGCCGAACGTCGCGGCCAGCGCGGCGGCGTACGCGGTGATCTTCAGTCCTGCATGCATGGCGACCTCCTGGGACACAGGGCCTGCGTCGGCCCCTCGATGCGGCTCAACATACCCCCCTAGGGTATCAAGTCAACCCTTCTCGGCAACTTGCCTTAGATACCCTTGGGGGGTATACAGGACTCCTGTCAGGATACCCCCGCCCCGTATAAGGAGCAGTGATGTCCACCACCACGACCGGCGTCGGCGCCGGCGCCGACGTAGAGCTCAGCATCGGCGGCATGACCTGCGCCTCGTGCGCGGCGCGCATCGAGAAGAAGCTCAACCGCATGGACGGGGTCACCGCCACCGTCAACTACGCCACCGAGAAGGCCAAGGTCAGCTACGCCGGCGAGGTCTTGGTGCGGGACCTGATCGCCACGGTCGAGGCGACCGGGTACACGGCCCAGGAACCCGTGCGGGCCGAGCCGGAGAGCGATGACAGAGCGGAGGACGACGAACTGCGTCCGCTGCGGGAGCGGTTGGTCACCGCGGTGGTGCTGGGCGTGCCCGTCATCGCGATGGCCATGATCCCCGCCCTCCAGTTCGAGTACTGGCAGTGGCTGTCGCTGACGCTGGCCGCACCCGTGGTGACGTATGCCGGATGGCCCTTCCACAAGGCGGCGTTCACCAACGCCCGGCACGGCGCCGCCACCATGGACACGCTGATCTCGATCGGTACGTCCGCCGCGTTCCTGTGGTCACTGTGGGCCCTGTTCTTCGGAACCGCGGGCACGCCCGGCATGACCCACCCCTTCGAGCTGACCATCGCCCGCGGTGACGGCTCCGGAAACATCTACCTGGAGGCCGCAGCTGGTGTCACCGCCTTCATCCTGGCCGGGCGGTACTTCGAGGCCCGCTCCAAGCGCAAGGCGGGCGCGGCGCTGAAGGCACTGCTGGAGCTGGGGGCCAAGGACGTCACCGTGCTGCGCGCCGACGGCGGCGAACAGACCGTGCCCGTCAAGGACCTGAAGACCGGCGACCGCTTCCTGGTGCGCCCCGGCGAGAAGATCGCCACCGACGGCACGGTCGTCGAGGGCTCCTCCGCCGTCGACGCCTCGATGCTCACCGGCGAGTCCGTGCCCGTGGAGGTGGGGGTCGGCGACCCGGTCACCGGGGCGACGGTCAACGCGGGCGGCCGGCTGGTCGTCGAGGCGACCCGGATCGGCGCCGACACCCAACTGGCGCGGATGGCCAGGCTGGTGGAGGACGCGCAGAACGGCAAGGCCGCGGCCCAGCGGCTCGCCGACAAAATCTCCGGGGTCTTCGTGCCGATCGTGATCGCCCTCGCCCTGGGCACCCTCGGCTTCTGGCTGGGCAACGGCGCCGGACTGACGGCGGCCTTCACCGCCGCCGTCGCCGTACTGATCATCGCCTGCCCGTGCGCCCTGGGCCTGGCCACGCCGACCGCGCTGCTGGTCGGCACCGGACGCGGCGCACAGCTCGGGATCCTCATCAAGGGCCCGGAGGTGCTGGAGTCCACCCGCAAGGTCGACACCGTCGTCCTCGACAAGACCGGCACCGTCACGACCGGCCGCATGACCCTGCTGGCCGTACACACCGCAGGCAACGCCGACGAGGCCGAAGTCCTGCGGCTGGCGGGCGCGTTGGAGCACTCCTCCGAGCACCCGATCGCCCGCGCCGTGGCCGACGGGGCGCTGGAGAAGCTGGGATCCCTGCCCACGCCCGAGGACTTCGCCAACGTGCCCGGGCTCGGGGTACAGGGCATCGTCGAGGGCCACGCGGTCCTCGTCGGCCGGGAGCGTCTGCTCACCGAGTGGGCGATGGAACTGCCTCAGGATCTGCGGCGGGCCAAGGCGGACGCCGAGGAGGCCGGCCGTACGGCCATCACCGTCGCCTGGGACGGCGAGGCGCGGGCGGTCCTCGAAGTCGCCGACGCGGTGAAGGAGACCAGCGCCGAGGCGATCAGCCGGCTGCGCGGCCTGGGCCTGACTCCGATCCTGCTGACCGGCGACAACCGGGCGGTGGCCGAGTCCGTGGCCCGCCAGGTCGGCATCGCCCCCGAGGACGTTTTCGCAGAGGTCCTGCCGCAGGACAAGGTCGACGTGGTCAAGCGCCTTCAGGGCGAGGGCCGTTCGGTGGCGATGGTCGGCGACGGCGTCAACGACGCGGCCGCCCTGGCCCAGGCCGACCTGGGCCTGGCCATGGGCACGGGTACGGACGCCGCGATCGAGGCGGGCGACCTGACCCTCGTACGCGGTGATCTGCGCGCCGCGGCCGACGCCATCCGGCTCGCCCGCCGGACGCTCGGGACCATCCGGTCCAACCTGTTCTGGGCGTTCGCCTACAACGTGGCCGCCCTGCCGCTGGCCGCGGCCGGCCTGCTCAACCCGATGCTCGCCGGGGCGGCCATGGCCTTCTCGTCGGTGTTCGTGGTCGGCAACTCGCTGCGGCTGCGCTCTTTCCGGACGGCGGACTGAACCGTCCGGTCGGGGGGTGGTGCCCCCCCGACCGGACGAGCCCCTCAGCCGAAGGCCTTCACGGCCTGGTAGTAGGTCCACGCCGTGCTGTTGCAGGCGGTCTTCGTCCCACCGGCGTAGTTGGCGCACACGCGCTTGAGGTCTTCGTAGAAGGCGCTGTCGAGGCGCGTCTTGTTGGCACTGAAGACGCCCGCGGCCTTGTAGTTGCGGTAGCCGAAGTCGTGGCGCGCGCAGGACGTCGAGAAGGGGAAGCCGAACGGGTTGTCCGGCGAGGAGGAGCAGTAGTCGGTGGACCAGTCGAAGGCGTACGCGCTCCAGGCGGACTGGTTCGCGCGGGCGGCGGTCCACGCGCTGTAGCTCGATGCGCTGGTCTGAGTCCAGCTCGCGAGGACCTGGGGCTTGTCGGCGGGGGCCGCGTCGGCTGTTGCGGCGGTGCCGACGACGGTGATCAGGGCCAGAGTTGAGGCGGCCATTCCGGTGGCGAGTCTGCGGTGCATCCCACACCTCCATGAGACCGCGACCCGCCCGTCGGGTCGCAGGTTCATGACAAGATGATTGACACCTCAAGTGGCCCTTCACACTCCAAGTCCCCTAATGGACCATTAACTCTTGGATATGGCGGCGAATCGGACGTCGATCGCGGTCAGTGCCAGCGCCAGCGGCCCCGGCGTCAGGAAGGCGAGCGGCACCAGCATCCAGGCGCACAGCGCGGCCGTCGCCACCGCGAGCAGCACCAGGCCGGTGCCGCCCGCATCCCGTACGGCGTCCCGCGCGGCCTCGCGCAGGGCGGCCGGCCAGTCGGTGAGCGACTCGGGGCGCGCGCATGCCCTGAGCCCCACGACCAGGGCGCCCGCACCGATCGCGGCCGCCACCACCGCGAACAGCGGCGCTCCGGGCAGCCCGGCCCCGGCGAGTGCCAGGTCCGCGACGAACAGCAGCGCACCCGCCAGGGCTACGATCCCCGCCACCAGGTCGCCGACGCGCAGGCGTCGGCGTAGGACGGCGAAGTACCGGCCTGCGGTGGCGGGTTGCCCCTCCCCCGCCCCCCGCAGGACGGCACAGGCGCTCGACAGCGCGGCCGGGGCCGTCACCAGCGGCAGGCAGGCCACGGTCGTGGCGAGGCCGACGCTCAGCATGTCGGCGAACAGGGTCATCCGGGGGCCGAAGACCTCGCCCGGCTCACGCGTGTGCATCTCACTCATCCCCGTTCACCCCTTGAGTCCGGAGCTGGCCATGCCCTCCACCAGGAACCGCTGGAAGGCGAGGAAGAACAGCACGATCGGCAGCAGCGCGATCACCGACATCGCGAACATGGGGCCGAACGAGGACTGGCTGGAGGCGTCCACGAACGACCGCAGGGCGAGGGTGAGCGTGAACTTGTCCGGGTCGAAGAGGTAGATGAGCTGGGTGAAGAAGTCGTTCCAGGTCCAGATGAAGGTGAAGATCGCCGTGGTGATCAGCGCGGGCCGGGTCAGCGGCAGCACGACCAGGAAGAAGCTGCGGAAGGGGCCGCAGCCGTCGATGCGGGCCGCCTCCTCCAGTTCGCGCGGCAGACCGCGCATGAACTGCACGATGAGGAAGACGAAGAAGGCCTCGGTGGCGAGGAACTTCGGCAGGATCAGCGGCCAGTAGGTGTTCACCAGGCCCAACTGGTTGAAGATGATGTACTGCGGGATCAGGATCGCGTGGTGCGGCAGCATGATCGTGGCGATCATGAAGGCGAACAGCGGGCCGCGGAAGCGGAATCGCAGGCGTGCGAAGGCGTAGGCGGCGAGCGAGCAGCTGATGACGTTGCCGAGGACCGCGCCGAACGCGATCAGCAGCGAGTTGGACAGCAGCCGCCAGATGGAGACGTCGTTCACGCCCTCGAAGGCGGTCTTGTAGTTCGACCACTCCAGGTGGCTGGGCAGGAGGTTGAGGCTGGCGATGACCTCGTTCGCGGGCTTGAGCGAGGTGGCGAGCAGCCAGGCCAGCGGGTAGAGCATCACGAGCAGGGCGGCCAGGCAGCCGAGGTGCAGGGCGAGGCGCCCCCAGCGAACGGGCTTACGGGAAGCGGCAGTTGATACAGCGGTCATCGCTCTCCCTCATCGGTGTCAGACGCGTAGAAGACCCAGGAGCGCGAGGTGCGGAACAGCACCGCCGTGACGACGCCGATGACCAGGAGCAGCACCCAGGCCATGGCGGAGGCGTAGCCCATGTGGGAGGCGACGAAGCCGCGGTCGTAGAGGTACATGGTGTAGACGAGGGTGGAGTCGGCGGGGCCGCCCTTGCCGGCGCTGATCGCGAAGGCGGGTGTGAACACCTGGAAGGCCTGGATGGTCTGGAGCACCAGGTTGAAGAAGAGCACCGGGGACAGCATCGGCACGGTGACGGACAGGAACTGCCGCCACTTGCTCGCCCCGTCGACGGCCGCCGCTTCGTAGAGCTCCGCGGGAATCTGCTGGAGTCCGGCGAGGAAGATGACCATCGGTGCGCCGAACTGCCACACCGTCAGCAGCGCGACGGCGAGCAGCGCCCAGCCGGGCTTGTTCACCCAGCCCCCGGTGCCGAGCAGGTTGTCCACGGTGCCGCCGTCGTTGAAGACCGCCCGCCAGACCAGGGCGATGGACATGGAGGCGCCGAGCAGGGAGGGCGCGTAGAACGCGGACCGGTAGAAGGCCTTGCCGCGGTTCATCGACTTCAGCGCGAGCGCGACGACGAGGGCCAGGGCCAGTTGCAGGGGGACGGCGATGACGACGTACGTCAGGGTCGTCACGACCGAGCGCCAGTAGCGAGGGTCCTCGGTGAACATCTGCGTGTAGTTGCGCAGGCCGACCCAGCGGGGCGGGTCGAAGAGGTTGTAGTCGGTGAAGGAGAGATAGAGCGACACGGCCATCGGGAGCAGGGTGAGGACGACCGCTCCGAGGACCCACGGGGACAGGAACACCCAGGCGGCGCCCTCGCGTTCGCGTTTGGGCCGGCGCTTCGGTGCGGGGGGCGTGGCGCGCTTGGACTCGGCGGGGATCGCGGTGGTGGTCATGACCTCAGCTCCGCCTTCGCCTCGGTGACGTAGTTCTCGGCCGCCTCGCGGGGCGACATGCGCTCGTACGACACCTGGTCGTAGTCGCGCTGGAAAGTGGTCTGGAGGGCGTTGTCGCCGGAGGGCGGGGCCTGCGGCGGATCCTTCAACTTCCCTTCCAGGGAGGCCTGGTAGTCGGAGACGGTCCGGTCGAAGTCCTTCAGGAGCGGCGCGGTCTCCTTGCGGATGGTCTCGTTGACGGGGATGCCACGGGTGGCGCCGAGGATCTTCGCCGCCTCGTCGTCGTTGATCAGGAAGTCGATGAGCTGCGCCGCCGCCTTCGGATGGCTGGTGCTCGCGCCCACACCCAGGAACATCGACGGCTTGAAGTACTGGCCGGGCGTGCCGTCCTCGTTGGAGGGCATCGGGGCCAGTGCGACGCCGCCCGCAACGAGGGCGAGGTAACCGCTGGCCGGGGCGTCCCAGTTGGTGTCGCTGAGGGCCGTGCCACGGCCGAGGGGGGTGTTCTCCACGGTGCCGTCGACTTGGGTGGTCTGCTCGGCCGAGGAGACGGCTCCCGCACGGCGGAGCTTGTCGGTGAAGGTCCACCACCGGGTGAGGTCGTCGGCGGTGAAGCCCAGTCCGCCGTCCTCGGTGTAGAGGGACTTGCCCTGTCCGCGCAGCCAGACCTCGAAGCTGTCCTCGCTCCAGCCGGGGTCGGTGGCGCCGGGTTTGCCGGTCCGCTCCTTGAGGGCGCGCATGGCCTCGGCCCAGTCGTCCCAGGTCCACCCCTGCTTCGGGAGCGGCACGCCGGAGTCCTTCCAGGCCTTGACGTCGTAGACGACGGTCTCGGTGCCCCGGCCCTGCGGGACCGCGTACTGGACGCCGTCCACGCGGCCCGTGTCGAGCAGTCCGGGATCGATCTCGGAGGTGCGCAGGACCGTCTTCTGCTTGGCCAGGTCGAACAGGACCCCGCCGGAGGCGTACTGGTCGATCTGGCGGTAGTCCAGCTGCATCACGTCGGGGGCGTCGCCGCCCGAGGCCTGGACGGCGAGTTTCTGCTTGTAGGCGTCGTAACCCGCGAACGATGTCTGCACCCGTATGTCCGGGTGCCGTTTCTCGAACAGGGCGACGGCCTGCTCGGTGCGCTCGGCGCGGTCGGGGTTGCCCCACCACGTGTAGCGCAGCACGACCTTGCCGCCGCCCACCGAGTCGCCTGATCCGCCGCAACCGGCCAGCACCGCACAGAGCGCCAGTGCGGCGGCCGATGCGCAGAACCCCTTTGTCCTGTGTCCGGGCATGCCGAGGTCACCTCTTTCCCTCCTCGGACTTTCTGTTGACGCCCCCCTGCATTCCCCTGGCGGCTCTCTTCAACGCCCTTTGATCCGAGCCCTGTTGGGCGCGCTGCTACTCGCCCCCGTACGGCAGCGTCGTCCCCGGCAGGTTGTACTCGTCCCGGCGTCCGCACATCCCGAAGCCGCCGAGCCTTGTGGGCGCGGCCTCGTGCGCGGTCGCCTCGCCGAGATACGCCGGCTCGCCGGCCGCCAGCGCGTCGAGCTGGGCGCCCGTGCGTTCGGCGGTGGCCAGCGCGCCGGCCCGCCACAGCTCGCGCCAGTTGGGCACCTTGGCGCGCACCAGCCGGGCGGCGGCGCGCTGGAACTCCCGGTAGGGGCCGTTGTCGCCGGCGACGAGGGACTCGCGCAGGACGAGGTAGCCCTCGACGGCGAGGTCCCTGCGGCGCCGGGCGGCCGCCGCCGTCTCCTCTCCCGTGCCGGGCGGGAGCGTGGCTGCCGCCGCGTACGCCTCGGGGTCGGCGAGCACCTCGGGCGGGAAGGTGAAGACGGCGTCCCCGGCCTCGGGCAGACCGCTGTTCTGCATCAGCACGGTGATGCGCAGGTCGCCGCCCTGGACCATGCGGTGCACGGTGCCCGGCGTGAACCAGGCGACCGAGCCCGCCTCCAGGGGGATGTCCCGGTAGCCGTCGGGGCTCAGGGTCTGCACCGCGCCCCGGCCGCCGGTGACGACATACGCCTCCGTGCACACCAGGTGCAGATGCGGGCTGCCGCCGCACACGCCGTCGGCGGCCTCCCAGTCGTAGGCGCTCAGGTGGGACAGGCCCACGGCGCCGGGCAGGGGGTGCGGCAGAGTCGGCTTGGGCTCGCTCACCACGGCAGCCCCTCCAGGTACGTGCCGACGCGCTCGCGGTCCCAGGCGCCGTCGGCGACGACGACCCGGTAGCGGTAGGCGAAGGACTCGCCCGGCGGCAGCTCGAACTCCTCGAAGAACGCCCAGGAGAACGCGACCGTGGGGATCGGCTCGGCGCGCACGAACCAGTGCGACTCGTGGATCGCGGTCTTCTGGTCGAGATTCTCGGGCGCGTGCGCGAAGACGATCGTGGAGTGGCCGTCGACGTCGTCGTGCTCGGTGGTGAAGGCGAGCCATGGGCCCTGAGTGCCCATCAGCTTCTCGGCGCCGGTGTCGCCCTCCGCGGCGAAGGCGCTGCCGCCGGTGAAGTCGCGCGGACCGCGCCACTGAAGGCCGGTGTAGCCGGCCATCTCGCGGCCCGCGGTGGTCGGGGAGCCGAAGGCCAGGGGCGCGTCGCGGATGTTGGTGAGGCGGATCGACCAGTCCAGCGCCCAGGCACCGGCCTCCTGGTCCACCGAGTGGACGGTCAGGCCGCGCTCCTCGCGCGCCCACTGGGCGCCGCCGTTCTCCACCCAGGTGAGCTCCTCGGCGAAGGTGAGGCGGTCGTCCTCGACCGCGAAGACCGGGAAGCCGTCGTGCCGCATCGAGCCGACCCGCTCGGGCATGGCCAGATAGCCCTGGCCGTGGACGTAGCAGTTGCCGCCCCAGAAGTTCTGGCCGGACAGATGACTCGCCGTCATCTGAAGTCCCTTGTGCCAGCGGTGGTCGCTCGGGCGGTAGCCGGTCACCGTGCGCCCGGCGAGGGTGCGGACCGGGTGGGCGTAGGGCTTGGGGGCCTCGAAGGGGTCGGGGTCGGGGCGGTAGACGTACCGGAGGATCTCCGTGCCGTCCGCCGCCTCCACCGCGATGTGCTCGCCGTGGACGTGGCTGACGCGGATGCTCATGCGCGCTCCTTGGGGGCCCAGTGGGGGTGGTCGCCGTGCATGGCCGGGTAGAAGGGGTCGCCCGGGCCGATCTCGCCCGCGTGCACCGGGCTGCCGGTGAACGCCGCCTTGTAGAGGGCGGCAGCGAATTCGAGGGTGGCACGGGCATCCGGTCCGCTGCCCGGCGGCCGCAGACCGCTGTCGTAGGCGTCGAGGAGACCGCCGAGCTGTGCCGTGTGCGAGCTGGGCACGTCCGAGGTGGGGGTGCGCCAGGCGGCGGCGCGCTCGGAGTCGACGTGCGGGGCCGGGGTGTAGGTCCAGTCCTCGTTGCGGTGCCCGTACAGGTGGGTGAGTTCGACCGTCGCGTCGGCGCAGTCGATCCGGATGCGGCTGACCTCGTCCGGGGAGAGCACGCTGTTGACGACGGTGGCGAGGGCGCCGTTCTCGAACCGTACGAGGGCCGTGGAGACGTCCTCGCTCTCGGTGTCGTGGACCAGGCGCGCCGCCATGGCCCGGATCTCCGTCCAGGGGCCGAGCAGGTGCAGCAGCAGGTCGTACTGGTGGATGCCGTGTCCCATCGTCGGCCCGCCGCCCTCGCTGGCCCACGTTCCGCGCCACGGTACGGCGTAGTAGGCGGCGTCCCGGTGCCAGGTGGTCTGGCAGTGCGCGACTCGCGGGGCGCCCAGCTCACCGCTCGCGATCAGCTCGCGGGCATGGACGGCGCCGGAGCCGTAGCGGTGCTGGAAGACCACGGAGGCGTACGTCCCCGACGCCTCCTCGGCCGCCGCGATCTCGTCGTACTCGGCGAGCGACAGGGTCAGCGGCTTCTCGCACAGCACCCAGGCGCCCGCCTTCAGCGCGGCCACCGTCTGCTCCCGGTGCAGGGACGGCGGGGTGCCGATGAGGACCAGGTCGGGACGTACGGCTTCCAGCATCGCGTCCATCGAGGTGTATCCGGCGACGTCCGCGCCCGCGAGCTCCCGGAAGGCGTCGAGCCGGGGCTGGTCCACGTCGACCGCGGCGACCAGTTCCGTCCGGTCGGCGTGGGCTCTGAGCGCGGGCAGATGACTGCCGCTGACGATGGCACCAGTACCGACCACGGCGACGCGGCGACGGGCTGGAAGCGGGGACATGCGGTACTCCTCGGACGGCCGGCGAACACGCGCAGAAAGCGCTTGCACTCACGGGGTGACCCTAGGCGCCGAGGGAATGTCCGGACAACCCCTCTGCAGTTGATATTGAAGAGGCTTGCCACGCAGGGCAGTGGCGGGGCGGGCCGCACCGCGGGTACGGGCACCCTCGGCTCCCCCGGAGAGCAGCGCCACGAAGGTCACGGGCGCCAAGGCCGCCGATCTGGCCCGCTCCGCCGTGGGCGGGACTGCCGGTGCTGCCCGGATTCGTGCCGATGCCCGCCGACCGGGCGTCCGGCGCCGCCCGACGGGGAGGGGGCGGTGCGAGCCGCCTGGCGGGAGCCGGCCGGTACGGACGGCACCGAGCGGGCGCTCGTCGTACCGTCCCCCTCCGCCCATGAGGACACCGAGGACTCCTCCAGGGCGGGGCGTTTCGACTCGGTGCTGGACGTACGCGGCTGGGAGGACTTCACCACCGCCGTACAGACCGTCCTCGACTCCCCCCGGCGCGTCCAGCCGCTGCGGCCCGCCAAGGACCCACCACCGCGGCCATCGAGATCGTGAGGACCAGACCCACGGTGAGCATCAACAAGTCGGACACCCGCTCCGGGTCGCCATACCAGCGCGGTGCGGTGAGCACGTACGCGGTGAGCGGCCCCGCCAGACAGAGCGCGCCCAGCGCGAGCGCGGTCGTGCGCCCGAAGGCGAAGTAGGCGGTGAACGGGAGCAGGGCGGTGGCGGCGGCGGAGGCGGCGGAGGCCACCAGCGGGGCGGCGACGGCCGCGCCGGTGACACCGGCGATGGCGATGGCGCGAACGCACAGCACTTGGGACAGCCCGGAGGCAGCGAGGAACACCACGGCGCCGATCAGCCCGCACCGCGTCGGCAGCAGCGGCACGCGGGGCGCGGGCCTGCGGTGTCCGACCGCTTCCAGGCGAACCGCGCGGCGATGGCGGCGACGAACGCCGACAGGCGCGGCGGCGTCGGCCCAGGGGTGTCGCCCAGGCCGGCCCGCGCGTAGTACAGACCGCCGGTGAGCACCGCTCCGTACAGCAGCGGCGCCACCCACCGCACGGGCACATATGCGGCCATGCGCCCCCTCACTCGCTGCATCAACCCCGGTAAGGCAAACGAAGTTGACGTCCGCGGGCACCAATGTGACCAGTACGACCGGTGCGGGACATGGTGCGACTTGGCGCGGATCCGGTGATCGCCGGACACCGGATGTCCCGGTGTGTCACCTTGCGATTGCGCTATGAAGCCGCACCACCCTGAGGAGCATCATGCCCGCACCCACCGCTGAACAGAGCGGCGCCATCGACGTCTTCCGGCGCGGGGATCACCTTGTCCTCCAGGCCGGCGCCGGAACCGGCAAGACGACGACCCTGTCGATGATCGCCGCCAGCACCGGCGGGCGGGGCCGGTACATCGCCTTCAACAAGGCCATCGCCACCGAGGCCGCCCGCAAGTTCCCCGCCAACGTGCTCTGCAAGACGATGCACTCGCTCGCGTACGCGGCGGTCGGTCACCGGTTCAGGAGCCGGATGGACGCGCCCCGCGTCCCGGGGTGGAAGACCGGCGCGGCCCTGGGCATCGGCATCAACATGCGCGTGCGGATCGGCGAGCGCAACGTCACCAACAAGGCGCTGTCCTACACCGTGCTGCGGACCGTCACCCGCTTCTGCCAGTCCGCGGACGCGGCCATCGAGCGCTACCACGTCCCACGGCTGCGCGGCATCGAGGCCGAGGACCTCCATGCCCAACTCGTCGACCTCGTCCTGCCGTACGCGAACCGGGCCTGGAAAGACCTGCAGAACCCCGGGGAAGGCGTCGTCCGCTTCGACCACGACCACTATCTCAAGCACTGGGCCCTCTCCCAGCCGCGCATCGAAGCGGACTTCCTGCTCCTGGACGAGGCCCAGGACACCAATCCCGTGGTCGAGAAGGTCTTCAACGACCAGCGGGAGCACACCCAGTTGGTGATGGTCGGCGACTCCGCCCAGGCGATCTACGGCTGGCGCGGCGCGCGGGACGTGATGAGCGGCTTCGACGGCACCGAGCGTGCGCTGTCCCAGTCGTTCCGCTTCGGCCCCGCGCTCGCCGCGGAGGCCAACCGGTGGCTGGGCATCGTGGACGCCCCGATCCGCCTGGCCGGCACCGCCGCGGTCGACACCCGGCTGGAGCGCGTCGAGCAACCGGACGCGATCTTGTGCCGCTCCAACGTCGGCGCGATGCTCGAGGTCATGCGCCTGCTCGACGAGGGCCGCCGCGTCGCCCTGATCGGCGGCGGAGACTCCCTGCGGGCACTGGCGAGGGCGGCCCGCGACCTGAAGGCCGGCAAACGCTGCACCCACCCCGAACTGATCCTCTTCGACTCCTGGGGCGAACTCCAGGAGTACGCCGAGTACGACCCCTCCGGACGGGACCTCCTGCCGCTGGTCGATCTCGTCGACGAGCACGGCGTCGACGTCATTCTCAGCGCGGTGGACAGACTCGCCGTCGAGCAGGGCGCCGAGCTCGTCGTCTCCACCGCGCACAAGGCCAAGGGCCGTGAATGGGCCTCCGTCCGGATCGGCGAGGACTTCACCGAACCCGCCGACCAGGAAGAGACCGACGCGAACGGCGACCCGCTGCCCGGCGACATCGACGACGCCGAGGCCCGCCTCGCCTACGTCGCCGTCACCCGCGCCCGCCACCGGCTCGACCTCGGCGGCCTGTCCTGGATCAACCAGCACCCCGACGGCAACCCCGGCGGCAAGCGCCCGCCCCAGCCACCGGGATCACCTTCGCCCTGGGACCTGTTGGGCCCCTCGCCGAACTGACGGCCACTCCTCAGCCGCCGGTCACGCCGGCGGCATCCGGCAGGGCGACCGGCTGTCCGGTGCGCAGCGACTCGTAGGCGGCCAGCACGATCCGCAGGGTGCGCAAGCCCGACTCGCCGTCGGGTGACGGCCGCCGTCCGGTGCGTACGGCGTCGAGGAACTCGTCGAGCATGGCGGTGTCGAGATCCGCCCCGCCCGCCTCCCAGCGGTCGCGCCCGGTGGCGGAGTCGAATCCGCCGAGCAGCGGGGGGAAGGCGTCGAACTCCACGATCGCCTTCTCGCCGACGCAGGTCATGGCGAGCCCGCCCCAGGTCGGGTGGTCCGGCGGATGACTCCAGCTGGCGTCCACGGCGGTGACCACCCCGCTGGGGTAGCGGATGGTGACCAGGCCCGCGGTCTCGACGTCCGGTGCGGGGCCGCCGTCGTCCAGGATGCTGTTCGCCTGGGCGTAGACCTCCGCCGCCTGCTCGCCGTCCAGCAGTGCGTCCACGAGGTCGGCGATGTGGACGGTGTGGTCGGCCAGCGCTCCCCCGCCGGCCAGTTCGGGGTCGGCGAACCAGGGGCGGGCCAGGGCCGGGTTCGACCCGTTGTTGGCTCCGTGGACGCTGATCAGCCCGCCGAGCGAGCCGTCGGCCAGCGCGCGGCGCAGGGCGGTGAACGCGGGGCTGAACCGTACGGGATAGGCGGTCATCAGTGCGACGCCGGCGCGTGCACAGGCGTCGATCATGGCCCGTGCGTCGGCCTCCGTCGTCGCCAGGGGCTTCTCGCACAGCACATGCGCCCCGGTCGCGGCGGCCCGCTCGACGAGGTGCCGGTGCCGGGCGTTCTCGCTGGTGACCACCACGGCGTCGGGGCGGAGGGCGAACACCTCGTCCCAGGTGTCGGCGTAGGCGGCACCCAGGCCTTCGGCGAGGGCCCGGCCACGGGTGGGGTCGTCCGGCGGGGCGTCCGGGTCCGCGGTGATCAGTTCGATGCCGTCGCGGTCGCGCAGCAGCCGGATGTAGGTCGCGGCGTGCACATGGGCGAAGGACAGTACGGCGACTCTCACTGGTCGATTCCCCCTGTGGGTACGGTGGTTGCGAGCTCGACGGTCCGCCCGGTGCGGGCGGACTCGACCGCGGCCTCGGCGATACGGACGGCCGCCACGCCGTCCAGGCCGCTCACCCGTGGCTCCGGACCGCCCGCGAACGCCTGGGCGAACTCGCGGATCTGGGTGAGGTAGGGCGACTGACCGAAGTCCCCGCCCGGTATGCCGTCCGCCGGGCCGCCGGACGCGGCACCGGTGATCCGCAGGTCGAGGTGGGCCAGGGAGTCGTACTGGACGGTGCCGCCCGTGCCCGACACATGGAACGTGGTGCGGAAGGGTGTCGCCGGCGGCCCCCACACCCCCACGACCTGGGTGATGGTGCCGCCCGCGTGGGTGAGTACGGCGGTTCCGGTGGCGACCGCGCCTTCCGGGGCCGGGGTGGTGAGATGCCCCTGGTGCCGGGCGTGGACCCGGACGACCTCGCCGAAGAGCCAGCGGGCGATGTCCATGTCGTGGATCATCTGGTCCGTCAGGATCCCGCCGGAACGCGCCGGGTCGGCGAACCAGCCGCTCCAGGTGGGATAGCGGCCGGTGCGGGTGAACCGGGCGACCGCCACCCTGCCCAGGCCGCCCCCGGCGACCAGGGCGCGCAGGCGGGCGTAGGCGGGGAAGAAGCGCACGACGTGGCCCGGGTACAGCTTCACCCCGGCCTGTTCGGCCGCGTCGGACATCTCCGCGGCCTCGGCCGCGCCGAGCGCCAGCGGCTTCTCGCACAGGACATGGGCGCCGGCCGCGACGGCGGCCAGGGTGATCTCCCGGTGGGTGTCGGTCGGCGTGCACACATCCACCACGTTGGCTCCGGTGATCGCCTCACGCAGGGAGCCCACGGACGTCGCGCCGAACTCGCGGGCCAGGGTGGGGGCTTGGCCGTCGGGTGCGTAGATGCGGACCCGCGCGCCGAGCGCGACCCACGCGGGCAGATGCGTGCGGGCGATGCCGCCCGCACCGATCAGCGCGACTTCGAGTTCTGCCATGAAATTCTCCGACCTCCTGTGGGTTCAAGCCTTGTACGGTCAGCCCTTGAGGGCGCCGCTGAGTACACCGCTGATGAAGTGCCGCTGGAAGAACAGGTAGACGAGCACCACCGGGGCGATCACGATCAGGGTGGCCGCGGCGAGCAGCGGCACGTCGACGCCGTACTGCCCGGTGAAGAACCCCAGTCCGGCGGGCGCGGTACGGCGGGCCGGGTCCTGGATGAGGATGAGCGGGAGCAGGAACTGGTTCCAGCTCCAGACGAAGTAGAGAACGCCCAACGTGGTCACCGCCGGGCGGGAGTTGGGCAGCAGGATCCGCCAGAGCGTCGCCCACGACGAGGCGCCGTCCAGCCGCGCGGCTTCCATCAGGCTGCGCGGCATGGTCGAGAAGTGGGCGCGCATCCAGAAGACCCCGAACGGCATGAACGCGCCGATCTCCGCGAGGGCCAGTCCCGGCACGGTGTTGGTCAGTCCTACGGCGCGCAGGTCGTAGTAGAGCGGGATGATCGTGCCCTCGGTGGGGATGGACAGGCCGAGCAGCAGATACGCGTAGAGCCTTCCCCGGCCGGGGACGTCCAGGGTCGCCAGCGCGTACCCGGCCAGGGTCGCGCACACCACCGCGGCCGGCACCACGCACACCGCGATCACCACGCTCGACCGCAGCAGCGTGCCGAAGCCCGCGGCGGACCAGGCGCGGGAGAAGTTCTCGAAGTGCAGCCCGTCCGGCAGGGCGAAGCCGGTCAGCGGCGCCCCCGCGGGCTGGAGGGAGGCCAGCAGCAGGGAGGCGAACGGTATGAGTACGGCGGCCATGAACAGCGCGAGCACGACGGGTGTCACGAAGCGCCCGGTGACCGCTCTCGCCGATGTGGTCACGGTGCCTCCCTGGACAGCCGGTTGATCACCAGGACGGCGAGGGAGATGACCGCCGTCAGGACGATCGCCAGCGCGCTGGCCACGCCGACCGCGCCGCCCCCGAAGGCCAGGCGGTAGATGAGGATTCCGGGGACGACGGTGCTGTTGCCCGGGCCTCCTGAGGTGGTGATGTAGATGAGGTCGAAGCTGGACAGGGCGGCGATCACGGTGATGGACAGCGCCACCGCGAACTCCGGTCGCAGCAGCGGGACGGTGATCGCCGTGAACTCGCGTACCGGGCCCGCCCCGTCCATCCGTGCCGCTTCGTAGATCTCCTGGTCGATGCGCTGGGTCCCGGACAGGAACAGCACCATGCACAGGCCCGAGACGACCCAGGTCCCGATCAGGCCGACGGCGGGCAGGGCCCAGGTGAAGCTGCCCAGCCAGGCGTCGGCGAGGCCGCCCAGACCGATCGCCCGCAGCGCCTGGTTGAGGGTGCCGTCCTCGGCGTACACCCAGCGCCAGAGGATGCCGACCGCGACCAGCGGGATGACCTGGGGCAGGAACAGCACCGTGCGGACCAGGGCGGTGCCCCGGCGTCCGGCGCGCCGGGACACGATCGCCGCCGAGACCAGTCCCACGCAGATCGGCAGGACGGAGAAGAACAGGATCAGCGCGCCGGCATGCCAGGCGGCGGCACGCAGTTGCGGATCGGTGCCGATACGGCCGTAGTTGTCGAGGCCGACGAAGGACGGGAGGGTCACCCCGTCCCAGTCGAACAGCGAGAGATACGCGGTGTGCAGCAGCGGCAGTACGGCGAAGAGGGTGTAGGGCAGCAACGCCGGCAGCAGGTACAGCAAGGCCACGGCACGGCGTCGGCGGCGGCGCACGGACGGTGCCGGGCCGCGCTGCCGGCGCTCGGCGGGGCCCGCTCCGCGCTTCACCACACGCGGCGGGCCGGGAGCGCGTGCGGGGTCGGTCAGTCGGTCGGCAGTGGTCATTTGTGGTAGTTCTCGAAGTCCGTTTGGAGCCCGGTCAGGAACTTCTCGGGCGTGGCCTTGCCTCCGGCGAGCAGCTGGAGCTGGGTGGTGAGGGTGTCGCCCATCGTCGGGGTGGAGGCGTTCTGGATGAACGGCTGGAGACCGGCGTCCGCGACGATCGTCTGCCAGCCCTTCTGGACATCGCCAAGCAGCCCGCTCTGGCTCGGCATGGCGCCCGCGTCGGGAGCCATGAAGCCGGCCTTGGCGGTGATGGCGGCGGCCTGCGCGCTCGCGGCGAAGTCGAGGAAGGCGGCGGCCGCGGCGGCGTTCTTCGACTTGCTGGAGACGCAGTAGTACACCCCGGCGCCGGTCGTGCGTAGTTTCCCGCCGGAGGTGACGGGCGGCATGTTGAAGTAGCCGGCGCCCTCGCCCAGGCCCTTGGCCACCGCCGCCGCGGCCCAGTTGCCGCTGATCCGGAAGACACCCTCGCCCTTGGCGAACGCGGCGGTCGCGTCGTTGTCGCTGACGCCGTTGACCTTGGGGGTGACGTACCCCTTGTCCACCCACCGCTGGAGCGTCTCGGCCGCCTTCTCGGCCTCCGGCAGCTCGATCGTGGCGCTCTGCTGGCCGTAGGCCCACGCCTCGCGGTCCTTCGGTGTCAGGTAGGCCGAGAGCAGCACGTTGAAGGGGTGGTTGAGACCGCCGTCGAGGTTGCCGGCGACCAGTGCGGTCTCACCGGCCGCCTTGACCTTCGCGAACAGGGCCTCGAGGTCCTCCAGGGTGGCCGGGGGGACGGTCAGGCCCAGCTTTCGCGCCTTGGCCTTGTTGTAGTAGACGCCTTCGAACGACAGGCCCGCGCCCACGCCGTAGAGGTCACCGGTGCCGACGGTCTTGCCGTCCGGGGTGAGGGTGATCTGGTCGAGCCCGGGGAACTTCTTGGCCCAGCCGTACGCCTTGCCGTACTCGCCGACCTTGAGCAGCAGCCGTCCGGGGACGAGGTTCTGCATGCCGGAGGTGAACTGGGCGATGTCGGGGGCGCTGTCGGCCGACATGGTGGTGTTGATGCTCTTGAGGTAGTCGTCCCAGCCGGTGTACTGGCGGTTGACCTTGATGTTGGGGTGCTTCTCACGGAAGGCCGCGATGAGGCCGGGGGTCATGGTGGTGTCGTCGGCGTCGGCGACCACCAGCGTGATCTTCTTGTCGGCCGGTACCGCGGTGGAGACGGGACCGGCGCTGCTCTGCTCGGACGACGAGGCGCCCGGGGTCAGATCGCTGCACGCGGTGAGTGCCGCGGCGCCGACCGCGCCGGTGGCCGCGAGGAAGGTACGTCTGGACAGGGACGACGGGATGGAGCTCACGGGGGTCTCCTGGCGTTCGATTAGTTCGATAACGCAATTGCGTTTTATAATCAGAGGGAGCCTGGTCCGCGTCAAGGATTCATGCCTGGATTGTTATCGTCGGGGCGGTCCGCGCCGGTCCCCGGTTGTGCCGCTCCACAGGAGGTTGATCATTGGTGACGTCCAGGGACAGGTGGCCGCTCGGCGGGCTGCCGGAACCGCACTCTCCCGGGCGCGAACTGCCCGCGGTGGTGGGCGTCGCGGACCTGCGTGCCACGAACGCCGCGGCCGTCCTCGCCGCCGTCCGCTCGGCCGACCCGCACCCCCGGCTCTCCACCCTGGCCGAGGCGACCAAGCTCTCCCGCCCCACCGTTGAGGCGATCGTCGAGGAACTCACCGACTGCGGGCTCATCGAGGTCGCCCCGGCCGTCTCCACCCGGGGCCAGCGGTCGCCCGGCCGCCCGGCCCGCCGGTTCCGCTTCCGCCCGCACGCGGGTTTCGTCATCGGCGTGGATGTACGAGCCCGCTCGGTGAGCGCCTGTCTGGCCGACCTCGACGGCCAGGCAGTGGCCGTCGAACGCAAGGCGGTGCGCGCCGATCTGGGCGGATCGGCCCGGGCCCGCGCCGTCACCACGGTGGTGCTGCGCGCGATCGACCGCGCCGGAGCGGACCCCCGGAGGGTGTGGGCCGCGACGGTGGGCACCCCCGGCCTGGTGGACCGGAGCAACACCCTTGTCCGGCAGGCCGACAACCTCAAGGGCTGGGCCGAGGCGGACATCGTCACCACCCTTCGCGACCTGCTCGGCTGCCCGGTCGCCGTGGAGAACGACGCCAACCTCGCCGCGCTCGGCGAGCAGTGGCGGGGGGTCGGCGGCGCGGCCGACGAGATGGTCTTCGTCCTACTCGGGGAACGCCTCGGTGCCGGTGTCATCACCGGGGGGCGCCTGCTGCGCGGACACCGCGGTGCGGCCGGAGAGATCGGCTTCATCCGCTTCCCCGGCAGTACGTCCGCGCAGCCCGGCCTCGAACCCCTGGTCCCGGACGGCGTCGCCTCGCACGCGGCGGCTCGCACCGGTGCCGGCGTCATCCGCGGCGCCGCGGCGGGAGAGCCGGACGCGGTCGCGGTCATCACGTCGTACGGGCGAAGACTCGCCGCCGGGATCGCCCCCGTGCTGCTCGCTCTCGACCCGGCGCTGGTCGTCCTCGGCACCAGTCTCTTCCCGGTCCCCGGCCTGCTTGGGGCGGCGGAACTCCTCCTGGGCGCCGCCGAGGAGGAGGCCGGCACTCTCCTCGTCGACCTGCCGCAGTGGCGGCTGTCCGCCCTGGGGGACGAGGCCGTGATCACCGGCGCGGTCCGCTTCGCCCTCTCCTCCGTCGAAGAGGTGCTCCGCACCCGTCCGACCAGCCTTCCCGGCCGGGCGGCGGGCGTGGAGGGGGGCACACAGCAGTAAGGCCTGCCCGAGCGGCCCAACTCCTCCCGGAAGAAGGTGACTTCCGGCTGTCGACGGCCGACGTCCGGTACCTCCCACCGCCCGTCGGCCGCTCCTTACGGTGACGACCCTGAACCTCCTGTCCGAACAGGAGCGAGCACCCGGAGCAGCCTCATGTCCTCGTCCCTCACCTCACCCGTGATCCGCGCCGGCGCCCTGTGCGGCTGCTGTCCGGTCAGACCCTGACCGGCGCGCTGTGGCAGTCGTCCCCGGGAGCCGGGCGCACCCCGGCCGCGAACCGGGTGTCCGTCTGAGTCGTCGCGGAGACGGATCCGGTCGAGCCGTGGCCGTTCTTCCGCCATTCACGGCACCATCACGTCCAGGCCGTTGCGCACGCCCGAGGCCGAACTAGCCTCTCTGGTCGCCCGAACCAACACGAGTGAGGTTTCGATGTCCCCAAGACATGTCCTCGTCGGCCTGGCACTGGTACCGGTGCTCGCCTTTCCGGCGGCCGCCGGTGCGACGACGTACGACGGCTCCGGCGTGCCGCCTCAGCAGGCCCGCTTCGATCTCCAGGCGCACCGCGGTGGCATCGGCATGACGACCGAGGAGTCCCTGGAGGGATTCGGCAAGGCGCTGCGCCTCGGGGTGTCCACCCTGGAGCTGGACACCCAGATCACCAAGGACGAGAAGGTCGTCGTCACCCACGACCGGCAGGTCAGCGCCCAGAAGTGCCGCGACACGGCGCCCCTCACGCCGGGCGACCCGATGTTCCCGTACGTCGGGAAGTACATCAAGGACCTGACGCTGGCTCAGATCAGGACCATGGACTGCGGTTACCAGCAGCTGCCCGGCTTCCCCGAGCAGGAGGTGGTCAAGGGGTTCCGGATGGCCGAGCTGAAGGACGTCCTGAACCTGGTCAAGAGCTACCGGGCCAGGCAGGTCACCCTCAACGTCGAGACGAAGGTCGAGGCGGGGGCGCCCGAACAGACCGCGCCGCGTGAGCTGTTCGTGCGCCGGGTCCACGAGGAGATCCACGCCTCGGGCATCGAGCGCCAGGTCATTATCCAGTCCTTCGACTGGGGCGCGTTGAAGGCGATGCACAAGCTGGCCCCGAGGTGGCCGCTGGTCGCGCTCACCAACTACGACTTCCTCCAGGTCGGCAAGCCCGGCGCCTCCCCGTGGCTCGGCGGGATCGACGCCGACGACTACGGCGGCGACTTCGTCAGGGCGGCCGCCACGATCCCCGGCGTCAGGGCCCTCTCCCCCAACTACGGCTTCCCGCAGAGCGGCAAGGTCGGCGATCCGGACTTCCGCTTCTACCCCGACCGGACGATGGTCTCCGAGGCCCATGCCAGGGGCCTGAAGGTCATCCCGTGGACCTGCGACGATCCGGCCACCGTCGAGGCGCTCATGGACCTGGGCGTGGACGGCGTCATCACCAACTACCCCGACCGCGTACGGCAGATCATGGCCGACCGCGGCATGCGCCTGCCCAAGGCCTACCAGCCTCGCTGATCGCGGACGCAGGTCACTTCCGCTGCCCTACGGACACGGGCCGGTCATCCTTCAACTCGGTGAAGAGCTGCCGGGCCCGGCCCGCGTCCCATTTCACGGCGCTGCCCTTGGAGGTGGCGAAACTCGGGTCGGAGACAGGCACGTTGAGCTGTCGGCCGTCGCCGGCGGTGACTCGGCGCATCGTCTGCATCAGTGACATGAGCTGTGGCAGGCCCGTGTCCTTGTCCACGATGAGCGTGTCGAGTCCCGCGGTGAGGGACGGGAAGGACTTGGAGGGGTTGAGGAGCGTGCCCGGGGTGGCCGCCTTCTTGGCGAGCGCGGCCAGGAACTTCTGCTGGTTCTGGGTACGGCCCAGATCGCCCTGGGCCTCCTGCTTGCGCTGGCGTACGAACGCCAGGGCCTCGGTGCCGTCCAGGGTCTGGCAGCCCTTGCTCAGATTCGCGCCCGAATCCTTGTCCGTGACGGCGCGGTCGATGCACAGGTCCACGCCGCCGATCGCGTTCACCACTCCGACGAAGCCCGCGAAGCCGATCTCGGCGTAGTGGTCGACGTGCAGCCCGGTGTTGCGCTCCACGGTCCGCACCAGCAGTTCGGGGCCGCCCAGGGAGAAGGCGGCGTTCAGCTTGTTCGGCGTGGCGCGGTAGTTCCTGCCCGTGTCGGGATCGACGTAGGGCGGGATCGTCACCCACGAGTCGCGCGGCAGGCTCATCATCGTGGTGCCGCCGGCACCGGTGTGCAGCAGGATCATCGAGTCCGTGCGGCGGCCCTCGGCGGAACCGGTGTTGAGATCCTTCCGGTCCTGCTGGGACAGGCCCTCGCGGCTGTCGGAACCCACGACGAGGTAGTTGGTCCCCTTGCCCTGCGGCGCCCGGTCCGTCATCGCGGCCAGGTCCACCTCCTGGTCGAGCCGGGTGTCGGCCCACAGGTACGTACCGGCGACGGCGGCGACCAGCGCGGAGAGCAGGAGGACCGCCAGTCGCACGACCCGGCGGCGCCGGGTGGCGCGTGGCCTGGGAGACCTGCTGCCGTGGTCGGGGGCGCCCGCCCCGCCCCCGTGGGGCGGGCGCCCTTCGCCCATACGGCCTGGAGGAGCGGGAGAGGCCATGCCGGGCAGTGGTGCCGTGCGGATCATCGCCGGGGGTGCGCTCCCGGGCACCCCCGGCCCCACCACGCCACGTGGTGGTTCTGCTCTGCCCCCACGCCGGTCGTCGCCCGCCCGGCGGTCAATCCAGTCGTCCATCGGCCTGTCCAACCTCAACGCATCGGGATCACCTCGTCGGCAGGCTCTTATACGGGTCGGGGCCGCCGATCTGTTCAGCGGCCGTACCGGAACGCCGCATGCGATGCCACTTCAGCCGGGTGCCGAGCAGCAGGGCGACGACGGACTGGA
The DNA here is from genome assembly GCF_040654815.1 of Streptomyces sp. NPDC050619. Taxonomy (NCBI): domain Bacteria; kingdom Bacillati; phylum Actinomycetota; class Actinomycetes; order Kitasatosporales; family Streptomycetaceae; genus Streptomyces; species Streptomyces sp. NPDC050619. The sequence continues at coordinate 61,603 of NZ_JBFAIR010000003.1, read as the reverse complement.
TGACGACCAGATACATCAGCTGCCGGTAGACGAAGATCTGCAACGGCATCGACCACAGGGTCCTTCTGCGCTCACCGTCGAGCCGCAACGCGTAACCGGCACTGACCACTTGGGCGCCGAAGAAGGCGAGCCACACCGCGGCCGACGTCAGCGGATCGAGGAACAGCACGCCGTACAGGGCGTAGACGTCGATGACCGGCGCGAGCAGCGGCAGGACGACCTGGAAGAGCGCGAGGTAGGTCAGTCCGCGCCGGCCGAAGCGCCCGGCCGTGCCCACGCCCAGGACGGCGCCGCGGTGTTTCCACATGGCCTGGAGGGTTCCGTAGCACCAGCGGTAGCGCTGTCGCCACAACTGGCGCAGCGAGGTGGGTACTTCGGTCCAGGCGACGGCGGACTCCTCGTAGAGCACCCGCCAGCCGGCCCGCCACAGGGCCATCGTGACGTCGGTGTCCTCGGCGAGGGTGTCGTCGCTGACCCCGCCGAGGCCCAGCAGCGCGTCCCGGCGGAAGGCCCCGATGGCACCGGGAACGGTCGTCATGCACTCCAGGACCTCGAACATCCGGCGGTCGAGGTTGAACCCGAAGCAGTACTCCATGTGCTGCCACTTGGCGAGCAGACCGCGCCGGTTGCCGACCTTGGTGTTGCCGCTGACCGCGCCGACCGCCGGGTGCGCCAGCGGCTGGACGAGCCGGTGGATGGCGTCCCGTTCGAAGACGGTGTCGGCGTCGACCATCACCACGATCTCGTGCCGCGTGCGGGCCAATCCGGTGTTGAGGGCCGCGGCCTTGCCCCCGTTGGGCTTGCGGATCACCTCCACGCGCGGATCACCGATCCCCTCGGCGATCTGAGCGGTACGGTCCGTCGACCCGTCGTCGATCACGATGATCTGGAGCTCCGGGTGGGTGGAGTCGAGCAGCGACAGGACGGTGGACTCGATGCCGGCCTCTTCGTTGTACGCCGGGACGAGCACCGTCACCGGTTCCACGACCTCCCGCAACCAGGGGGCGCCCGGCCGGAAGCGCTCCAGCCGGCGCACATGAGCGCGGGCGAAGAAGGCGAGCAGCGCCAGCCGCAGCACGCCGAGTCCGCCGGCGATCCCGAGGATCCAGGTCATCGCGGTCGAGAAGCTGCGCCCGGCGGAGGTGCCCCAGAGCAGAGCCTCGCCCTGCCAGCGGGCGATGGTGGACACCGGTGTGTACGGGGTGAGGTCGAGTCCGTCCGACACGGTGGTGAAGCGGTCGACGCTCGGGTTGGCGAGCAGCCGCTGTGTCTTCTGGAACGCGGTCGCCGTCTGGCTGAACTGACGGATCAGTCCCTGCGCGGGCTTGCGGGTGGCCTTGTCGGCGGTGACCAGCACATAGCCGCGGGCGGCGGCCTGCCGCGCCGCCCGCCACTCCTTGCCGCACAGGGTGTCCGCGGAGGTGGTCCTCGGCATCCGCAGCAGCGTGGTGTTCAGGTCCGCGGCACCGGCCAACGCGGTTTGCGTCAGGTCGAGTTCGGTCGAGAAGCGCGGCGACGAGGCCTCGCCGAGGACGGCGCCGGTGTAGGTGTTCGAGCCGATCTCGTGGCCCTCGGCACGGATCCGCCGTACCAGTTCCGGGTAGCGGGCGGCCTGGGAGCCGTAGAGGAAGAAGGTGGCGCGGGCCTGGTTGCTGCGCAGCAGGTCGAGCAGGCGCGGGGTCCAGACCGGGTCGGGGCCGCCGTCGAAGGTGAGCGCGACGGTGCGGGCGGGCATGGAGCCGGTCTGTATGCCGTTGCGGTTGATCCCGACCACGGGACCCTTGCCGTCGACCACCGCGTCCGGTGCGGGTGAGGTGCAGGGCGACCGCGTCTTCGCGGCGTCGACCTCGTGGGTGGTCCAGCCCTCGAAGAGCAGGACCGCGAACATCGCGGGGAGGACGAGGACAAGTAACAGCCAGTGCCCCCGCGGGTCCCGGGACTGTTTGTGCCGGCCCTTCACGGATCTTCGGCCCTCCTCCCGGGGGAGGCGCCACGAAGGGCACGAGTGATGTGCTGGGTGTCTCTTCTGTTGCGCATGGGGCGCGAGTTTAGCTACGGCATCTGCCGTGCGTGGCGTTCTCAGGGAAGCCGCACACGCTGGGAAAGTGAGGTCGGTGCCGATTCTGTGCAGGTCTACCGCTCCCGGTAGATGCGATGCGCACCCATTTCTGACCATGAATCGAGGCACGCCCACCGAGCCAGGCGTGCCGCAGTTCTGAACGGGGGTGGCTCATATGGTGGTACGCGTTCATTTCACCGCCGAAGATCTTGCGAACACCAGGCTGGCGCAGGCACCGGATCCCATGTGGGAAGCGCTGCTCAGCATGCACATGCTCCAGACGGACAGCGCGTCGGCCGTCTTCGGCCGCTGGCGACATGCCGTACGTCGCCGACTGCCTCCCAGGGTGCGCGACCTGCTCCGGCTCGCGCCGCCCGTCGGGTACTCGGCCGACTTCCTCACGCCGGCGGGCGGCGCGGGCAGCCTGGAGGCGGGAATCGGCGCTCTGCTGTCCACTCCGCGCCGGCGGTTCCGGCACGACCTGCTGGAACTGGCTCATCAGGGCGGGCGGCTGCCGGCCTGGGCCGGGTCGCTCGCCGACGGCGACAAGGAGACCGTCACACAGCTCGCGCACACCCTGCGGGGCTACTGCCGGATCGCCCTGGATCCCTGGTGGGGCGACATCAGCGCCCGATCAGCGGCGGAGCGCGCGGTCCACAGCCGGTTCCTGGCCGACGGCGAACTCGGCGAGCTGCTGAGTTCGCTCCATCCCGGACTCGTCTGGCAGCGGCCGGTGCTGGAGATCACCGGCATGGGCGTCGACCGGGAGGTCCGTCTCGACGGGCGCGGACTCCTCGTCCTCCCCTCGTACTTCTGCTGGCGCAAGCCCACGTTGATCAGGGATCCCGCGCTGCCGTTCGTGGTGGTCTATCCCATGACGCACGACGCGCCGCTGGGAGACGCGCCGGGGACCGAGGGCCGGACACGGCCGCGTTCCCTCGACGCGCTCCTCGGACACTCCCGTGCCGAGATCCTCGGCTCGGTCGCGGGGTGCGGGATGACGACGACGGAGCTCGCGCACGGCGTGGGCATCGCGCCGGCCACCGCGAGTCATCACGTCGGCGTCCTGCGGGAGGCGGGCCTGCTCAGTACGCACAGAACGGGCAAGGCGGTGCTGCACACGCTGACCCCGCTCGGGCTGTCACTGCTGGACGGACACTCCGCCGCCCCGCACGGGAGGCTCGGTCCTGATCGGGTGCACTGAACCCCCTTTGCCCGCACGGCCGGTTCACTCCGCATGGGTGACGCGGATCTTGGACTGGCCGTGCGGGAGTTTCTCCCAGTCGTCCATGAAGCGGGCCCGCAGGCCGTGCTTCTCGGCCAGTACCACGAGCGTCTCGGTGCGGTAGTAGAAGTCCTCGCGCAGGACGTGGTGTTCCTCGCCCTCGGTGCGGTCGAAGGTGAAGTCGAACCAGCCGCCCGGTGCGAGCACCCGGCCGACATGGGTCAGGCACTCCTCGATGACCGGGAGCGGCGAGTGCGAGAAGACGCTGTGCGCGTGCACCACGTCGAAGTGGCCGTCGGGCAGGAAGCGCAGCGTCAGGTCGCGTACCGGGGTCAGGGTGGGCAGACGTCGTTGGAGGCCCATCTCCACGATGGTGTCCTGGGCGGCGACGAGGATGTCGGGTGAGATGTCGATGCCGTAGTAGTGCCCGGGCTCCAGGTGCCGGATGAACCGCCAGCCGCCCCGCAGGTTGCCGCATCCGATCTCCAGCATGCGGTGTTCCGGGCGCAGCCCGTGGCCGAGGAGGTAGTCGAACTGCATCGCCCCCAGCGTCAGCCACCGCTCACGGCTGTGGCTGCCGACCGCCGCGTCCGGGTCGGCGCGGGTGTCGGAGCGCATCACGGCGCGGTAGTAGGAGATGTGGTCCGCGTGGCGGCGACGCAGCCACATGTCCCGGGCGGCGCGGGCCAGGTGGCGGGGCACGCGGCCGGGGTGGCGCAGGGCGTAGGTGACGCGGTGGCCGAGGGCGGCGCGGTTGACGGTGAGACTCTTGGCGGGCATGGGGTTCTTGCCTTCCCGAACGGCGTTTCCCGAGCAGTGCAGGACGTTTTCCCGGAAGTGCGGGGTCCTGATGCCAGCCTCGGTGCACGAGAGGTGTGTCCGGCTCGGTCAACGGGCTGCGGTCCGGGGGCGGTTCGGACGATCCTCATGTCACCCGATTGGATGATGCGGCCCCGTGTACGTAAACGTTAGACACGTGAGGATGAAACACACCGATCCGGATGAGCGCTGGCTGGCCGCGGTCGTACACTCCGCGTTCTTCCTGCTGCTCGGTTCCTCGTTCGCCCGCTTCCTGACCCGCGAGCAGGGCGGAGCGCGTACCGGGTGGGTGGTGGCACTGTTCGCGGTCTTCTGCCTGCTCTACGTCCTCGGGCAGCTGCTGGCCCCGGCGCCCCGCCCCGGCTCTGCCCCCGCCACACGTCATCTGGCCTGGCTGGGCTCGGTGTCCGCCGTCTGGATCGTCCTCCTCGTCCTCGCGCCGAGTGCCACGTGGTGCGCGATGCCCCTGCTCTTCGCCGGTCTGCACGCGCTGCCCGCGCGGATCGCGGTGCCGTTCGCGGCCGTGCTCACCGCACTGATCGTCGCCACCGAGGTGCGGGTGGCCGACGGCCCGCTCAACCCGAACATGGTCGTCGCCCCGCCGGCCGTCGCCGCGGTCGCCACCGCCGTACTGGTCCATCTGCAACGCCAGGGGGCCCGCCAGCGCGTCCTGATCGAGGACCTGGTCCGCACCCGGCGCGACCTCGCGGCCACCGAACACCGGGCGGGTGTCCTCGCGGAACGCCAGCGGCTGTCCACCGAGATCCACGACACCCTCGCGCAGGGCCTGTCCAGCCAGCGAATGCTGTTGCAGGCCGCCGAGCGGGTCTGGCGGACGGATCCGGACGCGGCCCGGGAGCACGTCCGCGAAGCGGCCCAGATCACCTCCCGCAGCCTCGCCGAGGCACGCCGGTTCGTGCACGACCTGGCACCGGCCGACCTCGCCGAGCACTCGCTTCCCGGCGCGCTCACCGCACTCGCCGAACGCGAGAGCGGCCCGGGCCTGACCGTGGAGTTCCGGCTCGACGGCGACCTGGGCCGGCTGCCGGAACGGGTCGAGTCGGCGCTGCTGCGCATCGCCCAGGGCGCGTTGGCCAATGTGCGCGAGCACGCCGCGGCGACCCGGGCCGCGCTGACCCTGACCTGCCTGGACGACGAGGTCGCGCTGGACATCGCCGACAACGGCCGCGGCTTCGAGACGGACGGCCCGCGCGGCATGCCGGCTCCGTCCGCCCCGCACAGCCTCTCTCCCCCGGAACCGGGCCGCACGCGCGGGCACGGGCTTCCGGCCATGCGTATCCGGGCCGGGCAGTCGGGCGGCACGCTCACCGTCGAGTCCACCCCGGGCGAGGGCACGGTGGTCTCGGTCGCCGTCCCACTGACACCCTCCCTTCTCGCCCCTCACAAGGAGCCCGTCCCATGAGTACGTCGGTGTCCTCGCCGCCCGTCCGGCTGCTGCTGTGCGACGACCACGCCGTCGTACGGGCAGGCCTGCGTGCCCTGCTCTCCAGTGCCGAGGGCATCGAAGTGGTGGGTGAGGCGGGCAACGGCGAGGAGGCCCTCGCCATGGCCGCCCGGCTGCGCCCCGACGTGGTGCTGATGGACCTTCAGCTCGACGACCGCATGGACGGCGTGACCGCCACCCGGCGCCTGACCTCCGGCGGTGCGGCGGGCCCCCGGGTTCTGGTGCTGACGATGTTCGACACGGACGCCGACGTCACCCGTGCCATCGAGGCGGGCGCCACCGGCTATCTGCTCAAGGCGGAACGGCCGGACGAACTGTTCACGGCGATCCGCGACGCGGCGTCCGGCCGCACCGCGCTGTCGGCACCCGTGGCCGACCGGCTGATGACCCGGCTGCGCCACCCGCGCCCCGCCCTGTCCGCGCGTGAGCACGAGATCCTCGAGCAGCTCGCCCGCGGCGTGGGCAACCGGGAGATCGCCCGGACCCTGTTCATCAGCGAGGCGACGGTCAAGACCCACCTCCGCCGGATCTACGACAAGCTGGAGGTGGAGACGCGGGCCGGCGCGGTGGCGGTCGCCAAGGAGCGACGGCTGCTGCCGTAGGGCCTGTCCGCCGGATCAGGTCGCAGGAAATCGGCGGCGCCCCATCGGTGCCGGTGAGCGGGGGCGACGGGGGTGCCCCCGCGCGAGCGAAGCCGAGCGTGGGGGAGTCGGCGAGTGACGACAACGCGGCAGATGGGCGCCCGCCGCGGAGCGGCTAGTGTCGCTGCGACCCCGCGTCTGCGGCATGATCCGCCGGACAGGCCCTGAGGCCGGGCAGCCGTGGCGCCGTGCCCGGCGAGAGCAATCGGGACGCCGAGAGGCGTAAGTCATCGCGCGCTGGTGGACATTCCTGTGCATGGACGCGGATGAACGGAGCGAACAGCTCGAACGGCTGTTCCGGCGGACCTTCGGTCGGGTGATGGCGTACTGCCTGCGCCGGACGGAAGAGACCGCAGCCCACGACGTGGTGGCCGAGGTGTACACGGTGGCCTGGCGCCGCCGACGGCAGCTGCCCTCGGACGACGAAGAGGCGGTGCTGTGGCTGCTGGGCATCGCCCGCCGGGTACTGGCCAACCAGGCCCGCGGTCAGCGCCGTTGGGCACGCCTGCTGCTGCGGGTCGCCGAACGGGCCGATCCGCCGCACGTCGAGCACCACCAGCACGACACTGACGACGACTTGGCCGCGGCCCTGGCGCAGTCGTCGGACGCCGATCGCGAACTGCTGCGCCTGGCCTACTGGGAGGACCTGTCCCGGCAGGACATCGCGACCGTGCTCGGGATCTCCGTCGGCGCCGTCGACACCCGTCTGCACCGGGCCAGACAGCGTCTGCGCGAACGTCTTGCCACGCCGAGCCACCACGCCGATCCGACACAGGAGAGCAACCATGCTGAGCGATGACGAACTCGACCGGCTGCTCCGGGACAGCGACCCCGATCCCGGCGGACCGGCGACCGACCCGGACTCGGCGGCCGCGGCACGGATCCTCGCCCGGGTCCGTCGAGGCGCACAGCGACGGCGCAGGCGCCTCCTGGTCCTGGCCCCGGTGGTGGCCCTGACCGTGGCCGGTGTCACCGCGGGGACCTACGCGTGGGTGGCCGGTGACGGCAAGGGCCATACGCTCGACTCGACGGGACTGATGTGCGTCGGCTCCGACCGGAGCGATGCCGTCCTCGGCTTCGACCCCGCCGCCGACGATCCGGTGCGCAACTGCCGACAGGTGTGGCAGGAGATGTTCGGTGAGCCGGCGCCCCGCACACTCACCGCCTGCGTCGACAGCTCTCAGCAGGGCTCGATCGCCGTCTACCCGGGGGGCCCGGACCAGTGCGGACGCCATCGCGCGGACCCGTATCGCGGACCGACCCGGGAGCAGCTGGGCCTCGCCCACCTCCGCACCGACCTCGCGAAGCACTTCGCCGGACGCACGTGCATCCCCCACGCCGAGCTGAAGAGGGTGATCGGCCAACTCCTGGCCAAGCACGACCTCGATGGCTGGACGAGCCGCCACTTCCAGACCGCCGACAAGGAACCGGAGGGAGCCTGCGCGGACATCAGTTACTACGACGAACCGGAACGGACGATCTGGCTCGGAGACCACAAAGCCGGCACACCTGTCCACTGGCCATAGAGCCACTTGGCCGCAGCAGTGGTTGCCCAAGCGCCGGTCAAGGGCCACGAACCGGTAACGGCGGGCAACCACTCAGGAGTTGAGGAGGTCTAGCCCACTATGAAGATCTCTTTCCTCATTCACAACGCCTACGGAATCGGGGGCACCATCAGCACCACGTTCAACCTGGCCCAGGCGCTGGCCGACCGGCACGACGTGGAGATCGTCTCCGTACTGCGGCACCGCGAGCGGCCGAACTTCACCCTGGACCCGCGAGTGTCGTTGAGGCCGCTGGTGGATCTACGGCAGGAGAAAGAGCATCCGCTGCATCTGAGACCGGCGAAGGTGTTCCCCTCCGCCGAGTACCGTTACCAGCAGTACAGCGAGCTGACCGACGAGCGGATCGGCGAGGCCCTCGAGACGATCGACGCCGATGTGGTCATCGGCACCCGCCCGGGGCTCAACGTGCATCTCGCGCTCCAGGCCCCGCGCCGGGTCGTACGCGTCGGGCAGGAGCACCTCACCCTGGACAACCACCCGTCCCGGCTGCGCACCACGCTGCGCCGGACCTACCGCCGCCTCGACGTGCTCACCACGGTCACGGAGGCGGACGCCGCCGCCTACCGGCGCAAGATGCGGCTGCCCGGGGTCCGCGTGGAGGCGCTTCCCAACAGCGTTCCCGATCCCAGGCTGCCGGCCGCGGACGGCACCGCGAAGGTGGTGGTCGCGGCCGGCCGGCTGGTCCCGGTGAAACGTTACGACCTGCTCGTCGAGGCCTTCGCCCTGGTCGCCGCCGAGCGCCCGGACTGGCTCTTGCGCATTTACGGCAAGGGCGAGGAACACGACCGGCTGCGGCGGCTCATCCAGGATCTCGGTCTCAGCGACAACGTTTTCCTGATGGGCGCGGCAGCCCCCATGGAGGCGGAGTGGGTGAAGGGTTCGATCGGAGCGGCCACGTCCAACTTCGAGCCGTTCGGTATGACCATCGTCGAGGCGATGCGCTGCGGGCTGCCGGTGGTGAGCACCGACTGCCCGCACGGACCCCGCGAGATCATCGAGGACGGGGTCGACGGCCGGCTGGTACCGGTCGGGGACCGCGACGCGCTGGGCGCCGCGCTGCTGGAACTCGTCCGCGACGACGAGCGGCGCCGGCGGATGGGCCGTACGGCCGTGGAGAACGCGCGGCGGTTCGCCCCGGCCCCGGTCGTGGAACAGGCCGAGCGTCTCTTCGACGAGGCGCTGTCGGCGAGGAGCACCGGGCGACCGGTCGTACCGGAGCGCGTTCGGATGCACCGCGCCCTGGTCAGCCAGGGCTTCGCCGCCCGCGACGCCGCCCATGCCGCGGCCGGCAACGCGCTGCGCACGGTACGGAGGGGACGGAGTTGAGCATGGCACCCGGCAGGGAAGCCGGTACGGAACCGAAGTCGGACCCCGGTACGGAACCTCGTGCCGACTGCACCGTCGACGCGGACGGAAGGACGACGTTCGTCCTCCAGCCGCAATCGGCAGTACGCCCCCAGTTGCTGCTGCGGCTGCGCCCCAAGAAGGGACAGCCCGAGACGGTCCTGCACACGCTCGATCTGGAGCCCATGGGTGACGGTCGCCTCCGTGCCGTCCTGGAGCCGCGGCCCGCTCTCGTCGAGGGGCGGTGGGACGTGTACCTGCTCAGCGAGCCGGGAGCGGCGCGGCAGCGGCTGCGCCCCGGTCTGCGGGACCTGCGGGCCCTCGTCGACGGGCACGCCCGTGACCGGTCGTCGCCGGTGGCCGTGCGGATTCCGTACGCCACCAAGGACAGTTTCCTCGCGGTACGGGCCTGGCTGCGCACCGCCCATGCGGAGGTCGACGGCATCGACGTGACGGACCGGTCGATGACGGTCAGGGCCCGGCTCCACGGCGCCTCGCTCGGTGAGGGTGCCGCCGTACGACTGAGCCCACGGGGCGAGGACGGCGCCGTACGGACCGTCGGGCTTCGGGCCGAGACAGGCAGCCCGGGGTTCTCCTTCACCGTGGACTACGAGGAGTTGGTCGCGGGCGGCGGTACCGGAACCCGCGTCTGGGACCTCTTCGTCCAGCTTCCGCCCGCCGCGGATGCCCCGCGGATCCGGATCGGCCGTCTGCTGGACGACGTGGCGGACCGCAAGGAGATCTTCGTCTATCCGACGGCCACGGTGGACGGTGTCGCCGTAGAGCCTTACTACACGGTGGACAACGACCTCTCCCTCAAGGCGACGAGGGCGGGATGACCGCACGCCGGCGGGAGCCGAGGCCCTCAGCCTCGGCTCCCGCCGGCGACCGGGTCAGGCGGGTGCTTCGCTGACCGAGGCCGTAACCTCCTCGGTCTTTTGCTGCTGCTCGGGCTCGGGTGCGGCCTGCGGGGCGAACATCAGCCGCAGTCCGAGCGTGGCCGCGAGCGGGCCGAGGGCGCACATCGCGGCGGCGCTGAGGAAGGCGGCGCCCAGATTCCCCGCGTCGTAGCCGAATCCGCCGAAATACGTGGCGAAGGTCGACGCGAAGCCGAAGAACATCGCCGGGATGAGAGCGAACGGCTTCAGCCGGCCGGTCGCCAGCAGGGTGCCGTTGACGAAGAAGATCACCACGCCCAGCGCCAGGGTCTGGGCGAACTCCCCGGTGCCGAACATCGTGCCCGTCTCCCGGTTGAGCAGGACGGCCACCACCGCGAACCCCGCCCCGGTCGTGGTGGCGGTGACCATGGAAATGGCGTTGGCGATGCTCGGGCCGCCCTGCATGAACGTTCCGGCCCAGGTGATGAAGATCGCCCAGGTCGGCAGGTTGAGTGGGCTCAGGAGCAGGAAGACCGTGGCGAAGGCGACGATCGAGGCGCTGACCTCGTGCGGCAGTCTGATGCGTCCGATGTTCATGGCTACGCCAATCCGCCCGGCTTGGCCAGCAGTTCCTTGATGGCCGTGTCGATGAACTCGGTGTCCTCGGGGCTGCTGCCGCCGCCGGCGAAGTGACCCCAGATGCCGGGGATCACGCGGAGTTCGGCGCCCGGGATGTGGCTGACGGCCCAGGCCTCGTCCTCCGGCGGGAAGTAGAGGTCCTTCTCGGCGGGCATGTCGAGCGTGGTCGCCTTGATGGAGCCGAGGGCGGCCTCCGTGTCACCGTTGAAGCCCGGAGTGAGCCCGACGTCGCCGTTCTGCCAGGTCCAGAGCATGGTGAGCAGGTTGTTGGGGTCGCGGCCGTCGAGGAAGAAGCCCTCCCAGAAGCCGACGAGGAAGTCCTCCAGAGAGGTGTAGCCGAGCTTCTCGTACTCCTTCTCCCAGTAGAACGCCTGCGAGAAGCCCCATCCCGCGTACACCCGGGCGAGTGCGCGCAGTCCGGTCGTCGGCCACTTGTCCGCGTCGTACCAGCCGCCGTTGAAGACCCCGTCGGCGGTCAGCGCGGCCTTGACGCCCTCCAGGAAGACCTTGTTGTGGGCGCTGGTGCGCGGGGAGCCGCAGAAGGGGGCGATCCGCTCGACCATGTCCGGGTAGCTGACGGCCCACTGGAAGGTCTGCCCGGCGCCCATCGACCAGCCGGTCACCAACTGGATCCGCTCGATGCCGAACTCTTCGGTGACCAGCTTGTGTTGGGCTGCGATCTGGTCGTACACGGTGATGTCCGGGAAGCGGGCGCGGTCGTACGGCGGCGGGGTGTTGCTCGGCGAGGTGGACAGGCCGTTGCCGAGCATGTTCGGGACGATGATGAAGTACTGCTCCGGGTCCAGTGCCATGCCGGAGCCGATGAGCCACTCGTTGTCCCAGTGCCGGCCGGAGTACCAGGTGGGGTACACGATCACGTTGGACTTGTCCGCGTTGAGCTCGCCGTACGTGGTGTAGGCGAGGTGCGCGCCGCGCAGGGTCGCGCCGCTCTGGGTGGTGAAGTCGCCCAGCTGGAAGGTGAGATGGTCGCTCATGGGGCTGCCTTTCAGGACTTTCAGGAGGTGACGGCGCACTGGCCGCGGTCGGCTTTTCTCGGGCCCTCGGCCGTCGGCCGGATGTCGAAGTCGAAGATCGCCGTGGGGAGGTAGAGGGTGCTGCACGCGTTCGGAATGTCCACGACGCCGCTGATCCGGCCCTCGATCGGGGCCGAGCCGAGCAGGAGGTAGGCCTGCTCGCCGCTGTAGCCGAAGGTCATGAGGTAGTCGACGGCGTTGAGGCAGGCGTTGCGGTACGCCATCGTCGCGTCGAGGTAGTGGTTGGTGTCGGTCTCGTGGTCGACGGAGATGCCGACGAACGAGATGAACTCGGTGTACTGGGGCGCGACATTGCCGGGCATGAAGATCGGGTTGGTCGTCACCCCGTACTTCTCCATGCCGCCCTTGATCAGGTCGACGTGCAGGTCGATGAAGCCGCCCATCTCGATGGCGCCGCAGAAGGTGATCTCACCGTCGCCCTGGCTGAAGTGCAGGTCACCGCCGGAGAGCAGGGCGCCGGGGACTAGGACGGGGTAGAAGACCCGGGAGCCGCGGGTGAAGTTCTTGATGTCGTGGTTGCCGCCGTTCTCCCGGGCCGGGACCGTGCGGGCGCCCTCGGCGGCGATACGGGAGGCGGCCTCGCCGGTCGCCGTGCCGGCCAGCGCGTTGTCGGCGAGCGGCGGCAGGGCGAGCGCCGGCACCCGGTGCGGGTCGGTGTCGATGAGGGCCTGCTCGCGGGCGTTCCAGCGGGCCAGCAGCTCGGCGGAGGGCGCGGTGCCGAAGAGGCCTGGGTGGGTGATGCCGGTGTAACGGACGCCGGGGATGTGGCGCGAGGTGGCCTGCTGGCCGTGGAAGTCCCAGACGGCCTTGTACGAGTCGGGGAAGCGGTCGGTGAGGAAGCCGCCGCCGTTCTCCTTGGCGAAGACGCCGGTGTAGCCCCAGCCCTGTCCGGAGCCCTCGCCCTGCTGCTGCGGTATGGGCCCCAGGTCGAGGATGTCGACGACGAGCAGGTCGCCGGGCTCGGCGCCCTCCACGGCGATCGGGCCGCTGAGCATGTGGGCGTGGGTGAGGTCCACGTCGCGGACGTCGTTGGCCGAGTCGTTGTTGCCGATCTGGTTGTCGGTCCAGTCCCGGCACTCGATGCGGAGGTCCGTGCCCGGCTTCACGCTGACGGCGGGCGGGATGTCGGGGTGCCAGCGGTTGTGGCCGGGGACCTTCTGGTCACGCATGGACATGGCCTGGTCGACGCTGAAGACGACGTCGGGCATGGGGGCTGCCTTTCCAAGGGGGTGGTGGAGCTCAGGTCCAAGGGGGTGGTGGAGCTCAGGGCTTGGGCAACAGGGCTTGACGGGGGTCGGCGGCGAGGGCCGGACCGCGGCGGGCCGACGGCACCTCGGTGACGACCTGGGGTGCGTGGGCGCTGGCCTCCTGGGCGCGCAGGGCGCGGGCCAAGGGGGCGGACGTGCGGGTCAGCATCGGTGCGCTGAAGACCCGGCGAGCCTGGTCGCCGCACGTGTCGCACGGCTCTTCGGCGAGGGCGCGGCCCATCGGACGGATCACGTCGAAGGCTCCGCAGCTCGTGCAGCGGTATTGGTAAGTAGCCATGGACAACCAACCTCCAAAAGCTTCGAGAGAAAAGTATTTCCAGCCGAAGCAATTGGGCAAGGGTTGGTCGTGTTACATGCGCGTAAAAAGGAGGGCCCGGTTACGGCAGCTGCTGGAGCACGTCCCACTGCAATCCGTCGGCCGCGGCGAGGAACACGCGCTGCTTGAGGTGGCGGTCCTGGATCTGGACCGTGCCGCGCGGAGTCTCGTACTCCAGCCCCTCGGCGGTCGCCTGGATCCGGTCCACGTCCACGCCGCCCGCCCGGCGCAGCAGCTCGGTGAGCATGCGGACGCCCTCGTAGCAGGACTCGCCGAGGCTGTTGAGCTGCGGCGCCCGCGGCCCGAACCGGCGCCCGTACGCGGCGGCGAAGTCGAGGCCGGACGCGGTCGGCAGGTCCTCGAAGTAGCCGGCCGAGGTCATCAGGCCCCGGGTGTTCTCCGACCCGGTCGCCAGCAGGACGTTCTCCTCGATCAGCGAGCTGAACCGGATGTGGTCCCGGTCGAGCCCGGCCGCGGTGAAGGCGCGGTTGAAGAGCACGGCGTCGTCGCCGATCAGCAGCATGAGGACGGCCTCGCAGTCACTGGCCGCGACGCGGGCCAGCACCGGGCCGAAGTCCTTGGTGCCGAGCGGCACGTACATCTCGTCGCAGACCTCGCCGCCGAGTTCGCGCAGATAGCGGCGGGCGGCACGGGCGGAGGAGCGGGGCCAGACGTAGTCGTCGCCGACGATCGTCCAGCGCCGGATGCCGAGTTCGCCGGCGAACCACTCCAGCGCGGGCCGCAGTTGGCGGCCCGGGGTCTCACCGGTGAGGAACACCCCCGGGGACCGCTCGCCGCCTTCGTAGAGCGCGGTGTAGACGTACGGCACACGGCCGTCGATGCGCGGGGCGACGACCTCGCGGACGGCGGAGATGTGCCAGCCGGCCACCGCGTCGACGACGCCGCCGGAGATCAGCGCGTCGATCTCGGTCGCCACCTGCTCGGGCGGCGCTCCGCCGTCGACGAGCACCAGGCGCAACTCCCTGCCCAGCACGCCCGATTCGGCGTTGACCTCCTCGGCCGCGAGCTGGGCGCAGCACTCGCAGGACGGGCCGAAGATCCCGGCCGGGCCCTGGAGCGGGATCACCAGGGCGACATCCAGCGCGTCCCGGGTCCGGCCTGCCGCAGAGCCGAGTCGGACAGACGCCTTCTCGATCATAGGCGCTCACACTAGCGGTTGGTTGCTACGAGAATATTTCGCAGCGATAAGGAAATGACTGTATCGTGGAACCACTTCACGCGATCCTCGTCTGCCGTGCGCGTCCGGACGACCGCGACCGCGGCAGTGCAGCGCACCCCACAGCACCCCCACCACGACGACACTGGGCAGGGCGATGACCACGACGACCCCGGCGGCCGTATCCGATCTCGATCTGGCACGAGCCCTCACGCTCGTGGAGCGGAGCGTCGTCCAAAGGATCGGTGAGGCGCTGAAGGCGGAGGGCGCGACGCTGGAGGAGTGGCGCGTGCTGTCGTTCCTCGGCGACGGCGCGGGCCGTCCGATGACCGAGATCGCCGAGTTCGCCCTGCTGACGGCGCCGACCCTGACCAAGGTCGTCGACCGCATGGTGTCGCTCAACCTCGTCCTGCGCCGGGTGGACGACGCGGACCGGCGGCGCGTGCTGGCGTTCATGTCCGAGCGGGGCAGTGAGGCGCTGACCCGCTGGACGGCGGCGGTCGAACGCGCGCAGGAACACATCGTGACCACCCTAGGCACCGAGGAGACGGCCCTGCTGCGGACGCTGCTGCAACGGGCGTCGAGGCAGCTGGGCTGACGGGCGCGGCTCGGATCGTCAGACTGCTCAGGTCACCGGCCCGGATCCACCCAGGCAAGGCCGTCCTCCGAGGCCACCAGCCCGCCGGCGCACACGGGTGTCTCCTCCTCCAGGGGCAGCCCGTCGAAGCCCGGTCGAAGTCGCAGGAGACGGCCGTCAGGCGCGCGCCCGCCTCCACGGGCCCGGCGAGTGACGCGTCGCCGGACGCCAGGCCGCCCACCAGCTCGACGAACACCTCGTAGCGGGCCTCGAACTCGTCGAACAGGCGGGCCTCCTCCAGGAGTTGCTCGTTCCGGGCTTCCTCGTTCCGGACTCCCGTACGACCAGTCCCGGCGGACCCGGACCTGGTCGTACGGCGCCCCGGTCGCCTGTGGCACTCCGTCGAGGAGGTCCCGGACCTCGATGCAGGCGTCGATCATCCGGCGCCGGGAACCGCCCCCCTCCGGCGAAGTAGCCGAACACCGCGATGTTGCGGAAGAAGTCGTGGCTTCGCGGATCTCGCCGTCGGCATCGGTCCAGCGGACGCCGCCGACCCGGCGGGCGTTGTCCAGGAGGATCGCGTCGAACCGGGACCGCTCGACCTGGTAGGCGAGGGAGGTCGGGTCGGCCGGCCGCGGGGACAGCGCGAAGGAGAACTGCCACGGGTCCCGGTCGCGTCCCCAGCGGAAGGTTCCGCCGTCTTCGATGTGAAGCCCGCCCCGGCGATCTCGTCCTCGACGCTCGGCGTAGGTGACGCTCCGTAAGGAATCGGAGAACGCGACGCGTTATCCCGACATCTCGGCGTGTGACTTCAACGACTCCGCCAACGGTCGGATCAGTTCGTCGTACGTCATGTCGCTCCCTCTCGCCGACGCCCCGGGCCCCGCAGACGCCCCGCCAAACTCCTTGTGATAAGCAGAGGTTGAGCCCAGGTGGGCGACAACTCGAAGCGCCGGTAAAGATCGAACTGGTCGGGAGTCTGCGGATATGTCGCGTTCCCTACCCGATGCCGCCGTCGATATCACAGCCGGAGTTCACCGGACACGGGCACATACTCAGGTATGCGCTGCTGCCTCTCCGCTCCCCTCGCGGCCCTGTCGGCCCTGCCCGCTCCCTGCGAAATCCTGCGCTCCGGTGCCCTCCTCGCCCCCGCCCTGCTCCGGGCCGCCGCCACCGCCCTCCACGGCCCCGCCCGCGACAGCCGTCCGCACCCCGACACCCCGGCCGCCCTCCATCTGGAACTGGTCACCCTGACCGAGGATCGCGCCGTCATCACCTGGTACACCGGAATACCCGGCACGAACGACGGACTGGGCCACCCGCTCCCCGCCGTCACCGAGGGCGAGGTCGTCTACGGCACCCACCCCGCACGCCTCAACCGGGTCGCGGCCGAGGACCGGCCCACCGCTCACCACCAGGTGGAGCTGACCGGACTGGAGCCGGGCCAGACGTACTACTACCAGGCCCGCTCGCGGCGCACCCACGCCACTCCCACCCCGCTGCACCTCGTGCGCGGCAACGCCGTCGGCACCCACCGCTACGGGCTCGGTACGCGCGGCGGCCCGTACTCCTTCACCACGCCGCAGCCCCCGCCCGGCCGGCATCTGCTGTCCATAGCGCTCTGCAACGACCTGCATCTCGGGGAGACCACCGCCGGTCTGATGGCCGGCGTCCCCATGCTGCGCGGGGTGGCGCAGGAGCCGGGGCTCGCGCCGTATGCGGAGATCATGAGCCGGGACCTGGTGGCGGAGGCCCGGCGGCGCGGGGCGGACCTGCTGCTGGCCGCGGGTGACATCACCGCGGGCGGCGCGCCGCGGGATCTGGCCCAGGCCCGGCGGATCCTGGACGGCTTCGGCACCCACGGGCAGGACTATTTCGTCGTGCGCGGCAACCACGACCGGCCCCGGCACCGCGGCGACGACTCCTTCCGCGCGGGGTTCCTCGGCGGGGAGGGGCCGGCGTACTTCGCCCGCGACCTCGGCGGGCTGCGGATCATCGGGCTCGACACCTATGTGAAGAGCGGCAACGGCAGTGACGCGGGCGGGCTCGGCGCCGAGCAGCTCTCCTGGTTCCGGGCCCGGTTGAGGGAGCAGAAGGATCAGCCCACCGTGGTCTTCGGCCACCACCCGCTGACCGTCCGGGACGGCGTGTTCCCCGTGACCGGCGGGCAGCGCCTGGGCCGCCGCCAGGCCCGCGCCGTCCTCGACGCCTACGCCGACGCGCCCGGCGTCTTCCTCCACCACGCCGGCCACACGCACCGCAACAAGCGCACTGTCCTGCCGCAGGCTCCGCACGTGACCCTTCAGGAGGTCTGCGCCGCCAAGGAGTACCCGGGCGGTTTCAGCCTGCTGCGCATCCACACCGGTGGCTATGCCCTCAACCACTACAAGACCAGCGGTTCCGCGGCCCGCGCCTGGAGCGAGCGCAGCCGCCGGATGGCCGGCGGACTGTGGCCGCACCACTCCCTGGGCCGCTCGGTCACCGACCGCAACAGCATGACCCCCCACGACCTGTCCGGTATCTCACGTCAGGCCGTTGTCGGCGGCCCGCGCTAGTCTGCACAAGTCCGACTATTTGCCCCATTCAAGGAGGTTTCCATGACCTCGCGCCTCAACCCGTACCTCAGCTTCGACGGCGACGCCCGGCAGGCGATGGAGTTCTACAAGGAGGTCTTCGGCGGCACTCTGACGCTCCACACCTACGGGGAGCTCGGCGGGCAGCCGGACACCCCGGGGTCCGACAAGATCATGCACGGCATGCTGGAGACGCCGAGCGACTTCA
Organism: Streptomyces sp. NPDC050619; assembly: GCF_040654815.1. Lineage (NCBI taxonomy): Bacteria > Bacillati > Actinomycetota > Actinomycetes > Kitasatosporales > Streptomycetaceae > Streptomyces > Streptomyces sp. NPDC050619. Next base: position 43,794 of record NZ_JBFAIR010000003.1, on the reverse strand, counting down.
CCCTGATGGGCTCCGACACCCCTCCGGACATGCCGCTCACGCCGGGCAACAACTTCTCGGTGAGCGTCAGCGGCGACGACGACGCCGAACTGCGCGGCTACTGGGAGAAGCTGTCCGCCGGCGGCTCCGTCTCCGTCCCGCTGGAGAAGCAGATGTGGGGCGACGTGTTCGGCATGTGCACGGACCGCTTCGGCGTTACCTGGATGGTCAACATCGTCCAGTCACGAGGCTGACCTCCGCCGCTCGGGACGGCTCCTAGTCTGGAGGTATGGCCGAAGGCGTGGTGACGCTGTTCGTCTGTGGTGATGTGATGCTCGGGCGCGGTGTCGACCAGATCCTGGCGCGGCCCGGTGATCCGGCGCTGCGGGAGGCCTACGTCCGGGACGCACGGTCGTATGTGCGCCTGGCGGAGTCGCTCAACGGTCCGGTCCCGGCCCCGGTCGATCCGTCCTGGCCGTGGGGCGACGCGCTGCGGTTGCTGGAGGAGGCCACGCCGGACGTCCGGATCGTGAATCTGGAGACGTCCGTGACGCGCTCTGACGCGTTCGCGTCCGGCAAAGAGGTCCACTACCGGATGCATCCGGCCAACCTGCCCGCTCTCACGGTGGCCGGGCCCGACGTCTGTGTCCTGGCCAACAACCACGTGCTGGACTTCGGCCGCGCGGGCCTGGCGGAGACGCTGGACTCGCTGACCCGCGCGGGCCTGCGGGCGGCGGGCGCGGGGCGGAACGCCGAGGAGGCGTGGGGGCCCGTGGCGGTCCCCGTCCCGGCCGGCGGCCGCGTACTCGTCCTCGCCGTCGGAACGCCGTCCAGCGGCGTTCCGCCCGGCTGGGCGGCGGGCGCCGAGCTGTCCGGTGTGGCGTACGTTCCCGACCTGTCGGCCCGCTCGGCCGCCGCGGTCGTCAGGCGCGTGCGGCAGGTGAAGCAGCCGGGCGACATCGCGGTCGTGTCCGTGCACTGGGGGTCCAACTGGGGCTACCGCGTCCCCCGGGAACAGACCCGCTTCGCCCACGCCCTGGTGGACGGCGGCGTCGACCTCGTCCACGGGCACTCCTCGCACCACCCCCGCCCCATCGAGGTGTACCGCGACCGGCTGATCCTCCACGGCTGCGGCGACTTCGTCGACGACTACGAGGGCATCGGCGGCTACGAGGAGTACCGCGACGACCTCCGGATCGCCTACCTCGTCACGGTGGCGGCGGACACGGGCCGGCTGACCGGCCTGCGCATGGCGCCCCTGCGGGCCCGGCGCATGCGGCTGGAGCCCGCGCCGGAGGAGGACCGCGCCTGGCTGCGCGCCACCCTCGACCACATCAGCGAGGGCGTGCACATCACCCTGGAGCCCGACGACACGCTGTCGTGTGCGCCGGCCGCGACGGGAACGGGCCCGTGAACCGGTGGCTGCGGCTCACGCTGCTCGGCGTCGGCGCGATGAACTCACCGCGGTTCGCCCCGGCGGGTCTGCTGCTGCGCTACGGCGGACACCGGGTGGCCTTCGACGGCGGCCCCGGCGCCGAACCACCGCCCGGGAGGCTCGCCGCCTGGCTGGTCACCGACGAGCGGTCGGAGCTCAGGTCCGAGCTGCGCCGGAGCGCGACCGCCCGGGACGTCTCGATCCGGGCCGGTGATCTGGACCTCGGCGAGGTCCGGATACGGTGCCGCCCGGTGGCCCACACCTCCCATCCCACCTACGGCTATCGCATCGAGGCCGATGATCTGGTCGTGGTGTGGGCACCGGAGTTCTGGGAGTTTCCGGCCTGGGCCGCCGGGGCGGACCTGATGTTCGCCGACGCCGCGGCCTGGGCGCGGCCGATCCGGTTCCGGGGCGGCGTCGGCGGCCACGCGAGCGTGCGGGCCGTCGCCGAACAGGCCGTGCGGCACGGCGTACGGCGGCTGGTCCACGCCCACATCGGGCGGCCCGGCATCCGGGCGATCGACGCCGGTCTGCGGCCTCCGGCGGGCGAGTGGGGAGTGGAGGGCCGTACCTATTCACTGCGGCTGGCAGGGGTCGGTGCGGACCGGGCGGGCTTCAGCGCACCGCGTTCTCGATCAGGCCGGTGAGGCCGTCGACGATGGTGCTCTGGCAGTAGCCCTGCTGGATGGGGCAGCCGTTGACCTCGAAGGTCCCCAGCGGGTAGGCCGAGTCCTGCGGGAGGTAGCCGATACGGTCGTTGGCGATCGACAGCAGGATGGTGTTGGCGAGCGGCGACTCCTTGCGCAGGGTCCGGTAGATCTCCGTCACCGCCTCGCCCGAGACGCCGGCCAGCGCGACCTTGTTGAGCGTGATCAGCGCCAGGCGCAGGTCCACCGCGTCCACGTCCGCCTGGTTCATGTTGTCCATGACGTCCTCGCCCGCCTTGACGGGGCATGAGACGGGCGTACATCGCCCGGTGGACGAACTCCTCGTTCTCCGCGGTGTCCTTGCCCGACGCGCTCATGTCGATCCGGGGCGCCTGATCACCGAGTGCGCCGATGGTGGGCAGCGCCACGACGCCGTCGCCGAGGTTCTCCTCGACATAGGTGGCGGCCTCTCGCATCAGGTCGGCGCTGATCTTCTTGATGCCGAGTGTCACGGTGGAGTGCACCGCGTAGTTGAACAGCACGGCGATCGGCTCGCCGTCCGTGGTCTCGAACTTGAGCGTGTTGGCCTGCACCTCGGCGCCGCCGTCGTGGGCCAGCGCGCCAGCGGATCGGCCGCATGTCGCCGACCTCGATCGCGTCCAGCACCAGGAGCGCGACCTGACTCAGCCCGTTGTCCAGGACGAGCGCGCGCACGTTAAGCCTGTCGTGTACGCCGTCGAACGAGCCGCCCATGGCGTTGAGGTTGGTCAGATCGGTGGGCGTGATGTCCACCTTCGCCACTCCGGCCCTGAGTTCGCCCGACGCGGCGGTGGACTCGCCGGTGCCCGCCGCCTGTGCCGACGTCGCCGCACCGGTCAGGGTGGCCGCCGCCATCGCTGTGGTGAGCGAGCCGTTGAGGAAGGATCGGCGGCCCAGGCCGCCGGCGGGGTGTTCAGCGAGTGCTCGGAGGTCACTGGTTCTTCTCCTGGAGGTCGAGGGCCGCGCAGGTCAGGCGCGTGCCTTCGGACCGAACAGAGCTCCCTGGCCGCGCCTGCCTGGAGGTTTCCATACGACCGCTGGGGATCGTCAGACCCAGTTCTGAACGCTAAGGATTCACAGTCGGCGGGTCGGTGCCGCCCCCGCCCGCTCGCTCACCGGCCGTCGCGCAGCGCCTCCAGTACGTCGTCGTCGGTGAGCTGCGCGAAGTCCTCGTACCACTCGCCGACGGCCATGAATGCCCTGGGCTGGTGGAGGCAGAGCACCTCGTCGGCCTCGTTCCGCATCAGGTCGACCGCTTCCGGTGAGCCGACGGGTACGGCCAGGACCACGCGCTCGGGTGCCCGGCGCCGTACGGCGCGCAACGCGGCGCGTGCCGTGGAACCGGTCGCCAGTCCGTCGTCGACGACGATCACGGTCCGGCCGCTCAGCTGTGGGGCGGACCGGCCCTGCCGGTAGTGCTCCTCACGGCGCCGCAGTTCCTTCCGCTCACGCTCCACCACCCCGCTGAGGGAGGCCTCGCTCAGCCCGAGCCGGCCCAGGGACCATTCGTCGTAGAGCGGAGGATCCTCACCCGCGATCGCGCCGACGCCGAACTCCTCGTGGAACGGGGCCCCGATCTTGCGCACGACGAGCACGTCCAGTGGGGCCTGAAGCTCCCGTGCGATCTCGCGGGCGACCGGGACACCGCCGCGGGGCAGGGCGAGGACCACGGGATGCGGAAGGTGCCCCTTCTCCTGAAGGACGCGCAGCTCTTCCGCCAGCATCTGGCCCGCCTGCCTGCGGTCACGGAACTGCATCTGCTTCTTCTTCCTCACGGCACCGAAGGACAAGGACGACGGTGCGGCGTGCTGCTCACCCGCCACCGCGTACCCATCGGGCCACCGCCCACACCGCGCACCCCACCGGCACCCCGCCAGCTCCCCACCGGCTCTCCGCCTACCGGGCTAGGGCGCGTATCGGGTCGTGATCAATGAGCGGGTTTTCCCCTCGCACGATCTTCGATCCGGTAGATCGTCTTGCATGACACGTGCGCAACTGGCCGGCGTGGAGAGTTCATCGAGCCGTACCTGCCGACCGGCGAGTATGGCCCGTACCCGGTGCGGGTGCAGCAGCAGTTCGAGGGGGTGCTGTGGCGATTTCGGACGGGCGGGCAGTGGCGGGAAATGCCCGCCGGGTTCGGTGCCTGGTCGACCGTCTACAACCGTTTCCGGCAGTGGCGCGACGCCGGTGTCTTCGAGGCCCTGCTGGAGGGCCTGATCGCCGAGGCCGCGAAGCGGGACGAGGTGGACCTGTCGCTGGTCAGCGTGGACTCCACCACCGCACGGGCCCACCATGACGCCGCCGGGACGCACCTCGATGACGATGTCCTGACCGCTCGGGAGAAGGTCGCCGCCGAGGAGGAGAAGGCCCGGCAGAAAGGGGCATTTCGGAAGGACGGAACGGGCAGTACACCGAGGACGCCCCCGCGCGAGAAGACCGAAGACGCATCCGGCACCGGCACAGAGTCCGGCTGAAGGCCGCCCTGCTCGGGCGCTCACGGGGCGGGCAGACCAGCAAGATCCACCTTGCCGCCGACCGTAGGTGGCGCCCGCCGGCGATCGTACCGATCGCAGGACAGGCCGCGGACAGCCCCCGGTACATCCCCGCGCTGGGCAAGGTTCGCGTCTCTGGCCCGGCCGGCCGTCCCCGCACCAGGCCGGACGCGGTCGCCGGGGACAAGGCGTACTCCTCCCGCGGCCCCGTGGGGGTGATGGTGCAGTTCGCTGAGGTCCGGGACAATGCGAACCGAGCGGATACGTCGTGTCGCGAGCGAGGGCACAATAAGTCGACGGGCCGGACGCACAGTTCGGGATGGGTGACCAGGAAAACGTGCAAGTCGAGCATGACTCCTCCGCGCTGAGAGCCTGAGTGTCTCCCGGTGTCACGCCCACAACGGCCGTCTGGACCAGGTGCATTACCCGGTCGGTTTGTCGGCCGGCCACAGGACGAGTGTGTCGCCGTCGAGCACGACGTGCCGGCCTGGGTGACTGTCCTCGATGCTGGTGAGGTCCTCCTCGGAGATCGTTCCGTGGACCACCACGGCGGAGCCGATGGCCTCAATGCTGTCGGTCGAGGCGTGCATCGCGACGCCCTGAAGCGCGCACAGCCCGTGATGGAGGGGCACGGGGCAGTCGAAGCCGGGGTGATCGCGCTGGGATCGGCCGGCTGGGGACATGAGTCCTCATCAGTCCGGCGTGCACCGAGGTGTGTGGTACCGGACGGGGCGTCAGCAAGAGAGAAGCACCGGGCTGTGGGGCGCAGGCCAGTCTGCGGTTGGGGAGTCAGGCCGGCCTTCGCCGCCGGACTCTCGGCCCCGCCCGCCTGCTACACGGGATGTGCCGAGAGCAGTTCGGGTGCCTCTCAGTGCGGTTGCCGGTGCTGGGCCGGCTCGGAAGTGCGGTCGTATGCGCGCATGCGGGCCTGGGTGTTGATCGTGCGGATGTCGCGACGGGTGTGGCTCAGGGCCCGTGAGACCTCCGCGATCAGCTCCATGGAATCGCTGAACTGGCCGAACAGGTCGGAGGCAGGGGGCTCCCACTCGCCGTGCGGGGCGTGCGTGGCGGCGGCTGTCTTGCAGGTGGTGAGGAATTCCGTCATCAGGCGGCGGAATTCGGCGACGTCCTGGTCGGTGAAGTCGCGCTCGGTCAGCTGTGCATTTGGAACAGTTGACGCACGCATACGCAAATCTCCAATGCGGGGGGGTGCAGGACAAGCGGACGGTGGCGCCCCGTGGGTGCATCAGCACTGCAGCGGAAGATGCCGCAGGTCCGGCCGCCGACAGTGGGAAGGTCCGGGCGGATCCCGCCGAAAACCGACCCGCACACGGCCCCCTGGACACAGCGGGTGCCCACCATGCAGGATTCGGCGGCGATCAAGGCGGACGGCAGCCGCCCACGGGTCGCCAACGACGCGACCTCGACCGGCTATCGGCCTGACCGTGACGGCGCGACGGAAGGGTGGACTGCACCCGCGCCGGCCGACCTCCCACGTGTGCCCGCAGCGTCCGGCGCCCGGACGCCGCTCCGGCCGAAACCGGGACTTCAACGATCATTTTCAGCCAGTTAACGATCGTTGAAATTCTGGGCGGGGGCGCGTACCGTGCCCGATGCACACCAGAATTCGATTCGGAGCGCCTGGGAGTACGCCGGTGGACTCTGCCCCGCCACTGCCCGAGACACTATTGCCCGAGACACTTGAGCGCCTCAGGGCGCTGCTCCAAGAGCAGGACCTGGAGCAGTCGGACCTGCTCGAACCCGAGGAGCTGGCAGCCGAGACGGCCCTGCCCGAACACACCGTCCGTACCCTGCTCCGGGGCGGCACTCCCCCCGCCGACACCGTCAACGAGCGAGTCCGGGCACGCCTCAAGGTCCTCTCCGAGTCCCATCTGGCGCGCAACGGCCAGCGCATGTCCGATCTCGCCGGCAGCATCTCCCGGCAGCTGGGAGTCTCCGGAGTCTGGGCACGCCAGGTCTGCTCCGGCGACAAAACGCCCAGCGTCGAACTCCTGCACGGCCTGGTGCGCTTCTTCCGCGTCGAAGGCAAGGAAGCATTCTTCACCGCCCCGGCACCCGAGGCCCTCAACCGCGTACTACTGCCCATCCTCGCGGCGCAGCAGCCGGTGCCAGAGACCTCAGAGTCCGCGGCCGATCCCCTGGCCGCTATACAGGACCAGTTCGAGGACGTCCGCGGCATCGCCCTCAGGCAGGCACGTGACCTGCCAGAGGACCGGTGGAAGGTTCTCACCGCGACCCTGAATGCCCTGCTGGTCCTTGATGAGAGCGAAGGAGAGCAGTGAGTACGGGAGCCAGGGCGATGCGGCAGCTCAGTGCGCAGCTCGTCCGCAACCTGCCGTCGCCCGCCGGCGAGCAGGAGGTCATCCCCGCGTTAGGCCAGGCCCTCACCCACGTGCGAGGACGGCCGGTCCGCCTGCGCAGGACAGCCTTTCCGCCCGGGATCGCCAGCGGGCTGTGGATCGACCGCACCAGCCATGACCTGATCGTCTATGAGGAGAACACCGACCCCGAGCACCAGCTCGTGATCATCGGTCATGAGGCGTGGCACATGTTCCAGGGTCAATGCAGCGCCGGCGCTCACGGTGCCTTCGCGTCACGCGCCCGGGAGACTGCGGCGGCAGGCGCCCTGGCGGAGTTCGTAGCCGTCGTCTCCGAGGTCGACGACATCGAGCTGCCCCCGAACGCTCGCACGGACGCCGCGTTGCACTTCGCCGCCCGCGCCGATGTTCACACGGTTGAATGGGAACGCGAGGCAGAACTCTTCGGGTTCCGCTTCGCCACGGACGTGCAGGCCGCCCTCGCGCAGGCCCCCTCTCTCGCCGACCCGCACCACCTCGCCGACCGTATCCAGGTCTCTATGGCGCACCCCTTTTTCCGATCGCGAGCGAGCGGGTAGTGCCCGTCTGAGGAGAGTCACAGCACGGTGAACCACGGCCCCGACAGCACCGCCTTCTACATCTGCGGCAGCCTGCTCTTGGTGATCTGTCTCCTGAAAGTCCCGGCGCTCATCCACAGGCGCCACGACATGCTGCTGCGTGCCGCCTGCCTGCTCCTCTTCGCCGGGGCGTGGGTCTTCTTCCTGGCAGCGCCGGAATCCATCGCGGAAATCAACCGGCTCACCGGAATACCCAATGTCGCGGCCCCCATTGTGTACTCGGTGCTGGCCACGTTCGGTGGAGCGAGCCTGCTGCTGATCATCAACTGGCGCCCGGCGCCGCCGGAGACGACCCGCCGTGCCTCGCAGGTGTGCATCACGGCCTACACTCTCGTCGTCGTCGCGATCATTGTGCTGTTCTGGGTGGGTGATGCTCCGGTCGAGCAACTCACCCTGTTCGACGGTTACTACGCCAGCACGCCGTACATCCGCGAAATGATCCTTACGTATCTGATCGCTCAGGGTGCGGCAACGATGGCGACGAGCGTGCTGTGCTGGCGCTGGTCGACTGAGGTGCACGGCTCGCTCCGAGCGGGACTGCGCATCCTGGCCCCCGCCTACCTGTTGCATGTGTGCTACGACGTCGTCAAGCTCATCGCGATCGGCGCCCGGTGGACCGGCCACAACCTGGACTTCCTCATCGACCAGGTCGCCCCGCAGTTGGCCGCTCCCTCCGCCCTCCTCGCGGTCACCGGGTTCTTTCTGCCGCTCGCAGGTCCGCGTATCGCGCAGACCACTCAGGCAATGCGGCAGCTGCGGCAGCTCGCCCCGCTGTGGCGGGAGCTTCTGCACGTGCCTACGCCGGGAGCCATCCGCGCCTTGCCGCCATGGTGGTCCGCTCCGGCTATGCACCTGACCGGGCGGAAGACGCTCATCTACGATGCGCTCCTTGCCCTGGCCCCGTACTACGACGCCATGGTGCACGCACAGGCCCACCGCTCCGCCTTGGAGCAGGGTGAGGACGAGCGAACTGCCGCCATTACGGCGGACGCAGCCATGATCGTCGCAGCCACTGCGCAGCAGGCCCGAACGAGTCCTGATCTTGCCCAGGCTGCGGACACGCAGGAATGGCGATCTCATGACCTGATCCGCCTGTCGGAGGCGCTCGCCTCGCCCGTCGTCTCAGGCATCCGCCGGCACCACGGTGCCTCCGCAGAAAGCAGCTCTCATGAGTGACTCGCCGCACCGCAGCCGTGCCGTGATCGTCGGAGGCAGCTTCGCCGGCATGCTCGCCGCGGCCGCCGTCAAAGACTACGTCGACACCGTCGAAATCATCGACGCGCACGAAGTGCCCACCGGGCCCCAGCCGCGCTCCGGCGTCCCCCAAGCCGCGCACTTCCACATCCTGCTGTCCGGCGGGGCAGGCGCGATCGACGAGCTTCTGCCGGGCACGATCGACCAGCTTCTGGCCGCGGGCGCCAACCGCGTCCCCATGACCACCAACATGGTGCTCTACTCCCCCGAGGGCTGGTATCGCCGCTGGAAACGCGACAGCCACTACCTGATCGCCGCCAGCCGGGACCTGACCGACTTCGTCATCCGTGAGCAGGTCCTGAAGGACCCGCGGGTCAGCGTTCGCCCGCTCACCCGGGCCACGGCTCTGCTGGGGGATTCCCGCCGCGTCACCGGGGTGCGGCTGTGCGCCGCCGACGGCACCGAAACAGAGCTGGCCGCGGATCTGGTCATCGACGCCTCCGGCAGGGCAGCGCGCACCCCGCAGTGGCTGGCCGAACTGGGCATCACAGGGCTGGCCGAAGACCGCATCGACTCCGGCGTGGCCTATGCCAGCCGTATCTACCGCGCCCCTGTCTCCACCCAGAACTGGCCCCTGATCAGTGTGCAGGCCGATCCGCGGCTGCCCGAGCCCGGCCGCTCAGGCGGCATCGTGCCGATCGAAGGCGGACGTTGGCACGTCAGCCTGATGGGCACCCCCGGCGGGCAGCCCTCCCGCAATGCGGCCGAGTTCGAGGCGTACGCCCGCACTCTGCGCCACCCCATCGTCGCTGATCTCCTGGCTCAGGCCGAGCCGCTCACCGACGTCACCACCACCCACAGCACGGTCAACCGGCGGTACTACTACGAACGTCTGAGGTCCTGGCCCGAAGGCCTCGTCGCACTCGGCGACTCGGTGGCCGCGTTCAACCCCGTGTACGGACACGGCATGTCCGTGGCCGCGCAGGGCGCACTCGCCCTGCGCGCCCAGATAGCCTCCCGGGAACTCGGCACCGGCATGGCCCACAAGGCGCAGCGAGCCATCGCCCGATCCGTCAAGCTCGCCTGGAGCCTCGCCATCGGTCAGGACATCCACTATCCGACGACCAAAGGCAAGAAGGCGGGCACGGCCGACCGGCTCCTGCACCGCTATGTCAGCCGGCTCTCGCACACCGCGACCGGCTCCTACCATGTGGCGACCGCGATGACGGAGGTATTGACGCTCCAGGCCCCGGGCACCACCCTGCTGCGGCCCAGCGTCCTGGCAGCGGCTCTGATGGGACCGTTACGTCCCCAACTCGGCAGTCCGACATTCACCGCTGCGGAACGGCGCCTTCTGGAGGGCGCCGCCATCTCACTGCCCGGTCTTTCAGACTAGGAGTTGCCCGCCACTCACAACGATGCCTGCGGCCATGCTGCCCCGGCCGCGGGCGTACCCTCGGCCGGCCTGTCCCCCAGCGGAACGACACTGCGGCCTTCTGGCAGTGATCTGAACGGCTGGATAGCCTCAACTCAGGTCAGGGGCCCGGGACTTGCAACGCCTTCAGGAGGACTCGATGACAGCCATCCACACCAGCCTCGCCGGCCAGGTGCAGCGTCTCAGCCAAGTGACCGAGCGGCCAGGCCGTCTCGCAGAGTTACTGGACGTCGCAGCACTGTCCTTATGCTGCGGCATCCCCGAGCACTCGGTCATCCGCCTCCTCAATGACACCACCCTGCCCGACGCTTCGGATGACGACGCCCTGCGGGCTCTCCTTCAAGCTCTGCGATCCATCGAACACACGCTTGCCGTCGCCTCATCGCACAGTGCCGGTCCCGAGCAGCGCCTCCGCTGCGGGCGCCACTTGCCCCCAGAACAATGGCGAGTCCTGGCTGAATGGGCCGAGGCGATCGCGAGCGAGTACCCCCCACACGATCAGGACATCTGAGTCCATCCTCCGGGCCGGGGCCTCGGCCGCCAGCTGATCCTCCGGGCGCTCACCGACGGGCCCGACTACGCCTGGCAGACCACTGGCCCCCGAGGCCAAACAGTTCTTCCCGCGCTGGCGAAGGAAACCGGCGCGTGTTCCCCGAGTACACCGACGTGTGCGAGCACCTCGCCCCGCCGCCCGGCTACCGGCCACCACCGCCAATTGTGGGCTCTCCACCATTCCGAAGTCCCTGATCAGAACCGCGTCGCGAGGTCCTTCGCACAGCGTCGGATCATGGTGGTGTGCCCCCGGGCGCCTCAGGGTGCCATCACGGCAGGATTCCCGACAGAGTCAAGCCAAGTGGCAGCTCAGTGCCCCTGTCGATGGGATGGGGCGCGAGTCGGAGAGGCTGGATGGTGAGCGGGTGGAATGAACCCCGAGCCGTTCATCGGTGACGGGTCACACCGGAACCGTCAGCGTCGCGGTGTACCCCTGCTCGACGCTGCCGGTGACCGTCGCGAGCTGCTGGTCGTAGCCGTCGCTGAAGACGCTGTCCGACTCCAGGGAGAGCTCGCTGAGATTTCCCACGCTCTCGCTGTAGCCGTCGGTGGCGTACACCCTGTCGCTCACGTCCTTCGGCAGCGCGAGCTGCGAGGTGTTCGTGATGGACCTGGCCGCCGTGGCGTCGGCCAGGCTGCCGTACACCTCGAAGTGGACGTGTGGCCAGCGGTTCGGGTAGCAGCCGGGGAAGATGCTCTTGAACGTGACCTGTCCCTTGTCGTCCGCCTCCTGGACGCCGCGCAGGTAGTTCTCGTCCGTCACGCCGTCGTCGTACAGGGAGTACCTGCCCTCCCGGTCGCATTGCCAGATGTAGACGGCGGCGCCCTTCTTGGGCGTGCCGCAGCCGGAGGCGGCGTCCACCACCGTGAGCGTGATCGTCAGGGGCACGCCCTCGGCGGTACCCCGCGCGGAGTCGCCGAAGCTCTTCGTGATGTCGCTGCGGACGACACCGCTCTCCCTCAGGACGTTGACGCCGTTGGAACCGTCGCCGGGGAAGGGACCTTCGGTCTCCTCGGGGATCGTCTCGCACTGAACGGGCGACGACGCGGACGACGGGGAGGACGACGGGGACGAGGACGCCGTGGTCTCCCCCTCGGAAGTGCAGCCCACCAGCGGCACCAGGCTCACCCCCGCCAGCAGCCGTACCATCCGGCGACGGGTGAGAAGGGGAAGGTCGTAGGAGAGGCCCCGGTCGTGCTCGTGCACTTCTTCCTCGTGGTCGTTCATGACAACAGACGGTATGAGCCGTTTGCTGTAGGCCACCAGGCATCCGGGCTGTCGGTCCCCTACCGATCGACTGTCATCTGCGTGTCACTGCCCGGACCCGTCTGTCGGTGACCAGGCGGGTGACGGTCTTGTCGTGATAGCCGAGTGCCTTCGCGATGACGGGGGCCGGGGCCTGGAGGACGAGCTGGGGCTGACCGGGCTGGCGGCTTCGGTACGCAGTGGCAGTGCCACGGAGACGGACGTGGCACTGGCTGACCTGGACGGCGGGGACGAGCCCGGCCGGTCCGGGACGCCGTACCACCGCGGGGATGCGGGAGTTGCCGGCGCCGGTGGATTCCGGACTCGTGACTCCTCCCTTTCGTGAACGAGGGGGCTTCTCGCTAAGCCGGTGTGGCTTGGCGACGGACCAGCCCGGCCCGTAGAACATTCAGGGCGCTCACCGTGTCCGCGTGCGCGGTGTGGCCGCAAGAGACGCAGTGGAACTTCTCCTGCCCAGCGCGTCCATGAGTTCGCTCCGGGCGAGCAGGACCTGCGACTCGTGGGCGTACGCCGCCGGGCCGACGCTCAGCCGCAACTCGTCGTCTCCGCCGGGGCGTTCCAGGTAGAGCACGGGCTCCTCGGCCCGGCTGTCTGCCGGCGGCGGGCCGGACCATCTCCTCGTAGTGTGCGGCGGCTTCCTCCTCGCCACCCTCCTCAAGCTCCCGCGAGGCGGTATCGAAGTAGTCGGCGGGGTCTCGCCAGGGCTGCTGTCTCCAGACACTGTTCATAGGCCGGGGATGAACGGCCGCGGGGCTGGTGGGCTCGCATGTTGAGGTGTCGCGTATTCCTCGGGAGCGGTGCTCTGTGGAACCGTGAGCAGTCACTCACGTGTTGGCCACGTGGTGCTCTGGTTGCTCGTCGACCGAGTAGATACCGTCATCACCTTGAGGCTTGTAGAGCATCACAGGGCCGCGAGTGAATTCGGAGACCACCATCGCGCTGTGCGCTCTGGTCGTCGCGGTCTGTTCGTCAAGCGTCTCGATCTTCGAAGCCCGGATGGCACGGCGCCACAATCGAAACTCTCTCCGCCCGATTCTGCAACTACATCGGATCTGGCATCACGGGGGCCGTACTGGCATCCGTCTCAGCAACTGCGGGCTGGGTAATCGGACCGTGGACGTCAGCGGGCGCGAACAGGCTGGGCGATGAGCTGCACATCCGCCCCTCGTATGCGACGTTCAAGGAACCCGAGGTCTTCACCGCAGGCTCCGAGAAGTACCTGCTCAGCGTCCCGACCTACAGCCCGGAAGTTCACGCAGCCGACTTCCAGGAAGTTCTGACCCCTAAGCGCGCGCTTCGCCGCCGGGCCGCAGTCCCGTGGGCCGGCCGCGGAACCGGTAGCGCCGCTCGGGCCGCCCGGCCGTGCCGTAGCGCAGGGACACCTCCGCGCTGCCGGTGGTGTGGAAGTACTCCAGGTAGCGGCGGGCGCTGACGCGGGAGATGCCGGTCGAGGTCGCGCACTCGGCGGCGGACAGGGTGCCCTCCGCGTCGCGGAGCGCGCGTTCGACCAGTGCGGCGGTCTCCGCGCTCATGCCCTTGGGCAGCGCGCCGGCGGTCGACGCCGGCACGGGTGCTCCGGCCAGGACCCGGTCCACGTCGGCCTGGCCGTGCACGACGGTGGCGAGCAGGCGGCCGCGCTGGTGGGCGTAGCGCTCCAGGCGGGTGCGCAGGTCGTCGAACGCGAACGGCTTGAGGAGGTAGTCGACGACGCCGTGACGGACGGCACCGCGCACCGCGTCGGCCTCGCGTGCGGCGCTGATGACCATGACGTCGCAGTCGTGGCCGGCGGTGCGCAGCCGGGGGATGACGTCCAGGCCGAAGACGTCGGGCAGATACAGGTCGAGCAGGACGAGGTCCGGGTGCAGTGCGTCGACGGCGTCGGCCACCTGCTCGCCGGTGCCCACGACTCCGACGACCCGGAACGGCTCGACGCGTTCGACGAAGGTGCGGTGGACTTTGGCCACCCTGAAGTCGTCGTCGACCACGAGCACATCGATCGTGTCGGTCGTGCCGGACGCCGTACGGGTCATCGAGGCGCTCCTTCCGCCACCGCGTCGGTGAGGTGGCTGACGGTCCTGCGCGCGGTGAACAGGGCCCCGTCAGGGGCGTGGTCACCGGCATCTCACCACCGTGACGCTCGCAGACCGGGCGGGCGAGCGCCAGACCGATGTCCCGACCCGAGTCGGCCGGTGACCGCAAAGACCACAAGCTCCGTTGGTTCCGCAAGAGAGACAGGTGCTGGACGTACGGGCAACATGTGGCCCACATCACCCCCCTCCCCCCACAGGCTGCCGTACTTCATCGACCTTCACCGACGTACCGACAGGTGGTGGCATTCGTGCGCCTGCGCACCCCTCTCGCCCTGCTCGGGGCCGCCGTGCTCGTGCTGGTGGGACCTCCGCTGCTGACGACCGGCAGCGACGCCGCGACCGGCACACGGATCCCGGGCCTGCGCTTCATGGTTCCCAACACGCCCGGCGGCGGCTACGACATCACGGCCCGTACGGCGGCGAAGAACGCCGAGGACGCCGGACTCACGCACAACATCGAGGTGTTCAACCTGCCTGGTGCCGGCGGCACCGTCGGACTCAGCCGGCTCGTGAGCGAGCACGGCAACGGCAAGCTCGCCATGTCGATGGGCCTCGGGGTCGTGGGCGCCGTCCGCTCCAACCACGCGCCCAAGACCCTCGCCGACACCACCCCGATCGCCCGGCTCACCGAGGAGCAGGACGTCGTCGTGGTCGGCAAGGACTCCCCGTACCGGACGATCGACGACCTCGTCCGCGCCTGGAAGGCCGATCCCGGCAAGCTCCCGGTGGGCGGCGGCTCCTCACCCGGCGGCCCCGACCATCTCGCGCCGATGCTGATGGCGAAGGCCGCCGGCATCGCTCCGAAGGAGGTCAACTACATCCCCTTCGACGGTGGCGGCGAGCTGCTCGCCTCGATCCTCGGCGACAAGGTCGCCTTCGGGGTGTCCGGCGTCGGCGAGTACCTCGACCAGATCAAGGCGGGCGAACTCCGGTTGCTCGCGGTCACCGGCCCGGAGCGGGTCGACGAGCTCGCGGACGCGCCCACGCTCAAGGAGTCCGGCTACGACGTGGACTTCACCAACTGGCGCGGCATCGTGGCCCCGCCCGGCCTGTCCGAGGCCGAGCGCGACAAGCTCACCCGGCTGATCGAGGAGTTGCACGACTCCCCCGAGTGGCAGGAGTCGATGCGGCAGAACGGCTGGGACGACGCCTTCCTGACCGGCGAGAAGTTCGGCGCGTTCCTGGACGCCCAGGACAGGCGCGTGGTTTCGGTGCTGAAGGAGCTGGGGCTGTGACGACGCGGACGGGCCTTTCCCAAGCAGAGCCGGCGGAGCCGGCCGAGCGGCCCTCGGGGCTGCGCTCATGGCTGCGCGAGCACTCCGAACTCGGCGTCTGCGTCCTGCTGTTGGCGCTCGGCGTGCTGGTCCTGACCGACGCGCTCACCATGGACGTCGACCTCACCCAGCGCGGGCCCGTCGGCCCCAAGACCGTGCCCGTCGTCGTCGGGGTCGGGCTGCTCGTCATCGCCGCCCTCCTCGCCGTCGACGTCCTGCGCGGCGGCCGTGGCCAGGCCGAGACCGGCGAGGACATCGACCTGTCCGAACCCGCCGACTGGCGCACGGTGTTGCTGCTCACCGGGGTGTTCCTCGGCGCGGCCGTCCTCATCGAGCCCGCAGGCTTCCCCGTCGCGGGCGCACTCCTGTTCTGGGGAGCCGCCTTCACGCTCGGCAGCCGCCGGGCCGACCGGGACCCGCTCATCGCGGCCGTCCTCTCCCTCGCCACCTACGCCGTCTTCAACAACCTGCTGGGCGTACCGCTGCCGGGCGGCCCGCTGATGGGAGTGCTGTGACATGGATGCCCTCAACTCCCTGATGGACGGGTTCGGTACGGCGCTGACCCCGGTCAACCTGCTGTGGGCCGCCATCGGCGTGCTGCTCGGCACCGCGATCGGCGTCCTGCCCGGCATCGGCCCCGCGATGGCCGTCGCGCTCCTGCTGCCCGTGACGTACGGACTCGACCCGATCGGCGCGTTCATCATGTTCGCGGGCATCTACTACGGCGCGATGTTCGGCGGTTCGACCACCTCGATCCTGCTCAACACGCCCGGCGAGAGTGCCGCCGTGGTCGCGGCCATGGAGGGCAACCCGATGGCCAAGTCGGGGCGCGGCGCGCAGGCGCTCGCGGCTGCAGCCATCGGCCACTTCGCGGGCGGCCTGATCGGCACGATCCTGCTGGTGGCGCTCGCTCCGACGGTCGCCGACCTGGCGGTGGACATCGGTGCGCCGGACTACTTCGCCATCATGGTGCTCGCGTTCATCGCCGTGACCTCGGTGCTGGGTTCGTCCCGCATCCGGGGCCTGGCGTCCCTGCTCATCGGTCTCACGCTCGGTCTGGTGGGCCTGGACCAGATGACCGGCCAGCAGCGCCTGACCTTCGGCTCCCTGCAACTGGCCGACGGCATCGACGTGGTGATCGTGGCGGTCGGCCTGTTCGCGATCGGCGAGGCCCTGTGGGTGGCGGCGCACCTGCGGCGCAGCCCGGGCGAGGCGATCCCGGTGGGCCGCCCCTGGCTGGGCCGCGACGATGTGCGGCGGACCTGGAGGTCATGGCTGCGCGGCCCGTTCATCGGCTTCCCGTTCGGCGCGATTCCGGCGGGCGGCGCCGAGATCCCCACCTTTCTGTCGTACGTCACGGAGAAGCGCCTGTCGAAGCACAAGGACGACTGGGGCAAGGGCGCGATCGAGGGCGTGGCGGGACCGGAGTCGGCGGCGTCGGCCTCGGCGGCGGGCACGCTGGTGTCGATGCTGACCCTGGGCCTGCCGACCACGGCGGTCGCGGCGGTCATGCTGGCCGCTTTCCAGCAGTACGGCATCCAGCCAGGGCCCTTGTTGTTCGAGCGCGAACCCGACCTGGTCTGGGGCCTGATCGCCTCGCTGTTCGTCGGCATGGTGCTGCTGCTCGCGCTCAACCTGCCGCTGGCGCCGGTGTGGTCGAAGCTGCTGCGCATCCCACGGCCGTATCTGTACGCCGGGATCCTGTTCTTCGCGGCGGTCGGCGCGTACGCGGTGGGCGGCGAGGTCATCGACCTGGTGATCCTGTTGATCATCGGCCTGATCGGCTTCGGCATGCGGCGCTACGGCCTGCCGGTCCTCCCCGCCGTCATCGGCGTCATCCTCGGCCCGAACGCCGAGCAGCAGCTGAGGCGCGCGCTTCAGATCAGCGACGGCAGCGTCACGGGGCTGGTCGACACGCCCTTCGCGGTGACCGTGTACGCGGTGATCGCGCTGCTGCTGGCCTGGCCGCTGCTGAGGAGGCTGGTGGCACGCGGTCGCGTGAAAGCCTGATCCGTCTATCCGGGCTGCTCCCCGGCCCGAACACGGGCCAATACGTCGCGGATCATCTCGGCGCTGATCATGAAGTGGTCCCGGGCGATCTCCTCCGCTCGCTCGGGCTCGCCCGCCGCGATGGCCTCGTAGAGGGCCGTGTGGCCCTGGCCGGCCCGGTGGAAGTGGGTCCGCTCGCCCTTGCCCCACGGCTCGATCGGGAAGCCGAGGCTGATCCGGGTCAGCAGGTCCCGGCTGAGCAGGGCGATCTGCGGATTGTGGGTGGCCGCGCAGATGCTCCGGTGGAAGGCGCTGTCGGCGGCCTGCTCCTCCCGGGGAGTGTGCGCGGACAGGTGCGCGGCGAGCGCCTCACGCATGGGCTCCAAGTCCTCGGGCCGTCGGCGTCGGGCGGCCGTCGCGGCCACCAGGCCTTCCACCAGCCCGCGCAGGTCGAAGAGCTGCTCGAACTCTTCCCACCGGGGCAGCAGCGTACGGCGGACAGCGGCCCCGGAGGACTCGCTCCAGCTCTCGCGCACGAAGGCTCCCCCGTTGCGGCCCCGGCGGATCTCGATGACTCCCAGGGCCTGGAGGCGTCCGACGGCCTCGCGCACGGTGGGGCGGCTCACCCGCAGCAGCCGGGTGAGCTCGCGTTCGGCCGGGAGCCGTTCGCCCGGCAGGAATTCTCCGACGGCGATCGCGGTGAGCAGCCGGTCGGAGACCTCGTCGACCGCCGTGGTCACGCGCACGGGGCGCAGCGACGACGACGGGGTGCCGCCGAGGAGGACGCGGTCGAGCACCCGGGAGAACTCGTCCCCCGGTTCAGGTGGCTCAGGTACGGATGTCAGGTGTCTTCCCTTCAGGCGCCGCTTCTGTGAACGGGCGGGTGCCACGTAAACACGCCGTTACGTCTTGCTCCGCCCGGTTAAAAGGTCTTGTGCGCTGACCTTTTACCCAATCACTATCTCATCCATCCGTCACACCCAACTCATTTAAGACAGAGGTCGGCTGATTCCAGCCGCTCTGGGAGGCTCCCCCGTGGCGATTCCCGAACCGAACCACACCGGAACGGTCGACTTCAACGGCTGGTCCACCTGGTACCGGATCACGGGCGAACCGGGCAGGACACCTTTGGTCGTCCTGCACGGCGGGCCCGGCGCCGGTCACAACTACACGCTGAGCATCGCGGGCATCGCCCAGCAGGGTCGCGCCGTGGTGCACTACGACCAGCTCGGCACCGGACTGTCCACCCATCTGCCCGACAAGGGCGCCGACTTCTGGACCGTCCAGCTCTTCCTCGACGAACTCGACGCTCTCCTCAAGCAGCTGGGCATCGCCGACGCCTACCACATCCTCGGCCAGTCCTGGGGCGGCATGCTCGCCGCCGAGCACGCCGTACGCCGTCCACCGGGGCTGCGCGGTCTGGTCATCGCCAACTCCCCCGCGTCCATGGAGCTGTGGCTCTCGGCGGCGAGCGAGTTGCGCGACGCCCTCCCCCGGGAGGTCCAGGCGACGCTGCTCGCCCATGAGGCGGCCGGGACCACCGACCACCCCGACTACCGCGCGGCCGAGCAGGTCTTCAACGAGCGCCACGTGTGCCGTCTGGTCCCCAACCCGCCCGAGATCCAGGCTACTTGGGACAACATCGCGGCCGACCCGACCGTGTACCACACGATGAACGGGCCGAACGAGTTCCATGTCGTCGGGACTCTGAAGACCTGGTCGGTCATCGACCGGCTGCACCTGATCGACGTGCCGACCCTGCTGGTGTCCGGGCGGTACGACGAGGCGACTCCCGAGACCCTCCGCCCGTTCGCCGACCGCATCCCCGACGTGCGCTGGCACCTCTTCGAGCACTCCAGCCACATGCCGCACGTCGAGGAGGAGGAGCTCTACCTCCGCGTCGTGGGCTCGTTCCTCGACTCCACCGACTGATCCCCCGACGGGAGCTTCCCGGATGTCCCGCATGTCCAGCATGACCCGCAGCAAGAGACGCAGCGCGCTCGCCGCCGCCACCGTGGCCCTCGCCCTGACCGCCGCCGCCTGTTCGTCCTCCGACGACGGCGCCTCCTCCGACCCGACCGCGTCCTCGTCCGGCTCCGGTTCCTCCGCTTTCCAGCCGCAGCACAAGGGCGGCACGCTGAAGCTCGTCGCTCACGCCGCCGCGGGAAGCCTCGACCCTCAGGTCAACTACACGCTCCAGTACTGGCAGCTGTACCAGTCCATGTACGACGGGCTGCTCTCGTTCAAGAAGGTCGGCGGCCAGCAGTCGTTCACCGTCGTCCCGGACCTGGCGACGGCGATGCCGAAGGTGACCGACGGCGGCAAGACGTACACGTTCACGCTCCGCAAGGGCATCTCCTTCTCCAACGGCAAGGCGGTCACCACCGACGACGTGGTGGCGTCCTTCCAGCGCATCTTCAAGGTCTCCAGCCCCACCGCGGGCACCTTCTACAACGGCATCGTCGGAGCCGACGCCTGTCTGAAGAAGCCCGCCTCCTGCACGCTGAAGGGAGGTGTGACAGGCGACGCCACGGCCAACACGGTCACCGTCAACCTCACCGCCCCGGACCCGGAGTTCGCGTTCAAGCTGGCCGTCCCGCACGCCAGCGTCGTACCGAAGGACTCGCCGGCGAAGGACGCCGGCACAAAGCCACTGCCGACGACCGGCCCCTACATGGCGGCCTCGTACGACCCGAACCGGGCGCTGAAGCTGGTGCGCAACCCGCACTTCAAGGAGTGGTCGCGTCCGGCGCAGCCCGAGGGCTACCCCGACGCGATCGACTACACCTTCGGCCAGACCGTCGAGTCCGAGGTCACCGCGGTGCAGAACGGCCAGGCGGACTGGATGTACGACCCGCCGCCCGCCGACCGGCTGAACGAGATCGGCACCAAGTACGCCTCCCAGGCGCATGTGAACCCGCTGACCGCGTTCTGGTACGCGACGCTGAACGTCAACACGGCGCCCTTCAACAACAAGCTGGCCCGTCAGGCGATCAACTGGGCCGTCGACCGGTCCGCCGTGGTGCGGCTGTACGGCGGTAAGAACCTCGCCTCTCCCGCGTGCACGATCCTGCCGCCCGGCTTCCCCGGGCACGTCGACTCGTGCGACTACACCAAGGGCGGCGGCAAGACCTGGACGGCCGCGGATCTGGCCAAGGCCAAGGCGCTGGTGAAGCAGTCCGGTACGGCGGGGCAGGAGGTCGGCATCGTCGTCCAGGACGACGACGTCAACAAGTCGATCGGACAGTACCTCCAGAGCCTGCTCACCCAGCTCGGCTACAAGGCGACGCTCAAGCCCCTGTCGGGGAACATCCAGTTCACCTACATCCAGAACACCAAGAACAAGGTGCAGCTGGCGCTGACGTCCTGGTACCAGGACTATCCGGCGGCCTCGGACTTCCTCAACGTGCTGCTGTCCTGCGCCTCGTTCCACCCCGGCAGCGACTCCAGCATCAACATCGCCGGCTTCTGCGACAAGGGCATCGACGCGAAGATGAAGACCGCGCTGGAGACCGGGCAGACCGACCAGAAGAGCGCCGACCAGCAGTGGGGCACCATCGACCAGGAGGTCATGGCTCAGTCCCCGGTCGTCCCGCTGATCACCCCGAAGCTCATCGACTTCACGTCGAAGCGGGTCGGCAACTACCAGTTCAGCAAGCAGTTCTACATGCTCGTCGGGCAGCTGTGGGTCAAATGAGCCGCACGCTCCCGAACCCGTCGACCGAGGCCCGGCGCTCGCCGGGCCCCTGGCGGACGGCCGCCGCCGACCTGTTGCGCAACAGGTCGGCGGTGGCCGCGGCCGTCGTCCTGCTCGTGGTCGTGCTGGCGACCCTGTGCGCGCCGCTGTACGCGGACCACATCGCCCACACCGACCCGTTCCAGTCCCATGTCTCCGGCACCACGGTCGTCGACGGCAAGACCGTGCCGGTGCTCACTCCCAGCAGCACCGGCCTCGGCCTCGGAGTCACGCCCATCGGCCCCACCTGGGACCCCGCCCACTACTTCCTCGGCGCCGACAACCAGGGCCGCGACGTCATGGCCCGCCTGCTGTACGGCGGCCGTACGAGCCTGTTCATCGGCGTCACCGCGGCCCTGCTCACCTGCCTGATCGGTACGGCCGTCGGGGTCGTCGCCGGCTACGCGGGCGGCGCCGTGGACGCCGTCATCTCCCGGATCCTGGACGTGATCTGGGCGTTCCCGGTGTATCTGCTGGCCATCTGTCTGTCGGTCGTCCTGCTCACCAACGGGCTGCGCCTGGGGCCGCTCACCGTGGAGGCGGGAAGTCTCTGGCTGCCCGTCACGATCATCGCGGCGATCTATGTGCCGTACATCGCCCGCCCGTTGCGCGGCCAGGTACTGGTGCTGCGCAACAAGGACTTCATCCACGCGGCCGTCGGCTCCGGTGCGCCCATCCCGCGCATCCTGCGCCGGGAGGTGCTGCCGAACGTCCTGCCCACGGCGATCGTCTTCGTGCCGCTGATGACCGCGCTGGCCATGCTCACCGAGTCGGCCCTGTCCTTCCTGTCCGTCGGCGTCCAGCCGCCCGACGCCAGCTGGGGCACGATCATCGAGGACGGCCTGGGGCTGCTCTACACCCGCCCCACCGTGACCATCGCGCCGGGACTGCTCATCGCGCTGACCACTGCGGCACTCAACGTCCTGGGCGACGGCGTGCGGGACGCGCTCGATCCGAGCGCCCGGCTGCGCGGAGGGGTGTGACGCTCATGCTCTCCTTCGCGCTCAAGCGCTTCGCCTCGGCCCTGTTCGTGATGTTCGCCATCAGCATCCTGGTCTTCCTGATCTTCTTCGCCACCCCCGGAGTCGATCCCGCGGCCCGCATCGCGGGACGCAACGCCGACCCGGCCACGCTCGCCCAGGTCCGGCACTCCTTCGGCCTCGACCGCCCGATGCCCGTCCGCTATCTGCTGATGATGCGTCACCTGCTGGTCGACCGCGACCTGGAGTCGTTCGTCAACCGGGGCTCCCGCGTCATCCCGCAGATCGTGCAGGCGATGCCGGTGACGCTGTCGCTCGTGGTGGGGGCGGCGGTCCTCTGGATGGCCGTCGGCATCATCATGGGCACGGCCGCGGCGACCCTGCGCGGCACGGCCGTCGACCCGCTGATCATGCTGGTCGGCGTGGTCGGCGTCTCGCTGCCGGCCTACTGGCTCGGCGAGGTCGTCAACCTCATCACCCAGAAGCAGTTGCACGACTCGGTGTTCTCCTGGGTGCCGCCACCCGGATACGTCGGCCTGAGCGACAACGTCGGCCAGTGGGCGTTGCACATGCTCTTCCCCTGGCTGACCCTGGCCCTGCTGTACGCCGGTATCTACGCCAGGCTGCTGCGCGGCGAGGTCGTCACCGCGCTGAACGAGGACTATGTCCGCACCGCGCGCGCCAAGGGCCTGTCCGAGCGGCGGATCCTGATCCGGCACGCCCTGCGCTGCTCGCTGATCCCGATCGTGTCGCTGTTCGGCCTGGACTTCGGCGCGCTCGTGGGCGGCGCCGCCCTGCTCACCGAGGTCGTCTTCGGCCTGCCCGGCATCGGCAAGCTCACCTTCGACGCCCTGCAGAACCTGGACCTGCCCGTGATCATGGGGACCGTCCTGTACGCGGCGTTCTTCGTGGTCCTCGCCAACGCACTGGTGGACATCCTGTACGCGCGAATCGACCCGAGGGCCCGCCATGCCTGAACCCCTGTTGGAAGTACGTGACCTGCGGGTCTCCTTCCGCACCCGCACCGGCCCGGTCACGGCCGTCGACGGCCTCTCCTTCTCCGTCACGCCCGGCGAGATCCTGGGCGTGGTGGGCGAGTCGGGCTCGGGCAAGAGCGTGTCGATGCTGGCCGTACTGCGGCTGCTGACCAACCCGAACGTGACCGTGTCGGGCGAAGTCCTCTTCCGCGGGCAGGACCTGCTCGCTCTCCCGGACAAGCGGATGCGCGCGATACGGGGCCGGGAGATCGCCATGGTCTTCCAGGACCCGATGACCGCGCTGACCCCCGTCTACACCGTGGGCTGGCAGATCGCCGAACAGATACGGGCGCACGAACAGGTGTCCCGGAGGGCGGCGCACGCGCGCGCGGTGGAGCTGCTGTCCGATGTCGGCATCCCCGACGCGGCCTCCAGGGCGAAGTCGTACCCGCACGAGTTCTCCGGCGGCATGCGCCAGCGGGTGGTCATCGCGATGGCCCTCTCCTGCGGCCCCGCACTGCTCATCGCCGACGAGCCGACCACGGCGCTCGACGTGACCGTGCAGGCGCAGATCCTCGACCTGATGCGCGAGCTCAACGCGCGCGGATCGGCCGTCGTACTCATCACGCACGACATGGGCGTGATCTCCCAGATCGCCGACCGGGTCCTGGTCATGTACGGCGGCCGGGCGGCCGAGGAGGGCCCGCGCCGGGCCGTGTTCCACGGTCCGCGGCACCCCTACACCTGGGGGCTGCTCGACTCGGTGCCCCGCGTCGGGGGTCCCCGGCTGAGGCGGCTGCCCACCATCGCGGGCGTGCCCGTCTCGCCCGGGAGCCTGCCGGAGGGGTGCGCCTTCTCGCCGCGCTGCCGCCTGCGGCACGACCGGTGCGACGAACGCCCCGCACTCGCCGCGGGCAACGGTGACACCGCGCACCGCGACGCCTGCTGGCTGGCCCCCGACGATCGTGCGGCGCTGCGCCTGACGGCACGGGCCGCCGCGATCGACGTACCGGACGTGGCAAGGGAGACGACATCGTGACGGCGCAGAACTTCGCGACAGTGGACGACGACAGCGCCGCCCCGCCGGGCGGCGAGGTGCTGCTGCGCGCCACGGACGTCACCAAGCACTACCCGCTGCGTGCGGAGGCGCTGTCCCGGCGCCGCAGGGTGCTGCGCGCCGTGGACGGAGTCTCCCTGGAGGTGCACGCCGGCGAAACGCTCGGCATCGTCGGCGAGTCGGGCTGCGGCAAGTCCACCCTGGGCCGCTGCCTGGTCCGGCTCACCGAACTCACCGGCGGCCGGGTCGAGTTCGACGGGCAGGACATCACCACCCTGTCCGCACGCCGGCTGCGCCCCGTACGTCCGGGGATGCAGCTGGTCTTCCAGGACCCGCAGGCCTCGCTCAACCCCCGCCGCCGCGCCGGGGACATCGTGGCCGAGCCCCTGCTCGTGCACCGCTACGGGGACGGCGCCGCGGTCCGCCGCCGGGTCGCCGAGCTGTTCGACGTCGTAGGACTGGCCGCGGCGCATCTGGACCGCTATCCGCACGAGTTCTCCGGCGGCCAGCGCCAGCGCATCGGCATCGCCCGGGCGCTGGCCACCGCCCCGAAGCTGATCGTCGCCGACGAACCGGTGTCCGCCCTCGACGTGTCGATCCAGGCCCAGGTACTGAACCTCTTCGCCGACCTCCAGGAGGAGTTCGCGCTCACCTACGTCTTCATCGCCCACGACCTCGGCGTGGTCCGGCATGTGTCGGACCGGATCGCCGTCATGTACCTCGGCGAGATCGTCGAACTCGCCGAGACGGAGGCGCTGTACAAGTCACCCGCTCACCCCTACACGCAGGCGCTGTTGTCCGCGGTCCCGGACATCGACGACGGCACCCCTTCGGTGGACGGACCACGCGGGGAACGCATCGTCCTGACCGGCGAAGTGCCCAACCCGGTGGACAAGCCGACGGGCTGTACGTTCCGCACCCGCTGCCCGTACGCCCGTGAGCGCTGTGCGGTGGAACGTCCCGCGCTCACCCGCACGCCGTCCGGCCGGCACACCGCCTGCCACTACCCGCTGATCGACTGACCGCCCGCCGCTTGCCTCAGGAACGCTTGCGGCCGACGCCCGCGTACACCCAGTACTCCGACGGATTGTCCGGGACGCCCTCGCCCGGGTCCGGGCGCCACAGGGGTACGTAGACCAGGCCGGGTTCCTCGAGGTCGAAGCCGTCGAACAGCCCGAGGATCGCGTCGTGGGAGCGCGGGGTGACCGGCGAGGTGGCCCTGGACCGGTACAGCTGTCCCACGGCGGCGGCCGTGTCCGGGCGGTCCTGGTTGGTGGCATGGGACAGCGCCAGCCGGCTCCCCTCGGGCAGGGCGTCCCGGAAGGCGGCCACAATGCCGGCCGGGTCCTCCTCCGCGGTGACGAAGTGCAGGATCGTGATCATCAGTACGGCGACGGGCTGATCGAAGTCGATCAGTTTCCGCACCTGCGGGGAGGACAGGATGTCGGCCGGCCGGCGGATGTCCCCGTCGACGATGTCCGCGTCCGGATTGCCGGCGAGCAAGGCAGCGCTGTGGGCCACGGCCACCGGGTCGTTGTCCACGTAGACCACGCGGGCCCCGGGGCTGGCCTGCTGCGCCACCTCGTGGACGTTGCCCTGGGTGGGGATGCCCGACCCGAGGTCGATGAACTGCCGCACCCCGGCCGCCACCAGGAAGCGCACCGCCCGACCCAGAAAGGCGCGGTTGGCCCGGGCCAGCGTGCGCACCTGGGGGTCGATGGCCGTGAAGGCCGCCACCGCCTCCCGGTCGATGGCGAAGTTGTGCTGCCCGCCCAGCATGGCGTCGTACATGCGCGCGACACTCGCCTTGTCGGGGTCGACCCCCTGCGGTAGACCTTCACTGCCCGCCACGACAACAACTCCCTGTCTGTTCTGGGGTGTTGACGCGACATCCTATAGTTGCCGACGACGCGGCGAGGAGATGTCCATGCCACGCGGCCGAAGCCTACCCCCAGCCGGAAGGGCGCGATCCTGCGGAACGAAGCTCGCAGCCACAGCGACCACGCACCTCCCGCCGCGCACTCGCGCCGCCGGCCGACCTTCTCCCCCGCTGCCGACGTCATCGGCTCGGAACTCGATCTGAACCTGACCGGCAGCCACGTCGTGCACGCGCTGACGCCCGGGTTCTGCGACGCCGCGTCGGTCTATCTGCTGGAGCGCTGGCGACTCGAGGAGAACGCGTACCTCGCCCCGGATCCGCCCCAGGTCGAGGCCCGCAGGCTGGCGCTGCGTGTGAGAGCCGATCCACCGGAGGTCTGGGAGGGTGTGCTGCCGGTCGGCGAGGTGATCGTCTTCCCGCGCGAGACTCCGTACGCGCGCGCCCTCGCCGCCGGGCGGACGCAGTTGCTCGACGCGGTCGACTCCCACACGTCCGAGCGGCTCATCGCCTCCGGGGCCGGCGACACCCGCGTCGCCGCCATCCTGCGGGCGACCTCCTTCCTCGTCGTCCCGCTGCATCTGCGCGGCACCGCCGTCGGCTTCATCGCCTGCACCCGCGGCCCGGACAGGGCACCGTTCCTGCCCGGCGACGCCGTGGCCGTCGAGTCGCTCGCCGCGCGCGCCGGCGTGGCCCTGGACAACGCACGCCGCTACCAACGCGAGCGCCGCACCGCGCTGGCCATCCGCCGCAGCCTGCTGCCCGCCACGGCCCAGGAGTTCGAGGGCTGCCGGATCGCCCACGGCTACCTCCCCGCCGGCCAGGACAACATCATCGGCGGCGACTGGTTCGACGTGCTGGCGCGGCCGGGAGGCCAGGTCGGGCTGATCGTCGGGGATGCCATGGGGCACGGTCCAGAGTCGGCCGTCGCCATGATCCAACTGCGCACCGCCTTACGCACCTTGGCGGGGCTCGACATCCCCCCGGCCGAGCTGATGCGACGGCTCGACCTGCTCGCCTGTGACACACCGGGGGCTTCCTTCGCCACCTGCATGTACGCCGAGTGGGACGCGCGGCGCCACAGCTGCGCCTTCGTCGGAGCCGGCCATCCACCGCCGCTGATCCGCGGCCCGGGCGGGCCCGCCACACCGGTCTCACTCACCAGCGCGGGACTGCCGCTGGGACTCGGCACGGGCACCTACGAACCCACGGTGGTGCAGGTCCCCGAACCCGCGCTGCTCCTGCTGTACAGCGACGGCCTGGTCGAGTCCCGAGAAGCCGACATCGACCAGGGCATCGCCCGCCTCGCCGGGCACCTCGACGCGCAGAGCGTCGAACCCGCCGGCGGCCCGGACAGCCTGCGATCACTGTGCCAGGGGCTGCTTCAGCGCACCTCCCCCACCGGCGGCGCGGACGACCGAACGCTCCTGCTCGCCGAACTGATCCCCGCGAAGGACGCGACTCCGCTTCCGCTCCTGTGAGTCACGCCACAACCTCGTGCGAGATGTTTGCGGCGGCGAAAGTCGGTGAGGCGCGTCGGATGCCGCCCCCTCACACCTCGGCCGCCGTCGACGACGCTGTCTCGGACGGGACAGCTTCAGCGGCGCGGACCCCACTCGAGCCACCGAAGCAGCGCGACGCCTTCTTTGACAACGCCAAGTATCTGGCCATCGTCCTGGTGGCGATGGGCCACGCCTGGGAGCCGCTGCGCTCCGACAGCCGGACGGTCACCGCGCTTTACATGATCGTCTACGCCTTCCACATGCCGGCGTTCATCATCATGTCCGGCTACTTCTCCCGTGGCTTCGACGCAACTCCGCAGAAGGTCAAGCGTCTGGTCACCGGCGTCGTCGTCCCCTACGTCGTCTTCGAGACGGCGTACACCCTCTTCACGCGGTGGACGGACGGCGAACCGGACCGGCCGATCAGCCTGCTGGATCCCCTGTATCTGACGTGGTTCCTGGCGGCCCTTTTCATCTGGCGGCTGACCACCCCGATCTGGAAGAGCGTCCGCTGGCCGATGCCGCTCGCGCTCGCCGTCGCGATGCTGGCGACCCTCTCGCCCATCGGCGGCGACCTCGATCTGCCGAGAACCCTGCAGTTCCTGCCGTACTTCGTCCTGGGCCTGTGCCTGAAGCCGGAGCACTTCCGGCTCGTGCGCCGGCGCGCGGCGCGCGTCCTGGCCGTGCCGGTGTTCGCCTGCGCCCTCGCCGTGGCGTACTGGGTGGTGCCGCGGATGGACTACGGCTGGTTCTTCCACCGCGACACCGCCGCGGACTTCGGCGTACCGGACTGGTACGGCCCGGTGATGACCCTGGCCCTCTTCGGCTGCTCGGTGACGCTGGTCGCCTGCTTCCTCGCCTGGGTGCCCGGGCGCCGGACGTGGTTCACCACGCTGGGCGCCGGCACCCTCTACGGCTACCTGCTGCACGGCTTCGTCGCCCAGATCTCCAAGCCCTGGGGCTGGTACGACCCGGCCTGGATCTACCAGCCGCTCGGGGCCGTCACCGTCACCGTCGTCGCCGCCGCGGTCGTGACGGCGCTGTGCACCGCGCCCGTCCGGCGGGTGTTCCGGTTCGCGATGGAACCGGACATGGGGTGGGCATTCCGGCGAGCGGCGCCCGCCCCGACCGGCGGCGGCGGTACCACCGTGCGTGGGTGAGACGCACGGACGCAGCCGCCACCGGCCGTCGCGGTGAGGTCCCCCGCACTACAGCGTGCGCTCCAGGCGGTCCGCCACCAGCTTGACGAAACGGGCGGGTTCCTTCGGCTGACCGCCCTCGGCGAGCACCGCGAGGGCGTGGAGCAGTTCGGCGGTCTCGGCGACCCGCGCGCGGTCCCCGCCCTCCTTGTAGGACTGGTTCAGGCTCTTCACCAGCAGGTGGTCGGGGTTGAGTTCGAGGATCCGCTGGGTGCGCGGCACCTCCTGGCCCATCGCGCGGTACATGTTCTCCAACGCGGGCGTGAGGTCGTTCGCGTCCGAGACGACGCAGGCCGGGGAGACGGTCAGGCGCGACGAGAGGCGCACCTCCTTGATGTCCCCGTCCAGTTGCTCCTTCATCCAGCCGAGCAGCCCGGCGAACTCCTCGCTCTGCTTCTCCCGCTCGGCGTCGGCCTGCTCGTCCCCCTGGGCGCCGAGGTCGATCTCGCCCTTGGCGACGGAGCGCAGCCGCTTGCCCTCGTACTCGCCCACGGCGTCGACCCACACCTCGTCGACGCCGTCGGTGAGCAGCAGGACCTCCAGGCCCTTGGCCCGGAACGCCTCCATGTGCGGGGAGTTCTCGATGCTCTGCCGGGACTCGCCGGTCAGGTAGTAGATGTCGTCCTGGCCGTCCTTCATCCGCTCCATGTACTGCTTGAGCGTGGTCGGCTCCTCGTCGCCGTTCGTGGACGCGAACGAGGAGACGGCGAGGAGGGCGTCGCGGTTCTCCGAGTCGGTGACCAGTCCCTCCTTCAGGACCGCGCCGAACTCCCGCCAGAAGGTGGTGTAGCGGTCAGGGGCGGACGTCATCAGGTCCTTGACCGTGGACAGGACCTTCTTCGTCAGGCGGCGCTGCATCATCCGGATGTGGCGGTCCTGCTGGAGGATCTCGCGGGACACGTTGAGCGAGAGGTCCTGCGCGTCGACGACTCCCTTGACGAAGCGGAGGTACGGCGGCAGCAGCGCCTCGCAGTCGTCCATGATGAAGACGCGCTTCACATACAGCTGCACGCCGCGCTGGTAGCCCTGCGTGAACAGGTCGTGCGGGGCGTGCGACGGGACGAACAGCAGGGCCTGGTACTCGAAGGTGCCCTCCGCCTGGAGCCGGATGGTCTCCAGCGGCTCACGCCAGTCGTGGCTGATGTGCTTGTACAGCTCGTGGTACTCGTCGTCGGACACCTCCTCGCGCGAGCGGGCCCACAGGGCCTTCATCGAGTTCAGCGTCTCGGGTTCGGGTGCGGCCTCGCCGTCGCTCGCCTCCGGGACCAGCCTGATCGGCCAGGTGATGAAGTCCGAGTACCGCTTGACGATCTCCTTGATCTGCCAGGCGGCGCTGTAGTCGTGGAGCTGGTTCTCGGGGTCCGCGGGCTTGAGGTGCAGCGTGACGGCGGTGCCCTGCGGCGCGTCGTCGGCGCGCTCCAGGGTGTACGTGCCCTCGCCGCGCGAGGTCCAGCGGGTGCCCTGGGTCTCGCCGGCGCGCCTGGTCACCAGGGTCACCTCGTCCGCCACCATGAAGCCGGCGTAGAAGCCGACGCCGAACTGGCCGATGAGGCCCTCGGCTCCGCCCGCGTCCTTGGCCTCCCGCAGTTCCTGGAGGAACGTGGCCGTACCCGAGTTGGCGATGGTGCCGATGAGCCGGCCCACCTCGTCGTACGACATCCCGATGCCGTTGTCCCGCACGGTGAGGGTGCGGGCGTCCTTGTCGATCTCGATCTCGATGTGCAGATCGGACACATCCGCGTCGAGTGTGTCGTCCCGCAAGGATTCGAGACGCAGCTTGTCCAGCGCGTCGGAGGCGTTGGAGACGAGCTCGCGCAGGAAGACATCCTTGTTCGAGTAGACCGAGTGGATCATCAACTGCAGGAGCTGACGGGCCTCTACTTGGAACTCAAACGTTTCGGTCGACATGGTTCGCGTGTACCTCACAGGTCGGAGAGTCACCGGAGCTGGTGTCCCTCACTGTAAAGGCCAGGGGCGTGGTTTCTCACCAGAGAACGGCACAGGGGCACTCGACAGTCGAGGGCCCCCGGCTCACCCTTGGAGCAGAACGACAGGAGCACGACCCGTCCGCACAACGGTTCAGCCCTCTACGGAAGGTGGCCCTGTGAAGTTCAGCTACGCCATGCTCCCCGACTACCCCGTCGAGGAGTCGCTGGCCTCGATCAGACTCGCCGACGAACTCGGCTTCCACGCCTGCTACGCGGCCGACGAGACCTGGCACAAGGATCTGTGGCTGCTGTTCGCCGCAGCCGCCGGACAGACCTCCCGGATCCGCCTGGGACCCAGCGTCTCCCCGGTCACGCTGCGGGAGCCCACCCTGATCGCCCAGGCGCTGGCCACGCTCGACGAGTTGTCCGGCGGGCGCGCGGAGGGCGTGCTGTCCAGCGGGAACTTCGGCCTCCTCGCGCAGTACGGAATCGACTGGGCCGGCACGCGCCCGCTCTCCCGGGTCAAGGAGGCGCTCCATGTGGTGCGCACCTTCCTGGACGACGGAGCCATCACCCACGACGGCGAGTTCTTCTCCTACCAGGGCCTGTTCACCTTCGCCAGGCCGGTCCAGGACCATCTCCCGCTGAAGCTCGGGGCGATGCGCGGCCCCAAGTCCTTCGAGGCCGCAGGCGAGTTGTCGGACGGCTGCCACCACGCGCTGAGCTACACCCGCGAGGCATACGACTACGCGGTACGGCACATCCGGGCGGGAGCCGAACGGGCCGGCAAGGACTGGCGGTCGCTCGACATCGGCGCCTGGGTCGTCCTCGCCACCGGACCCGACTCCGCGGCCGCGAAGGACGCGGCTCGCAGCATGGTCGGCATCTACGCCTCTTCGATGCCGGAGGAACAACTCCGGCGCAACGGCGTGGATCCCGGCGAACTCAAACCGGTCATCGACGCCATCGCCGGCGGCGACCTCGCCCGCGGCATCGAACTGACCACGCCCGACATCGCCGAACGCCTCTCCATCGCCGGCACCCCTCAGGAGTGCCTGGACAAGATCGAGCGGGAGATCGCTCCGAGCGGCGTGAACCACATGATCTGCGCCCTCACCGACCGCACCCTCGTCAAAGCCTTCACCGGACGTGACCTCGAGGACGTGGCCGACGTGAACACGCAGCTCCGCCTCATCCACGACGTGATCATGCCCGCCTTCGGTTGACGACCTCCCGGCCCGTCGGACCTAGGGCCTGTCGTTTGGATCACGCCGCAGACGCGGGGTCTGGCACGCGCATCTGCCGCGTTGTCGTCGGTTGCCGACTCCCCCACGCTCGAACAACCTCGCGCGGGGGGACCCCCATCGCGTCGACGCCCTCCTCCGCCTTGCAGTTGCACGCACCAGACCCCGCTCACCGGCACTGAACAGCGCTGTCGATTTCCTGCGACCTGATCCAAACGACAGGCCCTAGCCTGCTCAGCCGAAGTCCACGTCGCTGCACAGGAAGTAGGTCTGGTCCATGTGCGAGGCCTGCCAGATCGTGTAGACGACGTGACGGCCGCTGAGGCCCGAGGTGCTCACGTCGATCGAGTAGTTCTGGCTGGGTCCGTAGCGGCCGGTGGTGGTGACGAGTTGGAGGTCGTCCCAGGTCAGCGGCTGGGTGGTGGGGTCGAAGCCCTGGCGGGTGACGTAGACGTGGAAGTAGTCCGCGCCGTGGCTGGCCTGGTCGTACAGCTTGAGGGTGAAGTCGTCGGCGACGTTCGTCGTCTTCCAGGCGCCCACGGTGTCCAGGGAGTTGTACCGGCCGCCTTCGGTCCGGCCGCCGCTGCACAACTGACCGTCGGGGACGACCGCCTGGAAGTCGCCGGCGGAGCCGTTGCGGTACAGCCCGTTCCAGTTCCACATGGCGTTGGGGTTGTCCTGCCACGCCTGCCAGCACATGGGGTCTTCCTGCGCCATGGCCGGATTCTGGAAGTCGGATCCCCATCGCAGCCAGCAGCCGTAGTTGCGGGATGCCGGGTCGACGACCGAACCATGGGCGACGGCGGTGCCACTCCAGGGGATCAGGCAGAGCAGCACGGCGGCCAGCGCGCTCAGAGCGAGTGCCGTACGGGATCGGGCTCTCTTGATCGGTTCATGACAACTCATGATCTCGCGCCTTCCGAGGTGAGTGTGAGACTGGGGACGAAGGAGCGTGGGAGCGCTCCCGCAGCATCCAACCTGCGCCTCGGGAAACAGGAACGCAACATTCGATTTGGCCACTTTGGAGTGCCGCGCGGGCTCGTGTCCCTACGGGCGTGGACCCGAGCCCGCTCCGGCCAGGCTCAGCCCGCGCTCTCCGGATCGCAGCACCCCTCGCGCCGCATATGGCGGCTGACTTCCAGCCAGTCCTCGGCCGAGGGCGAGGACGAGGACGAGGACGAGGACGACCGTTGTGGGTCGGCATGCCGCGCGGCGGCGGCCCCGAAGGCGTCGACCAGGTCCGCCTGTTCGAAGAGGACTCCGCCGCGGAGGACGGCCACCGTGCGGATCAGGGTGGCGAAGTCGGTGAACGGGTCGCCGTCCACGACGGTGAGGTCGGCGAGCTTGCCCTCCTCCAGTGTGCCCAGGTCGGCGTCGGCACCGAAGACCCGCGCGGGCAGCACCGTGGCGGTGCGCAGCGCCTCGGCCGGTGACAGGCCGGCGCGGTGCAGTGCGCGCAGGGCCAGGTGCAGGTGCAGCCCGACCGGCACGAGCGGCTGGTCCGTGCCGAGCGCGATCAGACCGCCGCCCGCGAGGATCCGCCGGTAGACGCCCAACTCCCTCTGAAGTGTGGCTAGTTGGGCGTCGGTGGGCGACTGCCCGGCCTGCTGGCGGACGAGCACGGTGTCCCACGGCGGCATGAGCGTGGTGACGCGCGGGTCGTCGGCGAGCGCGGGGTCGGCGCCGAGCAGGGGCGCTGCCGTGAACGGGGTGGCGACGAGGTGGAAGCCGGCGCGGGTGTAGATCTCCTCGACATCCTGGTGGGCACGCCCCGTGGCGGAGGTCGCGTGCCCGAACTCCAGGCGCTGGGTGGCCTGAAGATGGGTCGTCAGGTCCTGGCCCAGTTGCACGCCCGGGGTGCACAGGTGGCTGCCGCTGCGCACGCCGAGCCGGTCGTGCGCGAAGTCGGCGGCCTCCTTCATCACCCAGCCGGGGGCCCGTACGTACGTCTTCACGAAGTCCCAGTCCAGCGCCGCCGCGCGGGCCAGCGAGCGGCGCAGGCCCTGGTGGGTGCGGTGGGCGCGGCCCATGCTGTAGGCGACGCGCGCCCCGTCGAGCAGTTCGCCGGTGGCCAGCAGCCGGGGTCCGGCGAGGACTCCGGCGGCGACGGCCTCCCGGATGCGTGCCTGCTCGTAGGCGAACCCGCCCAGCGAGACGGCCGTCGTGATGCCGTACGCCACTTGGAGCGCGGTCTGGCGTCCGCCGTAGGTGCTCTGCCAGGGGTGGGTGTGCGCGTCCCACAGGCCCGGGATCACGGTGCGCTCGCTCGCGTCGACCTGGCGTGCGGCCGGGCGGCCGGCCCGGTGCGGGGACACCTCCGATATCCGGCCGTCGCGGATCACGACATCGATGTCCTCGCGGACGTCCGGCCCGGTGCCGTCCCAGAAGCGGCCGGCGTGCACGACCGTGTCGGCCGGCCGCGGTCTGCGGTAGTCCAGCGGGACGCGGACGGTACGGGCCTTGCCACTGCCGATGTCGATCAGGCGCAGGGTGCCTGCGGAGAGGTAGAGGAGGGTGCGGGCGTCCGCGGACCAGGACGGATGGTCGGCGGGCTCGGTGGTGAGCGCGCGGGGTTCGCCGTCGGGGCTGCCGTCGGCGCGGACCGGCAGCAGCCACAGCGCCGACTCGGCGACGACGGCCATCCAGCGGCCGTCCGGGGACCAGACGGGGCCACTGGCGTAGCGGTCGGAGAGCGAGGTGTGCGGGGCGAGGGCGTGCAGGGCGGCGGTTCCGGTGGCGGTGTCGACGACCCGGATGAGGTTGTAGCCCTCACGGAAGCGCTGGTTGAGGCGATTGCGGTCGCACAGTGCGAGGTACCGGCCGTCGGGCGACCAGCTGGGGCGGCCGGGCAGGCCGCCCGCGCCGAGCGGTGCGGCCAGGTTGCGTTCGCTGCCGTCGGGCAGGTCGCGCACGATCAGGTTGCCGGACATGTCCAGGCAGGCCAGCCGCGTCCCGTCGGGCGAGAGGGCGGGGAAGACCCGGCCGCCCTCGGCGAGCAGGGTCTCCTCGCCGGAGTCGAGGTCGCGGCGCCGTACGGCGAACAGTCCGTCGCGGTCGTCGGCGTACACCAGCGCCGTGCCGTCGGGCGTCCAGGTCGGGGCCAATACATAGCGTGTCGTGGGGACTTGAAGGACCTTGCGGGGTGCACGGCCGCCCGTGGTGTCGGTGGTCCACAGGGCGTTGAGCGCGGCGAAGGCGACGCGGCGGCCGTCCGGTGACAGGGCGGGCAGGTGCAGCGCGCGGACAGGGCGGGCGCCGGCGCCCTCGAAGTCGTACGCCTTGCCACGGTAGTTGGGTCGGTTCACGGGCAGCGTGGCCGTGAACGGGATCTCCTCGCCGTCGCCCGGCGCGTCCGGGTCGAGCAGGCGGAAGTGTCCGTCGACCGTGAGGAGCAGGCGCTCGCCGTCCGTCCAGCGGGGCGGTGCGGGGAGGAGATCGCCCGCGACGGCGACCGGATCGCCGTCCACGACGAGGGTGCTGGAGGCGGCGGGCGAGGCCGTGGTGCGCAGGTAGGCGAGACGGCCGGCGGGCGAGACGGCGGGGGTCATGAGCTGGGCGCCGGAGTCGTCGGTGTGCTCGGTGGTGACCGCACCCGAGCCGTCGGCGGCCACCGACGCGACGGTGTCCGATCGGAGGGCGCCCGCAGCGGTGACGGCCGCGCGCACGAACAGCACCCGCTCGCCGTCGGCCGACCAGGTCGGATCGAAGTCCTCCCAGGCGGCGCCCTGCCCGGGACCCTGCTGGCCGGGGCGTCCGGTGAGCCGGGTCAGCGCGCCGGTGCGCACGTCAAGGACCCAGACGCGGTACGGGGAGCCGCTCACGGTGTCGCCCCCGCGCTCGGAGGCGAACGCGATCCGGGTGCCGTCCGGCGACCAGGCCGGACCCCGGTCGTCCCACGGCCCGTCGGTGAGCTGCCGCGTCCCGGTGCCGTCGGGCCGTAACGTCCAGAGGTGGAAGCCTCCGCCGCGATAGGCGCAGACGACGAGACGGTTGCCGTCGGGCGAGAACTGCGGGCGGGTGGGTTCGAGGCCGGGCGGGGTCAGCGCGACCGCGGCACCGCCCTCCCGCGGAACGGACCAGAGCACGTTCTGGACCTCGGCGACCAGCCGGTCACCGGACGGGGCGAGGGTCGCCGAGCCGCCCGTGGCGGCGGTGAAGGAGAGCGTGGTGGTGCCGGAAGCGGCGGCCCCGGCCGGCGTGCCTACGGTGACGAGCGCGGTGGCCGCGGCGGTGGTCTGGAGGAATCTGCGGCGGGAGAGAGGGCCGAGACGAGGGGCGCTCGAGCTGTTCGAGGCGGCTGAGGTGTCTTCGATGTCCACGGAAGCTCCCAGTGCACGGGGGTG
The DNA here is from genome assembly GCF_040654815.1 of Streptomyces sp. NPDC050619. Classification (NCBI taxonomy): domain Bacteria; kingdom Bacillati; phylum Actinomycetota; class Actinomycetes; order Kitasatosporales; family Streptomycetaceae; genus Streptomyces; species Streptomyces sp. NPDC050619. Next base: position 7,603 of record NZ_JBFAIR010000003.1, on the reverse strand, counting down.
GTGTGCCGGACAGGAGAGACCACTACCCGGTCAGTGCTTGCCGTACGTCGCGGTGACCTCGACCTCCACCAGCCAGCCCTTGACGGCCAGTGAGGCGACCTCCATCGTGGCCCGTGCCGGGCGGGCCTTGTTGGCGAGCAGCGGCGGCTTCGGGGCGGACGTGCCCATCGGCACCGGCACGACCTGATGAGTCGTCAGGTCGATGTTGGCGAAGTACTGCCGGTACGCGCGGTTCCAGCCCACGTAGTCGGCGCTCTCGGCGCCGGGCGGCTTCATCAGGTAGCACTTCATCGTGATGACATGGGCCGGGGTGAGCCCCGCGGCCTCCAGGTTGGTCTTGATGTTGCGCAGCACGACGAGCGCCTGCGCCTCGGTGATCGTGACGCCTTCGGCGCCCTCGGTGAGGGCGGGGTCGGTGTAGCGCTCCGGAGTCCCCTCCGGCGCCGAGGGGTTGAGCGCGGTGGGCCCGAGGCCGCTGCTCTGGTAGACGGCCACCTCCCCGCCGGTCGCCACGCCGTTCGCGATAGCGGGATTGGACTGGCCGTCGGGCAGCATGACGCGCACCTCCCTCGGGCCGGGCCACCAGCCCCGGGCGTCGGCGAGCGCGGTGCCGCCCGTGAGGAGCGAGGCGGTCAGGACCGTGCCCATGACAACCTTCGTACGCCGGTTCATGCGGCCATCACCTTCTCGTGGATGTCGGTCACGACCTTGCGGGCCGAGCTGAACGCGCCGTGCTGCCAGGCGATGACGTGGCTGAGCCAGTCCCCGGCGAAGTGCACGTGCCCTGCGGACTGGTTGAGGAGCTTGTACTCCGGGCCGTCCTGCGAGGGCCAGCCCACCCAGCCGGCCTCGATGTGCGGGGTGCGGTGCCAGGCCACGCTGAAGGCGTGTTCGAGTTCGGTGCGGTACTTCTCGCCGTGGATCTTCACACCGCGGCTCACCGCCCGCGCCACCCGTTCCTCGTGCGGCAGGGCGCTGTAGGCGAGGGCGTTCGCGCCGAAGTTGTAGTAGCCGATGAGGGTGCCGCGGCGGCCGAAGTAGCCGTACGACGGGTACCAGATGGTGGCCAGGTCCGTGTCGGTGGGTGTGATCCCGCCGTAGATGTGCTCGTCGGTCTCCCACCAGCGGCTGCCGTACTCCAGGCCCACCTTGCCGACGGGTGTCGCGACCGGGTACTTAAGCGCGGCGGTGACGTTCGCGCCGAGGTTGTGCTTGATGCGGGCCATGACCATGGGCGGTACGGCGGCGACGACGAAGTCGGCGTGCCGGGTGCGGATACGGCCCCGGTCGTCCTTGTAGGTGACCTCGGCGCCGTCCGGCAGGTCCTTGACCTCCAGCGCCTCGGCGCCGTACGTGATCCGGTCCCGCCCGATGGCCTCGGCCAGGGCGTACGGGATGGCGTCCATGCCGCCCACCGGCTGGAACATGAGCATGGCCTGGTCGTAGCCGAACTCGAAGGAGAAGCGCTGCCCGACGCCGCTGGCGATGACGTCCGACAGCGAGGGCACCGGCCCCAGCGCTGTGCCGGCCTCGAAGGCGGCACCGGGCTCGACGGAGTAGCCGCGCCGGTCGGTGCCGGTGTAGGCGTAGCCGTCCGCCTTGCCCTTGATCGCGCCGAAGTTCTGCAGGAAGGCGATCAGACCCTCCTTGTCGGCGGCGGTGAGCCGCGCGTCCAGGGCGCCCTGGTCGGTGGCCTTGGCGAGCAGTTCGGAGACGTAGCCGTAGACGTCGGCCTTCGCGGTGCGCCAGCGCATCGGCTGCCCCGCGAGGGCGGCGCTGTTCTCGTGGTAGATGTACGCGTTGGCGTTCTGGTTGGTGAACACCTCGACGGGGACGCCGAGTTCATGGCAGTACTCGAGCGTGACGTGCGACTGGGGCAGCCGGGCCGGGCCCGCGTTCATGTACTGGCCCTTGGAGAACGACGCGGTCTGCCGGCGCCCGTCCAGATCGGTCAGCGAAGTGCCGCCCCGCACCGTCCAGTTGCGGCCGCCGGGCCGGTCCTTCGCCTCCAGGATCCGGCAGTCGTAGCCGGCCTTGCCGAGTTCGTACGCGGTGGCCAGGCCGGCGATGCCGCCGCCGAGTATGAGGACCTTCTTGGCGCTGCGCCCGCTGAGCGCGAAGTCGTTCCTGCTCGGCGCCCGGTACTCCGCTGCCCGTACGTCCGGCACCGGCGCGAGGCCCAGCGCGCCCATCGCCGAGTAGAGCACTCCGGCGCCACCCGCGATCCCGACGGAACGCAGGAAATCGCGCCGAGATGCCGTGGATCTCTCCCCAACCATCCACTCCTCCTCACCCGCGCCCGCGCTGCGGCCCGGACGCGACGTCCGATCAACCCGGTCACGTGGGGGGAGTGAGCTACTGATGAGACCGGAGGTGCCATATGAGCCTCCGTCAGGAGTGTTACAGCGCGATACCGATGACGTATCCATGGCATGAGCATGAAAACGTCAGGGCGTCAGGCGTCAGGTGCCAGGTGGTCATGTCCCCGTGCCCGCAAGGGAGTTGTCGGTCCGGGCTCGGCCTATGCGCCACGACGGATCCGGGCCGCCTTGCGGGCCTCGGCGGTCTGACGGGCCTCGGCGGACCGGCGGGTCTCGCCACCGGGCCGGCCCTGGCGGGTGCCCATACCGCGGAAGGGGGTGCCGCCGCGCTTCGGGGGTTCGGTCACCGGCCCGCTGCCGCCGACCGGGACACCTGAGGGTGCCTGGGCGCCCGTGATGCGGCTCAGCTCGGCCTCGCCGGAGCGGATCTGGGTGATCTGCGGTCTGATGCCGGCGTCGGACATCAGACGGGTCATGTCACGTCGCTGGTTGGGCAGGACCAGTGTGACGACGCTGCCGGACTCACCGGCGCGGGCGGTACGGCCGCCGCGGTGCAGGTAGTCCTTGTGGTCGCCGGGCGGGTCGACGTTGACGACGAGGTCGAGGTCGTCGACGTGGATGCCGCGGGCGGCGACATTGGTCGCCACCAGTGCCGTCACCTGGCCGGTCCTGAACTGCGCCAGGGTGCGGGTGCGCTGGGGCTGCGACTTGCCGCCGTGCAGCGCCGCGGCCCGGACGCCGCTGCTCAGCAGGTGCTTGGTGAACCGGTCGACGGCGTGCTTGGTGTCCAGGAACATGAGCACCCGGCCGTCGCGGGCGGCGATCTCGGTGGCGGTGGCGAGCTTGTCGGCGCCGTGCACATGCAGCACGTGATGTTCCATCGTGGTGACCGTGCCCACCGACGGGTCGACCGAGTGGACCACCGGGTCATGCAGATAGCGGCGGACCAGGAGGTCGATGTTGCGATCGAGGGTGGCCGAGAACAGCATGCGCTGACCGTCGGGGCGCACCTGGTCGAGCAGTGCGGTGACCTGGGGCATGAAGCCCATGTCGGCCATCTGGTCGGCCTCGTCCAGGACGGTGATCCCCACCCGGTCCAGACGGCAGTCCTTGCGCTCGACGAGGTCCATGAGGCGGCCCGGGGTAGCGACGACGACCTCGGCCCCGGCGCGCAGCGCACCGGCCTGCCTTCCGATCGACATGCCGCCGACCACGGTGGCCAGCCGCAGCTTCAGCGACCGGGCATACGGGGTGAGCGCGTCGGTGACCTGCTGGGCCAGCTCGCGGGTGGGGACGAGGATCAGGGCCAGCGGCTTGCGGGCCTCGGCACGCCGTCCGGCGGTGCGTACGAGGAGCGGCAGGCCGAAAGCGAGCGTCTTGCCCGATCCGGTGCGCCCGCGGCCCAGGACGTCGCGGCCCGCGAGGGAGTTCGGCAGCGTGGCGGCCTGGATCGGGAACGGCTCGTTCATGCCGAGGCTGGTGAGCAGTTCCAGCAACTCGACGGGGAGATCCATCTCACCGAAGGTCGCCGCAGCGGGGAGTGCGGGGGTGAGGGTGACCGGCAGCGCGAACTCCCCCTTGGAGAATCGGCCGCCGGCGTGCGCAGATCGGTTCATTGGGAAACCTTCCTCGAATGGGCACGTATCGAGGAATTCCCGGCAGACATGAACCGAATGAACTGCAAGAACGAGCCGATGGAAAAGAAAGAAGCCGGGGCCCCCACCGCAAGGTGCGGGGCCCCAGCTGCCTCATACGCTGCCTACATCAGGCGGGGGTGATGTTCTCCGCCTGGGGGCCCTTCTGGCCCTGCGTGACGTCGAAGTTCACCTTCTGGCCCTCCTGGAGCTCGCGGAAGCCCTGGGTGGCGATGTTCGAGTAGTGGGCGAAGACGTCCGGGCCGCCACCCTCCTGCTCGATGAAGCCGAAGCCCTTTTCCGCGTTGAACCACTTCACGGTGCCAGTAGCCATGTCAAATTCTCCTTGAATCCGGTCCGAAAGAAGACCGGAAATAAAAAAGTGCCCGGCGACATAAACTCGCCGAAGGCACTTGAAGTCTATGGGAACCACAACTGCAAGAGTGGATCGTAGCACGTATTTTTCAACCTGTAGCTACGGATATTGACGACGGTCACCCGCGACCCGGCCGCCGGGAGTTCACCCCCGTGCTCGACACCAACTGCCGTTCATCGCCGCGCCGTTGACAGTGCCGGCGATCCGGGTGACGGTGGTGAGACGCGCCAGTCCACCCGCCCGCCGTCCACCCGCCCGCCGTCCACCCGCCCGCCGGGAGGTCGTTCATGGCTCCGACGTCAGCAGCCGGCCGCGACGCCGGCATCGTCGAACGCGTGCGGGCGCTCCGGCCGCTCATCCGCGAGCACGCGCCACGCACCGAGCGGGACAGGCGGGTGACGGGCGAGGTCGTCGCGGCGCTGTCGGACGCCGGGGTCCACCGGTTGAACGTCCCGCGGCGGTATGGCGGTTACCAGGCCCGGCTGCGCACGCAGGTCGACGCGCTGGCCGAGATCGCCGCCGCGTGCGGTTCGACCGCGTTCACGGCGTCGATCCAGGCCGGCTGCTCCTTCATCGCGGCGCTCTTCCCCGACGAGGCGCAGGACGAGATCTTCACCAGCCCCGACGTGCGGGTCAGCGGCACCCTCATCCCGGACGCCACGGCGGTCCCCACGGACGACGGCTATGTGGTCAACGGCACCTCGGCCTTCGCCACCGGGTGTCAGGACGCGGACTGGCACCTGCTGACCGCCCGGGTCGAGTCCGAGTCCGGTGAGGGGCCGCCCGAGGTGCTGTGGACCGCCGTCCCCATGGCCGATCTGGAGATCCTCGACGACTGGTACGCCTCGGGGCTGGCGGGCAGCGGCAGCAGCAGTGTCGTCGCGCGTGACGTCGTGGTGCCCGCTCACCGCGTCCTGCCGGTCGGGCCACTGCTGCGCGGAGAGTTCCCTTCCAAGGCCAACGCCGACGACCCCTTCTACCGGATGCCCGTCCTGATGCTGTTCTGCGCGTGGACTGCGCCGAACGCTCTCGGCCTGGCGCGGTCGGCCCTGACGGAGTTCACCGAGCGCATCCACCGGCGGGGCATCACCTACACCTTCCACGAGCGGCAGCACGAGGCGGCCGTCACCCATCTGCAAGCGGCCGAGGCGGCGCTGAAGATCTCCTGCGCCGAGCTGCTGACCGGCGATTTCGTCTCACGGATCGAGTCGCGGACACAGACCGGCGATCCGTACACGCAGGAGGAGCGGGCCCGGATCCGGGCGCAGAGCGGCTACGTGACGCGGCTGTGCAAGGAGGCCGTCGACCTCATAGGCTCCGCCTCCGGAGCCTCCTCCCTGCGCCGGGAGGTGCCTGTCCAGCGGGCCGTCCGTGACCTGCACGCGCTGAGCCTCCACTCGTTCGTGAACCCCGCCACCAACCTGGAGCTGTACGGCCGGGTTCTGTCGGGGCTCGACGCGGGCACGCCCTTCCTGTGAGCCGTCAGCGCAGGGCCCCCTTCGTGGCGTCGGCGATGAACCCGCGCGCGAAGAAGGTGAACACCAGCACCAGCGGTACGACCGACAGCAGCACCCCGGACATCACCATGCTGTAGTCGGTGGAGTGGCCGGCGTACAGCTGTGCCAGCGCCACCTGGAGGGTGAGGCGGTCCGGGTTGACCAGCATCACCAACGGCAGGATGTAGTCGTTCCAGGCGGCGATGAAGGTGTAGATGCCGAGGAACGCCAGGGCCGGGCGGACACACGGCAGCACCACGTGCCAGTACAGGCGGAAGAAGCCGGCGCCCTCGATGCGGGCGGCGTCCAGCAGTTCGTCGGGGACGCTGGTGCTGGTGTACTGGCGCATCCAGAAGATGCCGAAGGCGTTGGCGGCGGCGGGCACGATGAGCGCCTGGAGCGTGCCCAGCCAGCCCAGCTGCACCATGATCTCGTACTGCGGGATGATCGCCAGCTGGGTCGGCAGGATGTACATCCCGAGCAGGAGGCCGAACAGGTACTTCTTGGCGGGGAAGTCGTACTTGGCGAAGGCGAAGGCGGCCAGGGAGTCGAAGAACAGCACCAGCACTGTCGTGCAGACCGCGACGATCACCGTGTTGGACAGCGCCCCGAAGAAGTCCATCTTGTCGAACAGGTGCTGGATGTTGGTCCCCAGGTTGGAACCGAACCACAGCTTCGGCGGGTAGCTGTAGATGTCCTGCGAGGTGTTCGTCGCCATGACGACGATCCAGTAGAACGGGAACACCGAGATGACGACACCGGTCATCAGGATGGCATGGACGCTCAGCCCGCGGACGCGGTTGCGGTTCTTGCTGTTCACGGCCGTCGCTCCTTTCGCTGCACCAGGCGCCAGTTGACGGTGACGATGAGCAGGATCACCAGGAAGAAGGCCCAGACGATCGCGGCCCCGTAGCCGAAGTCGTTGTTGTCGAAGGCCTGGTGGTAGAAGTACAGCAGCGTGGTCAGACCCGCCTGGCCCGGCCCGCCGGAGTTGGGATTGGTGGAGGCCTCGCTGCCGAACAGCACCTGTGGTTCGGTGAAGCTCTGGAGGCCGGTGACGGTGGAGATCACCACGGTGAACAGGATGATGGGCCGCAGCAGCGGGATGGTGATGGAGAAGAAGATCCGCGCCGGGCCGGCCCCGTCCATCTTGGCCGCCTCGTAGAGCTCCGAGGGGATGGCCTGGAGGCCGGCCAGATAGATGATGGCGTTGTAGCCGGTCCACTGCCAGGTCATCAGCGCCGCGATCACCAGCTTGATCGTCCACTCGTTGCTCATCCACGGCACGGCCGACAGGTTCACCGATTTCAGGATGGCGTTGATCAGGCCGAAGTTGTTGCTGAAGACCGCGCCGAAGAAGATCGCGATGGCCACCAGCGAGGTGATGCTGGGGATGAACAGGGCGACCCGGTAGAACGCCGTCAGGCGCTTGGTGGAGTTCACCAGCACCGCGAGCACCAGCGCCAGGAAGAGCATCGGCACGGTGGACAGCACCCAGATGACGAGGGTGTTGCGGACGGACAGCCAGAACACCTGGTCGTCCCAGAGGAAGCGGAACTGCTGGAACCCGACGAACTGCATGTCCCCGATGCCGTCCCACTTCTGGAACGCGAGGAACACGGTGTAGAGCACCGGAAAGAGCATGAAGACCGTGAAGAGCAGGTAGTACGGCGAGATGGCCAGGTACTGGGGCCAGTGTCTGGCGGCCCGCCGCCGCGGCCCGCGCCGGGCCCCGGCCGACACCGGGCGGACCCGGCGGCCGGGCCGGCCCGGACC